>WHTN01000044.1 GCA_009377715.1 Dehalococcoidia bacterium | reverse complement strand
TATGCCCATGCTGCCGCGATGCTCCACCGTCTGCCCCGGACGCCCGTCCAAGTGCTCGGTGATGTAGCTTAACGCCGCCAGGCGCGCGTTGGGGGGCGCATTCGGGTTCAGCACCATGTCGATGGCCACCGCGGCGAGTGCATCCGTCTTGCGCTGTCCATCGGGCAGCTTGCCGCGCAGCCCTATCTATGCCCTTCGCCGAAATATAGATCCCCTCCTGCACCAAAAGCACTCGCAGCTTCTCGCGACCCCAGCGGGGTTTTTCCGTCCTAGGGGGCCGTCAGAACCCCATCTTCGTATCACCATACCTGAGGGGTCAGGCATCTTAGGTCTCACCACAGAGGGCGTCCTTGTGCGGATGTTCGGCTCTAACCGTATGGAGGTGCAGTTCAGCTTCGTCCCCACGGCGGAGAACATCAATGAGCCGTTAGTACTACCGCCTGCCCAGCTTGTCGAGGACTACAATATAGGAGCCGTCATACTCCAAGCAGGCCCTGCCCTTCGCGCACGCATCGCACGGATGGAGGTGCTGGGCTTCACTGTGGAGAGGAGAGCAGGCCCCTACGTGATTATGATGGCTTCCGAATGATCTGCAATCACAGCGCTAAAAATCGCGGTATAATGCGCGAGGGTGCATTCCCCTTGATGGTTTACCGGATTGGAACCATCAAAGGATGAACTATGGCAAACGGCTGGGGTGGAAGAAGAGCAAACACTGGTGGCGCGAGGCCAGGGGGCGGGCGTCCATCGCTGCGCGAGGCGCTAGAGCGAGCGCTGCGCGGCAAGCTGCCCGATGGACAGCGCAAGACGGATGCACTCGCCGCGGTGGCCATCGACATGGTGCTGAACCCGAATGCGCCCCCGGCCGCTCGCCTGGCCGCGCTCAGCTTCATCACTGAGCACCTAGACGGGCGGCCGGGGCAGACGGTTGAGCACCGAGGCGCCGTGGGCGTAACGATGGTACTGCGGGCTGATGAGGACGTGCCGTAGGGCTGAACTGACGCGATATCCGACCGAAAGAAGCATGTCGAGGTTGTAGTGCCTTACGTCCCGCTTAACCTCGCGCTGTCCTTCCTCTTGAACTAGTAAGGTTTTCTTACTAGTTGGCTCTTCCTCTATGCCGAGGCATGGATGTTTGTACGTGGCCTTCATAGATAGCGGGAAGATTCTGCTCTGATTCCAAACTTATGACCCCCTTCGCGAGGCAAATTCTGCATTTCGGTTCCATCCTCTTTCTTCGGCTGCTTCCACCAGCGGCTGGTGATAAGATATGTGCACGAGGCGAGGGCTAAGTAGCCCGGCCTAAAAAAGGCAGCAGCAGACTTTACTTGCCTCCTGTCGCGCCTACGGCAGTTTTCCAGATGATAACTGGACGTTTTTCGTTGCACTCCCTATACCTGAGCCATAGCGCTTACAGCCGGCTGCTTCACACGCAGGAGGCCGGAGGTTCAAATCCTCCACCGCCCACCACGCATCTCTATCGACATCAATATTTCGCCATTTTCCTACACTGGATACTGTGGATACTGTGAATCGTAATTGCGAGCGGCTTCTGAAGAGATGGCGGATGGTTAACCGTCACTACCGGGCGCTCCTCGTGGCACAGGACATCCCGGTTTAATTCTTCGCGACGTGGGAGTGAGTGGCCGCCGCGCCCCGTGGATGTTAAAAACTGCAATAGCCTTAGACAGAGCGGAACGCATCATGCATTTCGCCTGGGATCAGTATTGGGATTGCAACAACGGTGCTTTGTCGCCGATACCGGACTTGCTATTGGAAGAACTCGACGCCTAGGCTGTCAGTTTACTAGCTAAGTGCATCTAAACCGCGAGATCGGTCCGAGCCTATGCTTGATATCGTATTCTTCGGTGCCAATACTTTAGGTGCTCGCGAATCGGCAATCGGCGAACAAATTTTCAGGACTTAGGAGGTCGCCATGGAATCCTTAACGCGCCTGGATCTGCCTATACGCCTAGAAGCGGACGGCGTAGAATTACGCACGAAAGAAGTTGGAAATATGACCGCTGTCTGGGTGCGACTGCCCAAGGGTGTCGACCTTGCGCCGGCCACTGTAGGCCTTCCAGATGACCTCTGCCAATGCCCGCATTGGGGTTATATGCTCGAAGGAAAGCTTCGTATGAAGACAAAGAGCGGCAGCCAGGACTATGAGGCGGGGCAGGCCTTCTATTGGGCTCCCGGCCATGCACCCGAGGCGCTTGAGGACTGCGAATACGTTGAGTTCTCACCGACGGCGGAATTCGAGGCTGTACTCGCGCACTTAACCCGACAGGGGTAAAGCTGTGTCGCTGCGGAAGGCGACTGCCGCTCGGCGGGGGATGACCCGGTATGCCTTCGCATGCAGGAGGCGCTAGGTGGTCAAAAGTCCTTCGGGATGCTTCACTATAGTAGGTGATGGTTTGCAGGGGTTCTCCACTTTAAAGGCACAAAAGAGGTAGGGCGAAGAAATGAGTCATCTAAGATGGCCCTGTGGGGGGGCCTGACAACATAATTAGCGGCTTCTACGACACGAGGCCGTGGGGATCGCATGGTGCTATAGACATAGTTGTACCGGAGTGGACACCAGTTGTAGCGTGCCTTCCGGGTACAGTGGTGACAACGGCCTGGGACAAGCTAGCTGGCTGGTTCATCGAAATCGACCACGAGGGTGGCTACCGTTCCAGATACCTGCACTTGAACGAGTTTGCAGTGTCCCCAGGGCAAACGGTAGATGTAAGAGAGCTTATCGGCCAGTCGGGCAACACCGGCTATAGCGAAGGTCCGCATCTGCACTTCGCCCTGTGGAACCGGAGCCAAGTAAGCCCTGAGGGATCATGGGTTACTTGGGCGGGCTTCTACCAGCTCGACCCTTTGCCGTTCATGGAAAGCGAGGTGCCGGTATCACCTCCTCCAGATCCGGGACAGCCGCTGGTCGTAAGTCAGGTAACGGGCACCGATATCTCTGCCTATCAGGGACGTCCATCCTTTGACTGGTTCAAGAGGATCGTGGCTGTCGGCGACAGGGTGTTCATCATCCAGGCCTGGGGAGGTAAACCAGGTGGAGGCCTTGGCCCCAACCCTGAATGTGCTTACCAGCTCGAGATGGCCTGGCAGGCAGGCGCAGACATCGGCGTCTACTTCATCGTTCCCTCTAAAGATAAGGACGTTAACGAGATCATCCAAGAAGGGCGCTGGGCTGCTGGCGAGTGGTACGAGCGCTGCAAGGTTGCTATCGACATAGAGCCGGGCAGGTCTATGCCCATGGAGCGCGCGGTAGCGGCCTGGGAAGCTCTCAAGGCCCAGTCGCATGGTCACTTCAAGCTGGGAGTATATAGCAGCCAGCACATGTGGTCGCTGGCCTTCGGCAGCCTAGAAGCCGCCTTCCCTTTCGCTCATGAGGCGTGGCTCTGGGACGCTAACTGGCATGCCGACAGCGGCGTACCGGTGCATAACACGCCTGGCATAGATAGCAGTTGGCGTCCGTACGGCGGCTGGACCAAGAGAGCTGGGTTGCAGTATGCGGGGGGCGTAACGACGTTTGGGGTGATTACAGACTGGAATTTGTTTGATTACGAGAGGATCGGCCTCATGGAGACAGCACCGCCTCAACCTGAGCCGAGGAAGAGTACCTGGCGGGAACACCAGTAGAGGGACGAATCAGAATCAGAGGGGCACCCTTGGGTCTACTCATTCGTAATGTAGCGATCAAGACGAAGACGACTACGCTGGCGCGCGAGAGGCCGAGAAGGTCTTAGCATCTATATCGGCCTCATAACTCATAACTAGATTTTCCAGCCCTTCGCATTATGCTGCCGATATCAAGAGGCAGGGTCTACAGACGCCTCCGCGCTAACAAGTGCTCAGAAAGGAACCGCGTCTGGATGGACGACGCCCGCTCGTAGGCTTCACTCGGGAAGTACAGTAAACCGAAGTGACCGCCATCGAGATCTACCCATTCTTTCGGCCCTGCCAGCTGTTCGTAGGCGTGACGCGTTACCGCTGGTAAGGAGGCTGGCATCTCGTCGTCGGGAGCCACAAGAAACAGGGTTGGACAAGAGACGTGTCTCGCGCAGAGGCCCGGCTGCCACGGCACTAGCGTCTTCGGTTGGGCGCGCGTGATTTCGTTCACCCATCCTGTCCCGGGGCGCCCCCCGTACTCGCTAAACCATCGGTGTGCTGTAAGCGGCCGGAGGGCTGGGGGTTGGCGAACTTGATCGTCGGACACCACCGGCAGCGGGCCGGACACTTCCTCGCTAGATGGCTCAACGACACCAGAGAGAACCGTCTCCCTGAATGCCTGGTAAAGAGAGCCATCCGGATCTGCGGGAGGCACTTCGGCTCCCATAGAAGGCACCTGCACGACCAGAGCTGCGACTCGCTGGTCGATGGCTGCGACGGCGAGGGCGATGCCGCCGCTAAGACTATCGCCCCAAATCGCGATCAGGCCGGGGTCGATGCCGTCAAGCGTGCTTCCAAAGGAAATAGCATCGCGGTAACCACGAGCCTGGATCCAGGGGTTGATCTGCTGACGCGGTTCGCCGCCACTTTGACCGAAACCCCGGTGATCGTAAAGCAGCACAGCTAAGCCCGTCGCACACAGAGCTTCCGCGTACTTGTCCGCCGTCATGTGCCGGGTAGCTGAGAATCGTGGGCCATGACTACGATCGGCCATGGTGGTCTGGAATCCGGCACATACAGCCATCCGCTGAGGTCCGCCCCTTCCGAACTGAACGTGACGTCCCGGCGCATTTGGAACCTCCCTCCGTGGTCTGACGCCTGCTGGTCCCCACGGTGATTCTAAAGTGAAATCCGCCAATGCGGTAGGCCACAAATCCTCCACCGCCGCTACGCACCTCGACTCCCTATAACTGACATGCTACTTCTATTCCTGGCAGCGCGTTGTTTGAGAACTGCATTTCATGATAGAATAGAGCCATCCGAAGGGGAGTAGTCCCCAACGTATCATCGACATGCTTCCTCGAAAGAGGACGGTGGTACGGCTGCCAAAAGCAGTGGACGAGACTTTCGGCCTACACACTTTATTTAGTGTGCCGGCCGAAAATGTTCTCGAAAGGTCGGCACGAGGAGGAACTCATGTCGGCCTTTTTGATATCTGCCTCGCTCATCTTCCTGGCAGAACTGGGAGATAAATCGCAACTTGTAGCCCTCTGGTTTGCGACCCGTTATAAGTGGTGGATCGTCATCCTGGGGGTGACTGTCGCTACTCTGATTGTCCATCTCGGCTCAACTGCAATAGGGGTCGCGGCCGCCGATCTATTACCAGAATCCGCCGTCCTAATTGTAGTTGGCCTGTCGTTCTACCTCTTCGCAGCCTGGGGGCTCCGCGGAGACACTCTTAGCGATGAGCATGGAAAAACGGCCGCGGCGACCGGTTTCGGGGCCTTTTCGCTGGTTACTACGGCGTTTTTCTTATCGGAGCTTGGGGATAAAACTCAATTGGCTACCGTATCTATCGCGGGAAACCAGGAAGGGTTCGTAGCCGTTTGGTTGGGTTCTACTCTCGGTATGGTCACTGCCGACGCAGTGGCTATAATGGCAGGAGTGCTGGCTAAGAAGCGTATACCGGAGAGGTTAGCCGCCGTGGTCGCGGCGGGCCTGTTTGTAATCTTCGGAACTCTAGCGCTCATTAGAGGGATATTGCTGCTCCTCTAGCACTTCCCGGATCTATTGCGCCTTCTGCTGCGCGACCTCAGGCTGTGCCGCTCGCGAAGCTGCCGCTTTCTCCTCCGCCTCCATAGCCTCTTGCGCGGTCGGTATCCGGTAGCGCCATAACGCCGGCGCTTTCGCTACGACGAAAGCTAGAACGGCTAGGGCCGCAAGACCGCCGGTCGTTACGGCGAAAGTGGCGTTTGTGGCGGCGGCCACCGTGCCCTTTTCGATGGCGCCGACGTGCGTCGAAGCGCCCACAAACACCTGGTTCACGGAGCTTACCCGCCCGCGCAAATCGTTTGGCGTCGCTAGCTGGATCGTGGTCTGCCGCATAACCACGCTCACTTGGTCCGTCGCGCCGACGAGCCAGTACAGAGCGAGGGATAGCGGGAAAGAACGCGATAAGCCGAAGCCTATCGTCACCAGACCGTAGGCGGCAACCGCCAGTATGAGGGCGCGACCGGAGTTCCTAACCGGCGGCAGCAGCACCAACAGGAACGAAGTGACGACTGCGCCCGCGGCTTGCATAGAGCTAAGCAGGCCGTATCCTGCTGGTCCAACGCCTAAAATCTCCTCGGCGTAAATCGGCAACAGTGCTTGGGCGCCACCGAAGATGACCGCGAACATATCGAGGGCCATAGCGCTGAGCAATATCTGGTGGTGGAACACGAAGCGTACGCCTTCCGCTACAGTTTTTAAGGATATAGCGACGCGCGGCGCTGTCCCATACTGCGCACGGACGAAGGCCAGGGTGACGATCGCTCCGGCGACCAGGACAACATTGACGCCGTAAGCCAACTCTATTCCGGCCACGCCGATGGCGACCCCCGCGAATGCCGGCCCGATGATGAACCCAAGTTGCTGGATAGCTGAGTTAAATGAGACGGAATTAGGGAATATTTGTGGCGGCACTAGCTGAGTGATAAGCGACTGCCGCGCGGGATATTCGAACGAACTGGTTATCGCAAAGGCGATCATCAGCCCATAGATCATTGAGAGGTTCACGGAGCCGCTTAGCGTTGTAAAGAAGAGCACGGCTGAGGCGGCTAGAGGGGACAGGTGCGATATCATCAAGATGGTACGCCTGTCATACCTGTCGGCGACGGCTCCGGCGAAGGGGCTTAGGAGCAGAGACGGGACGAAGCGCGCAAGCCCGATCAGACCGAGCTGGAGCGCCGAATTCGAGATGTCGTACACCTGCCACAGGATCGCCGCCTGCAGAGACGACTGAGCGGTGGTGAGGATAGCGCGGCTAGCGACGAAGAGAACGAAGCTGCGATGTCGAAGCGGGGCTAGAGGGTCATGACGACCAGATTGGTCGCCCTCCGCTGAGTCGCTCAAAACGGACTCCCTAAGCGCGGGATGTCAAGTGTAAACGTAATATGCATTCTAAAAGAACGATTCTTTCGCAGAATGTTAGCGAGATATTAATGCTCTGTCAATAAGTATGGCCTCGACCTCACTCAAAAAATGGTCATTCTTAAGCGATCCCTTCGGCAAGCTCTTGCCCTGCGAGTCGCCTTCGGAGAGGATAAACTCCGGGAGCGAAGAATCTACGTGTGAGCGGCATAGCGCAGCCCTCTTGCCCTGCCCGCCCAGCGACCAGCTAGGGGTCAGGACCTGCCGAAGTGGTTTGGGTGCAAGGACTTGGTCCTGTCCGCCTCCTTGTAGGGGCGGCTCGCGAGCCGCCCCTCTCAGGTCCGACTGAGGTTTTTTAACCCTCAGCAACTGTCTTAAAGGTCAAGGGTTTTTGGCTGCCACGGGGTCATAGTGCGCACCATAGCGTTCAAGATAGTGAGCAGTTTATGCATGCAGGCAATGAGGGCCACTTTCGGAGCTTTACCTGCGGCCAACAAGCGTTGATAGAAGGAGCGGATCACCGAATTGTGGCGAGCGGCGACCAACGCTGCCATATAAAGGGCGGCGCGGACTGGTGCTCTGCCGCCACGGATGTTCCGGCGCCCCCTGAGGCGCCGCTATCCCAATTCATTGGTGCCACCCCTACTAGAGCGCCGATAGAACTGCGAGTGAGAGTGCCAATTTCCGGGAGATGTCCTAGCAGGGTCATGCTTACCACTTTCCCAACGCCAGGCACGCTCCGGACAATACGCTCCTTGGCCCGCCACAGGGGACTGCTCTCAATACGCGCCTGCAACTCCTTCTCCAAGACCGCTAGTTCCTCCTCTAACCAGCGGATATGTTCCCGGATGCCTGCTTGCACTACCGCCGGAGCCCGCTGCAAGCGTTGCTTCTCCGCCGTCAGCATCTCCACCAGCTGGCGTCTGCGGCTCAAGAGCGCCTCCAGTGCCCGGCTCTCCTCAGAGCCGAAGGGGCCGCACAACAGGCTGTAGCGCTTCGCCAAACCAGGCCAGCACCTGGGCATCTATGCTATCCGTTTTGGCCAGCCGGCCACTGGCTTTTGCAAAGTCCCGCACCTGGCGGGGATTCACCACCACCACGGGTAACCCGGCCCCCGCCAAAGTCCCCGCCGCCAGCAATTCCACTCCGCCGCTGGCCTCCATAATGACCCGACACGGGGTCCAATGACCTCAAGCGTTCGACCAACTCAGCGACCCCTGGCGCATCGTTGGTTGTGCGCCACTGCTCACCATTGGGCCATAGACTCACGTCTAACGCCGCACTGCAAACGTCTATCCCTACAGATACTGTCGCCATTCCTTCTCCTTTCACGGTGGCTCCTTCTTGGCCCGGTCTTGCATCATGCGGACTCTTGGTCCTGGACAACTGTTCGGGCTCTAGAAAGCTATGGGATGGGAGCGCCTTGCTGAATAACGGCCTCTCCCGACCAAGAATGACTCGGCCTCTCCCACCCTCCCCATTGAAGATACAAGAATGAACAATCCTCCCTGTGAGTTGGAAATGATCAAATGGGCGTAAGCATAACTTCAGTTGCACATTCGCAATCGCCCTTGTTATCCTCAACCGAGATAGTGAGGCGATGTGACAAGCGCAAAAGTTGCAAAAGTATGGGGCGTTCTACTTTCAGCGGTGCTGCTGCTATGTCTCGCTTGTGGCGATGATGAAGATACCCCGGCGCTCACTATAGAGCCGGTCGCTACGACGCCTTCGACTACGTCATCCCCTACGCCAACGGCTTCTCTGCCGACCGCTTGCCCTGATTGGGATGACCTAAATGCCTACTGGCCGCCCCAAGGGGCCGTTTCATACGTCCTACAAGACGTCGAGACGGTGTTCGATACCAGCGCCGTCCCCTTCGACCAGATCGAGAGGCTAGCCCTGGTCTGCGATGATCTGCGCGGGCGCGGACAGGATGCCTACATCGCCTATTCTGTGACGGGTGAAGAGTTGCTCAAAGACCAGCCCGTCGTCCTACTAGCAGCCTTTCATCAAGGGGAGGGTTCGCTTACTAACCTGGCGGTCGAGCCTTTTTGGGATAACTTCGAGAGCCTAGAGCTTCGCGAACTTACCGGCGATAGCAGCGATGAGGTCCTACTGAAAGGCCGGGTGGGGGCGCGCGGCGTTCCCGTGCTTTCCGTATGGCGGTGGGGTGGCGATCGCTATAGTAAAGTATTCGATGGCAGCAGTGACCATCCAGGGCACGAATTTCGAAATGTCGTCGGCGATAGCAAGCCGGAGATCGTGACGCACTCCATAGCCGTTTTCCCTACGGCTCTCGGCATAGTCTGGCCCGCGGCGTATCAATGGGACGGGCGGTCGTTCGAGCGCGTTCTGGCTCTCGAAATCTATTCGCAATTCATCGAAGAGACGGAGGCGCGCCTTAGTCGCGGTGATTTCGACACCGCGCCTGACATCGAAAGTGCGATACGAGTTCGGGTCGGTCACGCTCATCAAATACAAGGGGACTTCGATAAAGCGATTGTTCACTACGAGCGAGCGTGGGAGATATATGAAGGCATTGCTCAGCCGCTCGCCTGTAGTGATGCGACGCAAGCGGTAGGGGACTTCTATCTAGCGCTGGCGACTGGAGACTTGCACATCGCTTACGGCTATCTCGGCGAAGCGTTCCGGGAAGCCCAATCCTTCCCAGATTTCGCTGGCGGTTACGCCTATACGCAGGAGGTTAGGCTGATCGAGCAACCCCAAGCGATAGGCCAAGAGGGCGAACTCACTAACGTCTCAGTTCGTGTAGCCGCTAAGGATATGACTGTTCAGGGGATCTTGGAGAGGACATTCTCCGGCGTCTGGCATGTGCGTCGCGTCGGAGAGGCCTGCGTTCTTGAAAGCGCTGATATTCAACAGGTATAGCGTTGTTGATTGAAGCGTTACAAAAGGTGACGCAATTAGGAGTACAAAAGTGACAAACAAGAAAATTAAAGTCGGCAACGTCGAGATCGTCGCGGTCTCAGATGGCGTGCAGTACCCTAGCCGCTCATTGGAGGAGATCTTCCCTTCGGATGCACCTGTCGATTGGGCTTCTACTACGAGCGCTATCCGGAAACGTTCCGCGAGCGGGGCGTCTGGCGCGAGGAATTTGGATGCTACCTGTTGATGTCGAAAGGGCGTGTTGTCCTGGTCGATACAGGCGTCGGCCCGGCCGACTCGCCCTTCGCTAAGAACGCCGGCCTCGATGGTCGCCTGCTGGCCGGGCTTCGTGCGGTGGGCATCGAGCCCGAGGACGTCGATACGGTCGTATTCACCCACCTTCATCTCGATCACGTCGGCTGGAACGTTGTCATGGAAAACGGTGAGCGAACCGTCACATTTCCCAACGCGAAGTACGTTATACATCAGGAGGACTGGGACTCTGTCCATAGCCCGGAGATGGAGAGGCGTCCCTTCGTTGAAGAGTGTGTCGATCCGCTGGTCGAGTTCGACGCGTTAGAGCTTGTTTCCGGGGAGCACACAGTAACCGATGAGATGACAACTCTGCACACTCCCGGCCATACGCCCGGTCACATGTGCCTGTTGGTTTCATCGGGCAATCAGAAGGCGGTCATCCTGGGCGACGTCGCCGCTCATCCTGCTCAGCTCATGCAGCCAGACGTAGCCTTCATGTACGATGCCGACAAAACGATGGCGCGCGAGACGCGCCGCTGGCTAAGCGATCGAATGGAAGCTGAGGGTATGACGATTGGCGCAAGCCATTTCGCTGAGCCGGGGTTCGGGCGGATCGTTAGATTAGATGGACGACGCCTCTGGCAAGCGCTTTAGTATAAATCGTCCGTCAACTTAGCTGCGCCGCCTTAATGCTTTCGCAGGCGTTCCAGGCTTGGCCCAGCGCATCCAAACTGCCCGGAGAGCCCATCCACGCGCTGCAGTAAATGGCTCCCAGCTCGCCGAATTGCAGCCTCATGCTGAAGCCGGTAGCCATGTTCTGGTCGTCCTGCCAGACGACGATCTCCGCGGGAAGCCCGCTGACTCTACCTCTAAACGACTTGATGACAGTAACTGAACCCTCCGAAAAAGCGTTCGACGGGTCGAGTGACGTGTAGAAGACGTCTATCTTGATGGCCCCAGACACTGTCCTCTCCAATGGTTCAGAGTTGTAATTAGCCATATAAAGCGGGTTGGCGATGAAGAACGTCTCCTGCGGGCCTGAAGGCGTTTCCGTATAAGTGGCCGGTGAGATGGTCCACCCATCTGGATATTCGATGCTAAAAGGCACATTATGACTGCTGTAAGACAGCCAGTCCGGTCTCTCGGAAAACGGTCTCGGCTGATCGGGCGACGTTAACTCAGGGGTTGCCGCCTGACCTAGCCCATCGGTTATCGAAGCGACGTCAGTCTGAACGTCGCTTGACCGGCTTACGCTACCCGTTTCATAACTAGCGACCAGCCTTGTCGTTATCAGGAGTACGAGGATAGCGGCGGGTATGACCAATGCCCTGGCTAACCACCTTAGGGCATCTGGGATGGCCGTTTCGCTTGGGAGATGAAGTGGATGAGTACCGAAATACATCTGCTGCGCCTGTTAGCAAGCTTCTTCGCCGAACTTATGTGTTCGGCTTGTTAATGCTATGCCTTGCATAGTTACGTGTAGATAAAAATTAAGCTAACTTCGTTGCGAAAACATAAAAATAGTAGTTATGCAAAAACCTGGCCAAGCACGCACCTATTGTTATGGCTGCGCAAGGTTCTCTATCGGCGTCGTTATGCCTTCGCTATCCTGGCGTTGCTGCTCTGTAGTGGAAAAGTTCTAAGGAAATGGAGGGTACTAAATGCTCTTAGCGTTATTGTTGATCATTTTATTGTTGGCTTTGTTTGGTGGCCTGGGGGCGCTCGTGCATCCGCTCTTTTTCATTCTTCTGGGAGTTGTGTTGGTCCTGGCATTGAGTGGTGGTTTTTACGGACGTGGTCATGCGCATTGATGGATAAGTCGGGATCAACATATCAAAAAAGGGAAGCCGGCATTGCCGGCTTCCCTTGATTTGCGTCCAGTCGATAATGAAGGTACTGGAATGCTTATATACCTGAAGAAACTTTTCGAAGGTTTTCTACCAACACCTCGAACTTGGCCGGGTCGATATGGGCTTTCGTCCTAGCATTCGGCGTTACTGTCGTTTGGCTAGTTACTGGACCTTCCGTTTCTCCGACACCCGGCAGCTTATTATCAACACCGGCACTACGATAGCTACCTTCTTAATGGTGTTCCTTATTCAGAACACCCAGAACAGGGACACAAGGGCGCTGCACGCTAAACTCGATGAATTGATAGTCCATATTGTCGGCGCCGACAATAAGCTAGTTACCGCTGAGGACCTCAGTGATGAACAACTAGCTAAACTAAAGACTCATTTCAAAAAGTTAGGCAATGGCGAGAGCAGTCTCAGCCGGCGCCAGAAGGCCAAGAGAACGAAGGCTAAGGCTCGCTGAGCGTCTGCTGGCATAAGGGAAGGGCGGGCTAATTATTAGCCCGCCTTTCCCTTCAGTAAATTTCGTTTAGGCTGAGGTCATTCCGCTCTGGCCTGACTCCTGGCCGCCGTGGATAGTGCCGCGCCAGGCGCCAGTCTCCACGCCCCTGGACTCGATGTAGTCCTTGAAGCTCTCGAGGTCTCCCTGCACCCGGCGACCCACGAAGCCCATCTTATCGCCAACGTTCTCCAAGATGTCTTCGGGGTTGTAGATAAGCTCCAGGGTGATATGGGTCGTATCGCCCATCGGCTCGAAGGAGACGATGCCGCCGTTATCGGCGCCGGCCTCGGACTCCCAGGAGATGAGGCGGTCTGGGACCTGTTCGGTGATCTTGGCGTACCACTCTTTGCGTTTGCCGCCTATGTTGGCTACCCAGTAGAGGCGGGTATCGTCGAGTTGGCGGACTTCCTGGACGCCTTCCATGAAGCGTGGGAACTCCTCGAACTGCGTCCACTGGTTATAGACGGTGGGCACTGGAACTTTGACTTCTATGTCCTTGGTGATGGATGCCATACTGCAACCTCCTTTTACCTTCTTCTTTGCCGCAAGTTGGCGACAAGTTTGCGAGATGTGCAGCTACAGTATGACGAGTGACGGCTTACAGGGGCGTTTCATGGCCTAGAGCGCTTGTTGCAATCGCGTTACAACAAGGCCGTTCAGGCATAGATACCGGCTGAAAGGGGAGTGGCGCGCTCGGCGGGATTCGAACCCACGACCTCAGCCTCTCGCCCATGGCGGACTCTATCCGCTGAGCTAACTGCTACCCTGTGATAGCTTATCAGCGAGGAGCTTATCCCTAAGCCGTCGTCCATTACTGGTCTTGAAGAAACGTTCGCGGTTAAGAGCTAACGACTTGGTATCGTATGGTTCCGAGTAAACAAGACGCCAGGGACGATGCCCACGTGTCCAACGACTGTAACCAGCGTTATGTTCCTCAAAGCGCTGATTAAGATCACGTCCTGTAACACCAACGTAGTGGCGGCCGTCTTGGTTCATCAGTATATAAACGTGCCAAACCATATCGGGTTGAACTAACGCGGTCCGCCTTAGGCGGAAAACAACGACCGTAGAAGAAGTGGCGCGCTCGGCGGGATTCGAACCCACGACCTCAGCCTCCGCAGGGCTGCACTCTATCCGCTGAGCTACGAGCGCGTCTTTTATGGTTGCACTCGAAGTTTTAAACCTTGCCTCAGCCTCTCCGCCTATGGCGGACTCTATCCGCTGAGCTACGAGCGCTTTACTTATGGTGCCGAAGGTGGGGTTTGAACCCACACGCCCGTTCGGGCACTGCGCCCTGAACGCAGCGCGTCTGCCTTTCCGCCACTTCGGCCTGTCTTAAATCGAGAAGAGGCTCCTAAAAGCCTCTTACGCGCGATACAGCATATCATTTTGGCGCTTGCCTCGTCAATCGTCGGGTTAACCTGCTTCGAGTGAATTATCAGCCGCAGATCGCCTAGTCTTCGTCGTCTTCCTGGCCGACTTCCGGCAGCGGCCGACCCTTAAAGTGGCCGTTAGTCCGGACGCATGTATGGCCGCCCGGTTCCATAGGCTCCAAGCATAGTGGGCATATCGGCCGGCCAGAGGCTACGATCTCTTCCGTTAAGTTGCAGAAAGCGACAGCCTGGGGGATATCGACTTCACATCGGAAATTGGCCGGCTCGTTACCGGTTGCTTCTTGTGGTTCGGTGCTGATAGCGAAATGGTGGTTGTTCTCGTCCCAACTTAAAGATAAGCGAGCTATTTTAAAGTCTATAGGCACTTGCTCAGGGAAGGTTGGCATAGGCAATCGAGGCAAGATAGTAGGGTCCGGCGCCTGGTATTCCTCCAAGATCTGTCGCATCGCGATGCACAAAGCCTGGAGCTGTTGCTTTTCGATCCAGAGCGACGCCGTGTCCGAGCCCTTCCGGATGCGAATACGAAAGGTGCGATGGCCGGGCTCGCCGAAAACTTCTGAGTCGATATCGTTGGCTTGTTGGAAATCTATACTGTCTCGGTTCATATCAACGCTTATTATATACTGTAGCGTCCGAACGGCATGCCCAGGTACGTTAGCGGTCTTGATTCCGTTAGGCAACTGGGCTACCATCGATACTGCGGGCGATTAGCTCAGTTGGTTAGAGCGTCTCGCTTACACCGAGAAGGCCGGAGGTTCGAGTCCTCCATCGCCCACCACTTTTCAGATACAAAAGGGGCCTCGTGGGAGGCCCGTTCTGTTTATAGCACTTATCATTTGCTAACGATTTGCTAACAAATCTGGTTCGTGGGCGGTAAAAAGTGCGTCCAGTTGCTCGGCCGCCTGTGCCTGAAGGTTTGGTAGAACATGGCTATACGTGTCCAGGGTTATATTGACGGAGGCGTGACCAAGCCGCTCCGACACAACCTTTGGGTGAACCCCTTGCCGGAGCATGAGTGTTGCATGCGCATGACGCAGATCGTGGAAGCGCAGGTGGCTCAGCCCGGACTTGGCGAGTATCTTAAGCCACGCGCGCCTGAGGTTACTTGGCTCGATCGGCGTTCCTAGGGAAGTCACGAAAACGAGGCCGTTGTCCTGATAGTTGGGGCCGAGCAGCAGTCGTTCCTCAAGTTGTGCTTGCCTATGTCGGCGCAGATCCCGAACAGTCTCGGACGATAAGGCTATCGACCTTCTGCTCGTTGCTGTCTTTGGCTGTCTAAATATAAAGCCCTGACGCGGTAGCCACTGGCACGTTTGCTGGATATGAAGCACTCTTGCATCAAGATCAACGTCCGTCCACCGCAAGCCAAGTATTTCGCCTACTCTCATTCCTGTCATGACAGCGAAACGAACAATGGCTCCGTATTGATTGGAGTCCGCTGCGGCCAGAAGCCTGTTTACGTCCTCTGGATCGGGCATGATGGTTGCTGTTCGTTTGGCTCGAGGTGGCTCCACCGCATCGCATGGGTTGAGCAAGACCAGTTGCCAGCGAACGGCCATTTTGAAGGCCTGATGTAGCATCTGATGGTGGCGTAGGACGCTCTTCGCAGATAAGGCCCCACAACCGTCCAGGCGTCCGCTTTCCAGTAATTTGGAGTAGTAAGCCTGTATGTGCTGAGGACGGAGGCGTGTTAGTGCAATTGCACCAAGCGCCGGGCCAGCATGACGCCTAACGATATCCTCGTACAAGCGAAGGGTTTTCGGCGCCACACTGAGTCTTACGTAGTCATCGAGCCACCGCTGCAGATATTGTCCTACGGTCATCCGGCCCGCCGGCATGTCGAAGCCTTCGTTGCGTTGGTGCAGCAATTGCACAAGGTACGCCTCGGCGTCCTTCTTCGTGCCCTGAACCGAGCGCCAGACCTGGCGTCGCTTGCCGTCTGAGTCGTAGCCCATATCGACGATGACAGCCCATGAATTCTTGCCGCGCTTACGTATCGTCCCTGACATGTTTAGGTACCCTTCCCTTCCTTTGCCTTCTCCCGCCTCTGCTCGCTCCGGCGCCACAGGCGCTGCCGGCCGCTGCCGGCCGCGCACTCGCCACAGTAGTTCCTTTGGCCGCGCTTTGCCGCGCGGTTGGCCCTGATATACAATCTCCCGCAGTCGCTACAAATGGCGATACTGTGTCCTCCACCGATTACCGCTACCGTCTGCTGCCAGAGGCTCCCTAGGAAGCCTAAGCCCGCGTGTAGCTCTGGCTCTAGCTGCCTAGTTAAACCGAAATGGCAGTGCAGGCTCTCTAACATAAAGGCAACGACGGTGGCGACACGTGAACCTTCCTCGGCTAAAGCGAGAGGCTCGCCTGGCGGCCCCCATCCCATCGCCTCCCAGCCCTCGCGGCTGACGTGCTCGCCCTCACGTAGCCGGCGAGCCGCCTCCAAGGTGGCGCTCATCTGGCAAGCACTGAAAAGCCACAACTCGAGGCGTTCCGCGTTAGCCCAGCCGTGACCACCAAAGTCATCTCCCCGCCACCGGCAAGGCCATTTATGTCCTGCGCACGCCCACAGTGGCCCATAGCGGTTTGCGAAATGCATCGCTTGCTCGGGACTCTCGATAAGGATGAACTCTTGCAAGCAACGCATAGGGTTAAAGTTCTCAACCCGATGCCAACCTGGCCAGGGGGTGCGGCGGCCCGTGCCTAAGAACCACTCTAGCCGCGCGGGAAATACTATCCTCTCACGGCCGTCATGTTCCCTGAAGAACTCCACGCCGTCGTCCGGGGCGAAAACGGCGCTCGTCATACTAAAAGGAGGAATAAAGTTTCCCTCGGCGTTGTAAAAGATGTCCATGTCTTGCGACAATAGATTGACCTTAAGCCCTTCTGGCCACTATTGTATGACACTAAACTCAGTCTGTCAAACACTAAAAGGAAGGAAGCGTAAAAGGAGGTTAGGAATGCGCACAGATTCGCCCGAAAAGGCAACGGTAAGCATCGATGAGGCGGCGAGAGTCCTCGGCATCGGCCGCGGGCTGGCCTACGCCATGGCCAAGGAGGGCAAAATCCCCGTACTCCAGCTAGGTCGGAGGATACTCGTACCCCGGGCGGCGCTCGAACGGCTGCTTAGCGAGGGCGACCGGGGGGCGCCTTATCGTGACACGGAGGAGGTACACCGTGAAACGGCCAATGATGTTCCCATCGCAGAACACAGCGAATAAATACGGCGCGCACCTCCTACCGCAGCACGTGGCTCTATTGGCGGCCTCCGCTATTTCTGTCGAAGTCGCACTGTCGCGCGGCTACCGGAGTATAGAACGAAAGGCGGATTTAGAACGCAAAGGATTTGGAAAGTCTCAGCGTAGCGTTCCAACGCTCCTGATCCCTGTCTACAACGTCTTCGGCGACTGCGTTCATTACCAGCACCGGCCGGACGAGCCCCGAATTGTAAACGGCAAGCCAGTCAAATATGAAACCCTCGCTGGCGCGCGCATGACGCTCGACGTTCCGCCAGCCGCACGGCCGCATCTCGGCGATCCTAAGGTACCCCTGTTAATCACAGAGGGCATACGTAAGGCCGACAGCGCGGTCTCGCAAGGTCTCTGTTGCGTCGATGTCTTGGGCGTCTGGAACTGGAGGGGCGCCAACGAGGACGGCGGCAAGACCGCCCTGGCCGATTGGGAGTTGATTGCCCTGAACGGCAGGCAGGTGTTTGTCATCTTCGACTCCGACGTGATGGTCAAGCGAGAAGTGCACGCGGCGCTTGCGCGCCTGAAGTCGTTTTTGGAGGCAAGAGGCGCCTTCGTGTCCGTTATCTACCTCCAGCCCGGAGAGGCGGTAACGAAAGTCGGCCTCGATGATTTCTTTGCGGCTGGCGGCACTACAGTGGAGCTTCTCGATCTCGCGACACCGGAGCTAAAGGCCGCGGACAATGACGTCGGCGCAGGCGGGCCTTATAGGGCCACGCTTGCTGGGATGCTCTGGGAGAAACCAACACAAAACGGGACGATACCTGTGCAGTTAACGAATTTCGTTGCCCAAATAATAGGGGACGTTTGTGAGGACGACGAAGCTGAGGTCAGGCGCTACTTCGAGATCGAGGCCTCGCTCGCGGGGCGCAGCGCTCGCTTCTTGATACCAGCCGCCCAGTTCGCCGGAATGAGCTGGGCGATCGAGTACTTAGGGGCGCAAGCGATCGTGTATCCGGCGTTCGGCGCCAAGGATCATGCCCGGGCGGCGATCCAGTCGCTCTCTAGCGATATTCGGGAGCAGCGGGTCTATGCCCACACCGGCTGGCGCAAGATCGACGGTTCGTATGTTTACCTTCACGGCGGTGGCGCTATCGGCGCGGATGGCGCTGTAGAAGGAGTCCAGGTTCGTCTGCCCGACGCTATCCATAGATATTCGCTAACGCCGCCCGCGAATCTGGAAACGGCACGCGCAGCCATCCGGGGAAGCCTCTCCATGCTGAACGTCGCACCGCTCCGCGTTACCGCGCCCCTGCTCGGCGCGGTTTACCGGTCGGTTCTCGCAGCCGCCGACTTTAGCCTTCACGTAGCGGGCGCGACCGGCGTCGGCAAAAGCGAACTCGCCGCGCTGGCCCAACAGCACCTCGGCCCAGCCATGGACTCCCGCCATTTGCCGTCCTCGTGGTCGAGCACGGGCAATTCCGTCGAGGGTCTCGCTTTCGCTGCCAAAGACGCCCTCTTGGTGGTGGACGACTTCGCTCCCGCGGGGAACGTCAGCGATGTCCAGCGTCTCCATAAGGACGCGGACCGTGTCTTCCGCGCACAAGGCAACAACTCCGGGCGGCAACGTATGCGCCCCGATTCGTCTCTTAAGCCGGCCAAGCCGCCGCGGGGGCTAATTCTGAGCACCGGGGAGGACGTTCCGAGAGGCCAGTCCGTTAGGGCACGGCTTTTTATCCTAGAGGTCGGCCCCGGGGATGTGGACTGGGAACGCCTCGCCGAGTGTCAAAAGGATGCGTCGGAAGGCGTCTACACATTGGCGCTCGCGGCTTACTTACAATGGCTCGCCCGTCGATACGAGACACTGCGAACGGGACTTCACTCGGAGGTAGCCGAGCTTCGGGCGCTGGCTCTTCGATCCGGCCAGCATCGCCGCACCCCTGAGATAGCTGCGAACCTGGCCTTAGGGTGGCGCTACGTCCTCGCCTTCGCTCAGGAGTCCGGCGCGATCACCGAGGACGAAGCGGAATCCATGTGGAAGACTGTGTGGCAGGCTCTCGGCCAAGCCGCACACGCCCAGGCGGAAGCGCAGCAACACTCGGAGCCGACAAGTCGCTTTGTCGAGTTGCTCTCAGCGGCCATCG
>WHTN01000003.1 GCA_009377715.1 Dehalococcoidia bacterium | reverse complement strand
GCCGGTGTCTGTCGCCGACGAGATGGCCCGGACAATGGTCGCAGCTAACGCTCTCGTGGACAACGTTATGGACGGGACACGGTTCACGTCCCATCGGACAAGCTGAAATGCGCAGCATATTCGTAACTTCGGCGCTGCCGGGATAGCTGATGTAGCTGGCGATCACCAGATGTCGCTGTTCAGCGAGCTCGCGCAAACCGTCGAGCGCGGCCAGTACGCCATCGTCTAAGATGCGGCGACGAGCCCGGCTGGAAACAGAGACGAAGCTAAGCCCCCAGAGTACGAGAGTGCCGTCCAACAAAGCGATAGTGGGAGCATCCGGAGGAAGTTTTTTGACCAGATCCGCCAGTTTCTCTATCTCTTCGACGGCACGCAGCGCCGAGAGGAAGCTCCCGGCGACCCTTTCTTCGCGGCTGGCGTCTTCATCATCGCTGAGGGTCAGCTCTTCGTCGGTGATGCCGAGCGAGGGTTCGCTCTTGAGCTCGGTGAGGTTCGAATACGCGCCATAACCGATGATAGCCCAGCCGACGTTAAGCAAATAGCAACGCACCGGAATATGCCTATCGACATCGATGTGCGAACCGTCGGTGGCGACGACGATGTAGTCACGTGGGGCCTGCGAAGGCGCGTACGTGGCGTCGAGCGGTTCGGCGAAAGGCTTCGCAAGAAGCCAGCTCGTCCTCGCTGAATCGATGCGAGCAGTAAGCGTATCGGCTAAGACGGCGGCAGCGCTAAGTTCTTGGCGTGCTCTTGCCAGACGGTCCCAACGGTCTTGTTCGTCGGACGCCATACGCTGTGACATCGCCTGTAGCTGGCCAGCGACGCGAGTGAAGTCGAGACTCACCGCAACAGGGCCTCCGCGTTACGCAATACCCGTTCGTCGCCGATCCGGCGAGTGATGTGGCGCTCGTCCAGGTGTTCGAGGACGGCCTGCGCGTACTTACGGCTGGTGCCGAACATGTCGCGGACTTCCGCCAATGTGATCTTGCCGTGATCACGGACATGATCGATGATACGCGTAACCATTTCATCATAGGCGGCAGCGGCAAAGACGATGTCGCCAGCGCGCACAATTTGGCGCTCAGACTCAAGATGCGCGAGTAGTTCAGGGACCGGAAGGCTATCTATGGACGGAGAGTAAGGCGCAGCTTTCAATCCTGCGAGATAATTTTCGATAGACTTTTGCTGCGCGGCCGTCGGCCGAGGAGTGTGGCCGGGCAGGCTAACTGCGTTTCCCCTCTCTTCGATCTGCCCCTGCCGTACCCAAAATTCTATGAGTTCGGTGAAGACAGCAGGCGATAAGCCGAGACGACTGCGAAGCTCCTCTTTAGGCATACCGGCGCGTAGGCGATGCTGACCGTGGTACGCCCCTAACGTCTCCGTCGCTCGTTCGGTCAGATGCACAAAGCCCGCCGTCGAAGAGACGAGCGAATTTATCCCAAACTCGCCCTGACTCAGTAAGACCGCGCGACCACTTTGGATAAGCTGCGCCGCGGCTGCCAGCACCCGATCGGCTGGCAACGCCAGAGTCTCGGCGACCTGGGCCAGCGCGCACGGCCCCATCTTTTCTAAGCCCGTTAAAAGCAGGTCGTCAGGCGAGCCGCGCTCCAGTTTTGCCAAAGCCTCGAGTGTCGACGCATGGAAGCGACGGTGACGCGGCGCATCCACGTCTACAATACGGCCGCCGCCGATCGTCTCGTTCGGCGAACGTATAACGAAAAAATCGCTGCGCACAACGGCTACAGGAGCGTCCAAACGCACCTGCGCCCAGCCGCCCTCGCCCGGCTTAAGCTCCTCGCTATCGAGAAGCAACAGGCGGGCAGGCACTTCGCTCGCGCCGCTGTGGAACGTCACTTCGAGGCCATGGCGAAGCGGATGTGTATCGCGCGCCGTTCGGAGTATTACGTCGACGGCCGAGGTCGGCTGCAGCCAGCCGGGCGACGTGAGCACCATCCCGCGATCCAGGTCTTCTTTCTCCGCGCCCACCAGGTTGACGGCGGTGCGGCTGCCCGGATGGGCGACCTCCACTCTGCGCTGGTGATTTTGTAAGCCGCGAATGCGGTAGCGCTCGCGACCCGGCAGGACTTCGACCCCCTGCCCAACGCTGAGCGTGCCATCGACAAGTGTTCCCGTAACTACGGTGCCGAACCCAGCGACCGAGAATACGCGGTCGATGGACAGTCGCGGCCTGCTTAGGTCACGCTTTGGCGGCATGTTTGCCAGCGCGTCATCCAGCGATGCGAGAAATTCGCCAAGACCTGCTCCCGTCGTAGCGGAGCAAGCCACGATAGGCGCCGCGGCTAAAGTCGTACCGCTGAGCAGGTCGCGCGCCTCGGTCTCCAGGAGCGCGAGCAAGTCTTCGTCGACGAGATCGCTTTTGGTGATGGCGACTATGCCGTGATGGATATCGAGAAAGTCGAGGATGGCAAGATGCTCGCGCGTCTGAGGCATGACGCCTTCGTCGGCAGCGATAACGAGCAAAGCAAGATCGATGCTGCCGACTCCGGCGAGCATATTCTTGATGAAGCGCTCGTGCCCCGGCACATCGACGATGCCGACCTCCTCGCCTGAGGGCAGGTTCAGCCAAGCGAAGCCGAGGTCGATCGTCATTCCCCGCTCCTTCTCTTCGCGCAGGCGGTCGGGGTCGATGCCAGTCACGGCCTGGACTAGGGCCGATTTACCGTGATCGACGTGGCCGGCGGTGCCAATTACGTACATACTGCAAAATTAGAACACTTAATGTCTTGGGCGGCCTTATTGTAACATACGAGAAACGGCGTCCAGCGGGCTTTGTCACTCTTTAATGTTATGAGCGTTGGCCTAGTTTACGATCCCTTATATCTCGAACACGACACTGGCGCTCAGCACCCCGAGCGGCCGGAAAGGCTCGGCGCTATCGTCTCGCATTTAAAAGAGCAGGGGCTATGGGAGGAGTTGACGCCGATTGCCATCGATGATGCAACCCTCGACGATCTCAACCTCATCCACATCCCGGAGCTAGCCGAAGCGATACAGCGGTTCGCAGCGACGGGAGGAGGATACATCGACCCCGATACCGTAGTGTCGCCGCGTTCGTACGAAGTCGCCTTGCGAGCAGCAGGCGGCTGCTTGCGGGCGGTGGATGCGGTGCTTGACGGCCAGGTCTCCTCCGCGTTTTGTCTGGTGCGGCCGCCCGGCCACCACGCCACGCCCAACCGGGCGATGGGCTTCTGCATTTTCAACAACGTCGCTATCGCGGCACAGCACGCTCTCGCCAGGCGCAGCCTCAACCGCGTCGCGATCATCGACTTCGACGTCCACCACGGCAACGGTACGCAGGACGCGTTCTATGACGATCCTTCAGTCCTCTACTTTTCGACCCATCAATACCCGTTCTATCCGGGTACAGGCCACTGGGAGGAGAGCGGCACCGGCGAAGGGGCCGGCACGAACGTCAATGTGCCGCTACCCGCCAGCTGCGGTGATGCCGAGTATAAACGCGTCTTCGAAGAGATATTAGTACCGGTCATCCGGCGTTACAGGCCTGACCTTATCCTCGTATCCGCGGGCTTCGACGCTCACTTCGCCGACCCGCTGGCCCAGATGCGCCTGAGCGCCGCCGGCTACTATGACCTCGCGGAGACGATCAAGTCGCTGGCCGACGAGCTTTGTGGCGGACGAGTAGTTTTTGCGCTTGAGGGCGGCTACGACCTCACGGCGATTGCGTGGTCGGCACAGGCTTGCGTGGACGTGCTGTTGGGCAACGACTTCGCGGCAGACCCGCTCGGGCGCGCCCCTGCAAGACCAGCACCAGATATCGAAGGCCTGCTTGCGGCGATCAAGCAGGCGAATGGACTCGCGTGATGACAGATAATGAGCTTCTAGGACAGATGCTGAAGGTCATAGACGCGTATTCTGCCCTTGGCAATCGAACGGCAGAGAAGGACGGAGCTTTATTCATCAGCAACCCTGCCGTATCGTTTATCCGTGACGCGAATCACGTGAGCCATATCTGTGCCTCCAGCCAGGACGAGATCGAACGGCTGCTGGCAAACGCGGAGGAAGTTTACGCCGGCATTCCACATCGCCGCTTCGACCTCGATCCGTTTACACCACCGCAGGTCGAAGCCGCCCTAAGTTTCAGCGGATACAAGCTGAGCACGGCCTTGCTCATGGTATTAGAAGGAGAGCCAGGCGGGCGACCGGCAAACGTGCCGATCTCGCTCGTGACCACTATGGAAGACCGTTCTGCCCTAAGAGAGCTAATAATCATGTTTAAGGCTCCGCACTTTGGGGAGGTGTTGGCTCAGAGCGCCAGCGACCACGTCATAGCGAAGCCGGCTATTATGTGGTGGATTGCAAAATGGGATGGACAGCCAGCTGGATTTTTGTCGGGCTGGACCCACTCCGGTTTATGCTTCCTTGAAGACCTCTTCGTCCATCCGGACTTCCGCAACAGGGGCATTGCAACTGCATTGATACATCGCGTGACGCGTGAACTGCGGGCGCAAGGCGGCGATATTGCCTTCCTGCAGGCAGACCCTAACGATACGCCGAAGGAGATGTACAAGCGCATGGGATTTCGGCCGTTCGCGCTTCTTCAGGAGTACTGGCGCGAGGTTTAAGTCGAACGTCCCTCGGCAAGTACTTCCCAAGCTCGTCAAAGGGCTCAAGGTAAGTGGGCAAACGAAAACTTGTGTAATATCGAAGGTTTTTGCAATTAAGGAATGTAGGGGCGACGGCCCCGTGCGCTCCTACATCGTCGGGCGGGTATGGGAGGTCTGTTTACTAGGCGTATGGCTCGCTGTGGGACGTTATAAGCGGACAGACCTGTCTGTCCCTACGTGGCATGTGGCCACAACTTCGACAGGGTCACCTGCGCGGCTCTTGTAACTCCAGCTAAAGCCTGAGGCATGAAACCGTTCAATTCCCAAGCATTCATACTGAGGATTTGCATGGCCATGCCCCTCGACAGGCTCGGGGTGAGCGGAAAAGTAACGCCTGCGGGTTAAAACCGACAGCTTCCAGTAGCTGCGGGTTTCAACCCGCAGAGCGGCTCCCTAATTCCCCACGTCGTTGACGCGTTCTTACCCGCATGCGAAACTCCAGTGAGGAGGACGTTCAAGAGTGTTGAAGACGCATGCCTGTGGCGAATTGAGGGAAGAGAACGTAGGCCAAGAGGTAACGCTAGCCGGCTGGGTACATCGCAGGCGCGATCACGGCGGCCTGATCTTCATCGACCTGCGGGATAATAGCGGCCTCGTCCAGGTTGTGTTCAACCCGGCCGAGATGTCCGAAGCCCATGATGTCGCCGAACAGGCACGTAGCGAGTACGTTCTCCAGGCTAGAGGAGTCGTCCATCGTCGCCGGCCCGGCACGGAGAACCCTGATCTAGCGACAGGCGAAATCGAGGTGCATGCCAAGTCAGCCGAGATACTGAACGCGGCCAAGACGCCGCCGTTCTATATCAACGAAGAGCAGGATGTGGACGAGCTTCTACGCCTACGCTATCGCTATCTCGACCTACGTCGCCCGGCCATACATCAGAACATCATTTTGCGACACAAACTCGTGAAGTACATTCGCGATTTCTTAGCTGAGCGCGGCTTCTTAGAGATCGAGACGCCGATCCTGCTAAAGAGCACACCAGAAGGAGCGCGCGACTACCTCGTGCCAAGCCGGGTCTCGCCTGGGGCGTTCTATGCTCTGCCGCAGTCCCCACAGCAGCTTAAACAGCTACTTATGGTGGCCGGCTTCGAGAAGTATTTTCAGATCGCCCGCTGCTTCCGTGATGAAGACCTTAGGGCCGACCGCCAGCCGGAGTTTACGCAACTCGATCTCGAGATGAGCTTCGTGGACGAAGAGGATATCATTCAGCTGATGGAACGGATGCATTTCGGAATGGCGCGTATGCTACGGCCGGACATGCGAATTGCGTCCTCATTCCCGCGCATCACCTACGATGATGCGCTCAGCCGCTACGGCAGCGACAAGCCTGATATCCGTTTCGGCCTCGAACTGCGCGACTTTTCGTCGGCGTTTGCGGAGTCGGAGTTCGCCATCTTTCGCAGCGTCCTGGCAGACGGCGGCCAAATCCGCGGCCTCTGTGTGCCGGATGGGGCGGAGGGGTTCAGCCGCCGCGATATCGATACGCTGACCACCCTAGTGCAGACGTACGGAGCGAAAGGGCTCGTATCGATAGCACTGCTCGGCAGCGGCGAAGTCGATTTGCTCGCCGAAGACGATGTTCGTTCGCCGATAAGCCGGTATCTAAAGGTCGAGCAGGTTAAAGCCGTCGCCCGCCTTGCCGGGGCAAAGCGTGGCGACCTGCTTCTCATCGTCGCCGATAAGCCTCGCGTCGCGAACAACGCCCTCGACGGCTTGCGGAGGGAACTGAGCCAGCGCCTGGGATTGATCGACGAAAAAACGCTAGCCTTCTGCCACGTCGTCGACTGGCCCTACTTCGAATGGGACGAAAAGACGCAGCGTTGGGACCCTACGCAGCACGTCTTTACCGACTTTCCGGACGAAGATGCGCCGCTTTTCGCCACGGACCCGAGTAGGGTGCGGGCCCGTAAATACGACCTGGTTTGCAACGGCTACGAGGTTGGCGGCGGCAGCATCCGCATTCACAAACGCGACAAGCAAGAGAAGGTATTCGGCGCGCTCGGCATATCGATGGACGAGGCGCAAGAGCAGTTCGGCCACCTACTCGAAGCGTTCGAATACGGCGCGCCGCCCCATGGCGGCGTCGCTATCGGCATTGACCGCTTGTCGATGTTGCTAGCTGGGGCAAGCAACATCCGCGACGTTATGGCTTTTCCGAAGACGCAAAGCGCGTCGGACCCGCTGTTCGGAGCGCCATCGCTGGTCTCAGAGGAGCAGCTAAAAGAGTTGCACATCCGGGTGGTACGGGAATAGAGCATTAATGAGGACGCATCTGAGTTCTACGAAGTAGAATGTTCTGCGGATCGCCTTAGTTTTAGCCCTAGCGACGCTTTCGATTGTGCTCATCACGCAGCTTGGGACACAGCCGTCCGAGGCGGATCACCGCGGCGATGTCAACTGCACCGATTTCTCGACGCAGGCGGCGGCTCAAGCCCACCTTAGAGCACATCCGACGGACCCTGACGAACTCGATACCGATCACGGCGTCGCCTGCGAGAGTCTTCCCTGCCTTTGCAATAACGTGCCGATAGGACCGCCAACACCGACTCCCACTCCAGCCGCTACGGCAACGCCCACGCCCACCCCATCACCAAGCCTTGAGATCGAAGGCCAGCTAGAGGGCTGTTTCGAAGCGACCAACATCGTATACGGGCATAACAACCAGACCGAACAGTGGCTTGCCTTCGAGCCGGGCGCGCCGGACTTCTTGCAGACGTTGACCGAGTTGGTCGCGGGCGGCGGCTATCTAATTAACCTGGAAACGACGTGCCAGATGTCGGCTGGAGCCAGTTCGCTCAGCCTCTATCCAGGCTGGAACATCTTCGGCTGGCCGCTAGCGGAGCCTACCTCAGGAGGCGACATCGAGGAGCATTTGGAGTTCTGCCTGAGTTCGGTGAATATAGCGAACGGGATGAACAACCAGACCAAGGTTTGGGCCACATACGAGCCGGGGGCTCCCGATTTCCTACAGACGTTGGGCGAGTTCGTACGGGGCGGTGGCTATTTTATTAACGCCAGCAGCGATTGTCACCTCGCTTTCGGGAACAACCACTTCAATATATATACCGGTTGGAATCTGTTCGGCTGGCGCTGAGAAGTACTGATGCTTTGCACAAATGTCATTCCGAGTGGCCCTTTCGGCAAGCTCAGGATGAACTCCGGGAGCGAAGAAGCGTACCGTTTGGTGCTCGGATTCTTCACTTGGTTCAGAATGACTAGAAGGTCTATTACAAGATCAGCCTTTGCGTCGCTTTTTGTGCAAGGCCGAGTATAGAGGGAAGTTACGGATCGAAAAAGAAGGAGGCGATCGATGTTGAGGAAGCGCTTTGTTTGGTTAGCCGTGGCTGCTCTTCTAATCGTGGCTTGGCCCGCCGGAAATGCCGGAGCCGATCACGTCGATTTTACGGTTGACAGCGTTAACGACGGCGGCGATGAAGTCCCGGGCGATGGCGCGTGCGCGACGTTTTTGGCCGAATGCACCCTGCGTGCAGCGGTCCAAGAAGCGAATGCACACCCCGGCCACGATACGATAATCCTGCCCGCGGACACGTATATGCTCACCATCGAGGGGCACAACGAGGACGCGGCAGGCAGCGGCGACCTCGATATTACGGATGACTTAACGATAGTCGGCGATGGCGCTCAAACCACGATCATCGACGGCAATCGCGCCGACAGGGTCTTCGATGTATCTAGCGACGCCAGCGTTGAGATGTCGGGCGTGACTATACAGAACGGCGTAACGGTTTATCTACCGCTAGAGCCAATTCAAGGCGGTGGCGGCATTCACAACGCCGGCACGCTCGATCTGAACGAAGTCGCGATAGACCGGAACGTTTCGCCGGCCGGTGGCGGCATCGAAAATACCGGCACGTTGACTATTAACGACAGCGCTATTACAAACAACGGCGGCACGGGCGTTATCACCAGAGCGGGCGCGAACCTCGCTACGACCAATGTAACGGTCAGCAATAACGGCGGCAACCCATTCCCCGACTCATCCGGAGTCGGCGGCATCCGCACCGACGGGGTGGTCACTCTTAATAACGTCACCGTCGTCGAGAACAGGGCTGGTTATAGCGTCGCCGGCATCTACACTGCCGGCAGCGTCTCTATCAAAAACAGCATCGTCACCGAAAACCTGGGCGCTAACTGCGGGGGCGGCGTCCTAACTTCTACGGCGTACAACCTAGAAGACACAAACACCTGCGGCTTCAGCGCCGCTACCGATCTGCCGAACACCGATCCGCTGCTCGGGCCGTTGGCTGACAACGGTGGCCCTACAATGACGCACGCGCTTTTGGCGAATAGCCCGGCTATCGACGCCGGCAGCCCCGATTGCCCACCACCGGCGACCGACCAGCGCGGCGTGCAGCGGTCACAACGCGATGCCTGCGATATCGGCGCTTACGAGCTCGAGGGAGCAGGCAGAGGGTATAGAACGCAACTCGGCGAGTGTTTAGCGGTCACCAACATCGCATACGGTCGCGATAACCAGGCGGACATATGGCTCGCCTTCGAGCCGGGTGGCCCACCAGCGTTGCAGACGTTAACGGAATTCGTGCCGTTCGGCGGCTACTACGTCCACACTAGCGCAGACTGCACGATAAGCTCAGGCATCAACGTGATCGATCTATACGCCGGCTGGAACCTCATCGGGTGGAGGGAAGATTAGAGATAGAGGTGGGCTTATGAGGAACCGCTCGATATGGCTGGCCGTCATCGCCGTCCTTATAGCGATTGCCGGCTGGCCAGCCGAAAGCGGCGAGTCCGAGCACGCCGCATTTACGGTCGATAACTTGCGAGACGCCGGCGACGAAGTGCCGGGCGACGGCGCCTGCGCGACGTTCCTCGGCGAATGCACACTACGCGCCGCGATCCAAGAGGCGAACGCCCACGCCGGCCACGATACGATCTACGTTCCGGGCCGGTATGTATACGCTGACGATCGAGGGGCAAGGCGAGGATGAGGCAGGTATTGGCGATCTGGACATCACTGACGACCTGCTGATCTCAGGAACGGGGGGAGCGGTTAATGCAGTTGTAGACGGCGGGGGTATAGACCGCGTGTTCCACGTCGGTGAATTGACAACCGTTAAATTCGAAAATCTGGACATCCAGCATGGTGCTATCTCAAGCGGAGGACTAGCTCCCCTTCAAAGTGGTGGAGGAATACGAATAGAAGCAGAAGCCGACGTTCTTCTTACCAACGTTCTGGTAGCTAACAACGCGTCCGACGGTGGCGGCGGGATCAGCAATCATGGAACGTTGGAGATCCGGTACAGCGCCATCATTGGGAACGCAAGCGGAGCGATATCGAATGCAGGGACGTTAACGATGCTCAATGCGACCATAAGCGGCAACCTAGGAGGCGGTTTCCCGGACACTCAGGTCTGGGCTGCTCTCGCCAATAGCGGTACTGCCTCTCTAACGAACATCACGATTTCCGGCAACGATGCCCAATCGGACCATGCGCCTGCAGTGTTTAGCCCGGGGGTGCTCACACTTAAGAATACGATCGTTGCTGATAATAGCGGCGGAAATTGCTCCTTCGGCATCGACGGCCAGATCATCTCCGCAGGCCACAACCTCGAAGATTCAGACACGTGTGGCTTCGATGCCGAAGGGGACATCACTAACACCGACCCGATGCTTGGGCCGCTTGGCAACATCGGCGGGCTCACGCCCGGGTACTACTTACAGCAAGGCAGTCCAGCCATCGACGCGGGAAGCCCGGACTGTCCGCCGCCTGCCACTGACCAGCGCGGGATGACGCGGCCGCAAGGACCGGTCTGCGATATCGGCGCTTACGAATATAAAGTCGTGACTTTGCCGATCGAAGTGCAACTGGGAGATTGCCTGGACGAAATCGATATCGTCTGGGGGCACGATAATACGAGCAAGCAATGGTTAGCCTTCAAGCCTGGCGCTCTGGCAGAACTCCAAACATTGCACGCTTCTCGGCGGGCAGGGGATACTTCATCCATGCATCAGAGCACTGCACAATTACCGCTTATCCCAACGAGCGCCCGCTCTACCCGGGCTGGAACCTTATCGCCTGGGTATGCGGCCCCGACCAGTGTCTTACTCGGCCTTAGCGCTCGGCGAGGCAGCGCGCTTGACTTCCGGCGTTTGAGTCGCCTCGAAGCCAAGGCCGCGCTCGCGCATGCTGACGAAGCCCTGCTCGCCGATGACGATATGGTCGAGGACTTCGATGTCAAGCAGTTCACTAGCGGCGACTAGCTGGCGCGTGACCGCTATATCATCGCTAGAAGGCGCGGGGTCTCCGGATGGGTGGTTATGGACGACGATAAGCGCCGGGCTTGTCTGGCGGATGGCATCTCGAAAGACCTCAGCCACGCGGACGACCGAACTGTTGACGTTGCCCTTGTAAAGTTCCGGCATGGCTGTGACGCGGTGCCGAGTGTCGAGAAGCAGTACCCGTAGGTGCTCCTGCTCCAAGTGCGCCATCTCCGCCGCCAGCAGGTTGTACACGTCCTGCGGGCTGGAGATGGTCGCCCGCTCCTCCGGCTGGGTAATCACCAGCCGGCGGCCTAGCTCCAAAGCGGCCTTGATCTGGGACGCCTTCGCCTCGCCGACGCCGTGCTGGTTGCAAAGCTCACGAAAGTCGGCGCGCGACAGACCGGCAAGGCCACCATACTGCGATAGCAGCCTGGACGCTACGCTGATGACGTTCTCCGCGCTAGTGCCTGTGCGCAACGCTATCGCCAGAAGCTCAGCGTTGCTCAAGGCGCTTGCGCCGTAGTCGCGCAGTCTCTCACGTGGCCGCTCGTTCGCGGGCATGTCGCGTATGGTGAGGTGGTAGCGAGGCGTTTCAGGTGTGTTCATGGCTTTTCCTGTACCTAACTAGATGGACTCTTCGCGGAGTTTATCCTGAGCCAACGTAGATTCTTCACGGAGTTTATCCCGAGCTTGCCGAAGGGTTCAGAATGGCATATAACGGTCTCTCCCGGTAGGACGCGCAGTTGTGGACATGGCTAAACTACGGGCCACCGCGTTGGGAACTCGACGCCGGTCCTGGCGAGCAGCCCTTCGCCAAGTCCTTGCACTTTTTGGATGAGTTCCCATTCGTCGATGTACATGGGCTTGTGGTCTTCTACGACTATGCGGCCGTCTACGATCACGGTGTGAACGCTGCGGCCGTCAGCGTTGAAGACCAGGTTGTTGATCGGATTATGTAGAGTGCGCCACTCCGGCCTCCGCGTGTCGAACAGCACTAGATCGGCGCGCTTGCCCACTTCAAGCGAGCCGATCTCGCCGTCCAGGCCGAGAGCCCGTGCGCCCTGGATCGTCGCCATCTCGACGACGGTTTCCGTCGGCACGACGCCCGTGGCTTGTTGCGTGTCGTTATAAAGGACGGACGTTAGGTACATCGACCTCATCGTTTCGATGAGGTTGGAGTTGTTGCCGGCGTCTGTGCCGAGGCCAACGCATACGCCCGCAGCGAGCATCTCCGGCAGACGACCCTTGGTCGTCACACTCATGCCCATCTTCAGGGAAGCACTCGGGCAGACGGCCACTTTAGTGTCGGTGCGGGCGAGGATGGCGATCTCGCTATCGCTTAAACCGAAACTGTGCGAAAGGAGCACGTTCGGGCCCAGCACACCGATATCCTCCAGATATTCAATTGGCAGTTGGCCGAAGTTTTGCAGGTAAGCTTCGATAACGCCTGGGTTATTGACCTGGTGCATCGTCATACCCGTCTGGTGTTCGTCCGCAAGGCGTTTGGCCGACTTAAGAAGCTCAGTAGACGAATATTCAGCCGAAAAGGGCATGGCCCACGCGCGCACACGCCCGTTAAGCCGTCCATCGTACTTCTGGATGGTGTCCTCCATGCGACTGACCGCCTCCGACAGCGTTAGCTGCGGCAGGTTAATGGGATTCGGCTGGTCTACGACCTGGCTGCCGACGATGATGCGGCAGCCGGACTTTTCGTAGACATCGAGACACGCGTCCAGATATTTAGTGCTGCCTGGATCGAGGAAGCAGGTGGTGCCGTACTTGAGCAGTTCGGTGATGGCGAGTAGCGAAGTGTAATACTCCTCCTCTTCTTCCATCGCGGACTGCAGCTTGAAGACGTAGGCGAGGTAGTCGTTCGCATCGAGGTTGTCCGGAAAGATGCCGCGTACCGCGTGAGCGTAGCTGACGTGCAGATGCCCATTGCAAAAACCTGGCGTGATGACCATTTCGCTGGCGTCGATGATGCGCTCGGCAGGGACATGTGCAAGCTCAGCCGTTTTGCCGACCTCGGTTATACGATCGCCCGTAATCACGATCGCGCCGTCCGTGATAATCCTACGCTGTGGGTCGACCGTGATAATGAACCGCGCATGTTCGATCTTTAAAGTGGATTTTTCGTTCATCGCTTGGGTTATTCCTTGCTAGCGTCCTCAGCTTTACGAGCCCAGACGGCGTACAGTGGATCGCTATATCCGGCTGGATTCGGCGAACGGTCTTCGACCTTAACGTCGCTCCAGCCGCTCGAAGCCTCGAAGTACGCCTTGACGATACGCATATGTTCTTCATCGCTAGATTCGCGCCAGAGGGCCACCGCCTTCATCGGAAAGCAGCGGTTGGAGAAGGTCAGGACGAAAGGTCCGCCCGGACGCAAAACCCGGTTGACCTCTCGAAAGACGGCCACAGGCTCGATCATATACTGGACGGACACACAGCACATAACACCATCGAACGCGGCATCCTCGAACGGCAACGTTGTATCTCGGTTGAGGTCGTGAAGCACCACCTCGGTTAGCTGGGGATTGTCAGCCATCTCTTCTGCGTTCATCCCCAACCCAACGACCGCTTTCGGCGCGAGACCATCCGGCAGATGGCTACGCCAGCTGCTCATCAGGTCGAGCAGCCTGGCTTCGCGCGGCAGCACCTCACTATAGAGTTGCTTCACGGCAGCGATCGCGCCGTTGTCGATGTGAACGACCTTCCGCGGGTACGCGTAGAAGAGAACGTCCTCGCTCTCGTCTACACGAGCGAAGAGATGCTTCGGCCAGATATCGTCGGGCATTACCAAAAGTGTATAGCACGAAGGCAGGCGAGCCGTCCAGTGGGAATGGCATTCGCCCACTCAGCGATGGGACGTGACACCGACCTGCTGGCACATATCGAGTACTGGACAGGTGGAGCAGCGGGGCAGACGGCCAGTGCAGATGTACTTGCCGAAAGGCACCAGCAGACGATTGATCTCCAGCCAGTAATCGGTGGGCAGGACACTTTGCAACGCTAAAGTAGTTCGTTCTGGCGTCGCGGCGGCTATATAGCCCCAGCGGTTGGTCACGCGGTGGACGTGTATATCCACGCCAATGCGAGGCTGCCCGCAGGCGATGCCGAGCGCTAGGTTCGCGCACTTCGGCCCTACGCCGTTAAAGGACAGCAAGACGTCGTAATTGCAGGGAAGTTCGCCTTGATGCTGGTCAATAACTCGCCGGGTGATCGCGAGGATCTGCCGCGACTTCGGCTCGTGGAAGGCAACATCCCAGATCAATTCATCGATCTCGTTCGGAGTAAGAGCAGCCATCGCCTCCGGCCTACGGGCCCGCGCGAAGAGCCGCCGAGCGGCCGGGCCGCTGACCTCTTCCATTGTTCGGATGGTAATGATACAAGCGATAAGCTGCTCGAAGATTGTCTTGTAGCCATCGGCGGCTAATTCGAAGAGGACGGCTTTGGGAAACGGCCCCACGGCTTCCCGGATACGAGCCATGGCGATATCGATGTCGAAAGCTTGCATTTCGGCGGGGCTAAGCTTAACGTCGCGCTTTCTGTTTCCGGTCAACGGTCATACTCTTCGATGGGGGTAATCGGCTCGCCAATTGTAGTATGCTGCCGCGCTGAACAGAAGGCACGGAGAAGGTGGATTAGGATCGAGCGATGCGGCCAAGCAACAGCCCTACTCCGAGCGCCCCTACAATAGCCATAGTGGTATGTTTGCGCGTAAGCCTCCCGAAAGCGTGCAGCGGACGCCGGTAAATGGCTACGCGTCCGTATGAGGCCGGCTCGCTGATAGCCGTTGTCCTGCCGGATGGTTCAGTAAGGGTGCCATGGCTCGCCGCATATTGTATAGTCTCTTCCTCGATAGGTCGTTCACTGGACATTGATAACTCCTTAACCGAAGCACACAGGCTGATGTGTACAGCTTCATACAACTTGCCTTACAATCGTATCAATGCCGTTTTGCCTAGATAACAAGCGTATAACAACGCGCATATCTTGGGTTCATGATGCTGCCACATGCTAACCTAGTGCAGCACGAAGAGCTGACTACCTTTGAAATAATCCTAGTCGAAGAATGTAGATGTTGGTATGATGTGAAAGGCGCTTCTGGCCGGCGTAGCTCAGTGGTAGAGCAGCGGTTTCGTAAACCGCAGGTCGAGGGTTCGAGTCCCCCCGCCGGCTCCACTTACAGTACACCAGCCCCATCGGCGGTTCTGTGTTAGGCTACAACTCTAAACATGGATATTGAACCAGTATCGATATAGCAGCGCCGCCCGCTACGGTATGGGCTGTGATGATGGACGTCGTGCGGTGGCCGGAGTGGACGGCTTCGATAAGCAGCGTTGAGCTTCTGGATGGCGCGTCATTCGGAGTCGGCAGCCGGGCACGCATACGTCAAGCCGCGGCTGCCGGTCGCAGTATGGACAATCACCACTATCGAAGCCGAGCGTTATTTCGAATGGCAGAATACAGGGCCGGGCGTAAAGACCGAAGCCGGGCACCGGATCGAGGCGAGCAGACGCGGAGCTTCTCGCGTGACGCTTTCACTAAACTGGAACGGCCCGTTGGCGCCGGTTATCAGATTGTTCTATGGAAAGCTATAGCGCAGCTACGTCGATATGGAGGCCGAGGGGTTGAAGCTGCGAAGCGAGGGCTAGCGAGTGTTAGCAGTAAGCGCGCCGAGCTTTTCGAGGCCGTAAGTGGCGAGCTCGGATTCCGTAAACAGCAGAGTGACGGAGTCATAGTCCACGTTGAAAGATAGGGACTTCGTTATCCATGCGCGAGCATATCCAACCCCGTCTCCTCGACTTCTGCAACGACGCCGAGATACTCTCCGTCTAGAGTGACCACAGGGTAACCTGTCCGCACCTTCTCCATTTCGCTCCTCCGTCGAGGTGATGGCATTAAGCATTACACCGGAGGAATTACAGAACTATAAACTTTAACCCTTGAAAGTCAACGAAGTGTATCAATTCTTAGCAAAGCATAACGCATCAGTACTGCCATCGCTGTAGCAGTCCCACACATGGTGTGGTAGTGAAAGCACGTTATTGGGCTAAATTACCATCGATGTGATTGCCGAAGTCGACGACCCAGCGCGTGCCGAACGCATCGACGCCATACCCTGCGCCCATGGCGCGCGCTTGGCAAGCGAGCAACGCGCTGTTATGACCTTCGCTATTGCGCCAGCCGTTCATAACCTCTGCGGCACTATGTTGCCCGGCCGCTATGACTTCGCCGTACCAAGTGAAGCCGCTGTAACCCGCGGCGACTATCCTGTCGGCCGGGCCGTCGTTGTTGATACCAACATGACTGAACCAACCGGCGACGGCCATGTGGTAAGCATAATCATGGGCTGCCCGAGAGAGGGCCGGCGAAAGCGCGAGCCAGACAGCATCGGCGCCATGCCAAGAACGCCACGAGCGGCTATAGACGTCGAAGCAGGACGAACTTCCGGCACGGTACTCATTTATAAGTCCAAAAAGCTGCCATTCCTCTGAACTGACGTTGCCATTTGGGACGCTTCCCGGCCCAGGTCGTATCCGAGGAGACGTAGAGCCAAAGCGTATCGCCCGGGCAAATGTCGCGCAGCGTGTTAACTGCTTCTGGAGCATTGGCGTCAAACGTCTCCCAAATTTGTAAAGATGGGATGAAACCAGCGGCTACGCCAAGCACACCCTGCTGCGTGAGGCTGGAGAGTGCGCTGCCGGAAGGAAAACAGTTATTTGCTTGCCAGGTGGCAACGTTCCAACCCGTATAAAGCTGTTGATCAACGGCGTGGACTTTAGAAGGCGAATGTATCGAGGGGCTGAGCAACGAAGCGAGAAGGCCAAGAGCTAATACTACTGCCGCCGCGACCCCCTTGACAGCGAGCAGTCTCCAGGACGTTATATTCCTATCCCCACCTCCAGGACACAAAATTCGGCCCATTGTAAGCATTTCGTTACACCGAGTCAAGTGCTTCTTAAGCGCATCGCATTGGTACTGTACAATATCGGCGATGTCCAAACGTCTGAGCCTATACTTCACAGGTTCGCGCTCAGTGGAAGTGTGCGAGGTGGCGTTGTCTGAGCCGAAGCCAAACGAGGTCTTAGTCGAGACCGTCATATCGGCGATCAGCGCTGGCACGGAGCTATTAGTCTATCGCGGGCAATTACCACCGGATATGGTCGCCGACGACGCGCTCGCTCAAATCGATAGCGAGACGGCATATCCATTGAAGTACGGCTACGCCGCGGTCGGCAAGGTTGTAGTCGTCGGTAGGTCTATCGATCCGTCTTGGAAGGACCGCCTAGTGTTCTCCTTGCACCCACATGAAAGCCATTACGCTATTTGGCCAGACCTACTACTGCCAGTGCCGCCTGGGCTATCCGCCGAAAATGCGGCATTTCTGGCGAACATGGAGACTGCCGTCAACTTCGTCATGGACGGCCGACCGATGATCGGCGAGCGGGTCGTCGTGTTCGGGCAGGGGGTGGTAGGGCTGCTTACCGCGGCGCTGCTGTCGCGATTCCCGCTTGCCGATCTGACCACCGTCGACTCCTACCCACTTCGCCGCGAGCGATCTCTTTCGGTCGGCGCGTATAGGAGCATCGATCCGGCCGACGTAGAAGCCCTGAAAGGCGAAGCAGACCTCACTTACGAGCTGTCCGGGAACCCGGCGACGTTAGACGCCGCCATCGCTGCGACTGGTTTCAGCGGCCGCATAGTTGTTGGCTCTTGGTATGGTCAGAAGCGAGCGTCCCCGAACCTGGGAGGACACTTCCATCGCAACCGGCTTCGGCTGATCAGCAGCCAGGTGAGCACCATCGCCCCCGAGCTGCTCGGGCGTTGGGACAAACCCAGGCGCTTCGACGTAGCCTGGCAGATGCTGAGACAGATACGGCCAGCGCAGTTCATAACCCATCGCTTTCCGCTAGCGCAAGCGGCGGAGGCCTACACACTCCTCGACGAGCGACCTCAGGAGGCGCTGCAGGTCGTCTTAGACTACGGAACAGATTAGCCTGGATGTGAAACTTGTCTTTATCTATGGCCTCCCCGCTGTCGGCAAGCTGACGGTCGCTAAGGAGCTAGCGGCCATCACCGGTTACAGGCTGTTCCATAACCATTTAGCGGTTGATATGCTGCTGTCGGTGTTCGACTTCGGCAGCGAGCCTTTCGTCGAGATGCGAGAGTCCATCTGGTTATCGGTATTTGACCAAGCCTGCAAAGCGGGCCAAACCGGTTTGATCTTCACCTTCGCGCCTGAAAATACGGTGCGCCAGCGATTTCCTGACGACACTGTATCGACGATTACCTCGAACGGAGGGCAGGTCTACTTCGTACAATTGGTCTGCCCTGTGGCAGAGTTAGAGAGGCGGTTGAGTTTGGAGTCAAGGCACGAATATAAGAAGCTGACTTCGGTAGAGATGTACAGGGAGCTAATGGCCTCTAAGACGTTCGAAGAGCCAAAAATGCCGGCGCCGGACCTAACGGTCGATACCGACACGTGCAGCCCAGCCGACGCCGCCGCGCTAATCGCCGAGAGGCTTTCTTTAAAAGGCTAAGCCACCTTCAGACTTTAAGGAGTCAGATGTACGCTATTTCTGTGCAGCGAGATTTTAGAGCTTATCACTTTCTCATTGGAGGCGATTGGGGCGCTGAGAACGAGCGACACCCGCATGCGTACAAAGTGGAGCTAACGCTGGAAGGCGAACGCCTCAACGAGCACGGCTACCTTGTCGATATCGTGGAGATAGATGCGACCTTGGACGCGACGATAGACCGATATCAGGATAAGACGCTTAACGATCTGTCCGCCTTTCACGGCCTTAATCCGAGCATCGAGCACTTCGCGCGTATCTTATGCGACGCGCTGGGCGAGACGTCCACGGCGCCAAACTTGACCACGATGACCGTTAAACTTTGGGAGAACGATATCGCCTGGGCCTCATACCGCAAGGAGCTATCGTAAGAAACGCTACGATCCCTGCTCCACCACCTCACGCGCGAGCCTGAAGAACAACGCAGCCGACTCATCCCAGGTCGGGCGGGCGAGGGCCCGTTCACGCGCCGCTTCTCCCAGCCGTTCGCGCAGAGGCTCATCGTGAGCCAATCGCTTCAGAGCCTCGTCGAGGCCATCGGTGTCGCCGGGCTCGACGATCAGCCCTTCGCGTTCGTGGTCGGCTAGGTACGGCAAGTTGCCCGCGCGCCAGCCTACAACGGGTAGGCCGTAGGCCATCGCCTCGCCGTAGACCGTGCCGTACGGCTCCTTCAGGCTCGGCAGGACGAAAGCGTCTGCCTCCGCGTAAAGCTCGGCTACTTCTTCGATAGGCAATGGTCCGTGAACGATTACGCGTTCCGTAAGGTCCGGCTTGCGAATCCTTTCGCGTATACGCGCCGCGTAGTGCGGGTCGGCGTTATCGTCGCCGGCGAAGTGTAGCGTCGCTGCGTCTTTGGGAAGCCGCGCGAAGGCGTCGAGGAGACTGCGGATGCCCTTACGCTCGATCCAGTTGGCGACGCAGAGGAAAGCGACGCGCCTGCCTCTGCGCAGGTCTTCGCCGGGCACGACTGCATACGGCGCTACGTCTCTCCCGGGAGGTACGACGTACAGCTTCTCGTCGGGCAGACCTAAGGCCTTTAGTTCGTCGGCAAGCGATTCGCTGGCCACCAGCAACCTGCCCAGCCGTCGATAGGTCAGCCTGTCGAGCCACGCCTGCACAGCGCTGCGCGTGGGGCCATAGTCGATGCCGCCGGGCGGCTGGTGGAGCATGCCGATGATTGGCAGCTCCGGCCGCCGTATCGAGAGTACAGGGCCTAGGTAAGCGGCCACGATGCTATCGATAACCAGCGCTTGAGGCTTTAGGCGAAGCGCCTCGCGCAAGACCGACCGGGCATCCAAGATCGCTAACGGAAATGGCCGCTCCGGGACCGATATGAATTCGAGTCTGGCGTTATGATGAGCAGCCCTCTCCACGAGACGGCGATGGTACAGATAGCCGCCGGTGAGCTTATTCGGATCGCCGAGGGTGATCAAAGCGATGGTTAACGGTTCGGCCATTACGACTATATTAGGACGACCCAGCATAAATGCTGGAGCATTTAATCAGCCTGCGGATTTCAATCCTCAGCTTGTAGAAGCCGCCGGTTAAAACCGTTAGGCAGTCATTCGTAACCCCTTCGACAAGCTCTCGCCTCGCGAGTCGCCTTCGGAGACAGGGTGAGCGGGAAAAAGGAACTGCTCGCCATTATCCGCGAATCCTGCGGATTGAAATCCGCAGCTTAAAAAACCGTCGGTTCAAACTGCCAAACCCCTTCGACAAGCTCAGGGTGAGCGGAGAAGGATCGCTCGTGACGAAGAGCGAGGAACCGCTCATGGGTTCACCATGAGCGGGGTAGGGTCTTACGACCATACTCCACAGGAGCATATCAATCAATCCACCCGTTTGACGATCGCGATCGGCGTCTGCTGGCTCTCCTGCCCGAGCGGATTGTCGGTGAAGGTGCGCCTGATTAAGCTTCGGTCAACGCCGTTCGAAGCGCCTAGGATGCGCTGACCGAAGTCGTTGGCGTCGATAATGACGACCTTCGCCCCAGAAAGCGCTGTTGAGATCTGCTTCGCAACGTTCTCCGGGTCCTTCGGCGGCAGCTTCGCGTAGCGGTTGTAGGGTGGGATGGTGTACGGGGTCGGGCCGTCGATTGCGTTTACGTTCTTGCCAACGAGGACGTAGAAAAGGCCCTTGATGCCGATTAGCCGCAATGGAAAAGCGATCAGCCCTGCCGCCAAGATGCGCCATAACCCCGCCTCGCGAATAGCCAACTCCATCGTCTCCGGGCTGCCGATGCCGATGCCCCACGAATGCTTAGAAACGAATTTCGAGACGAACTTTGCCCAGAAGGACGGCTTGATCTGGTCGACCGGGAAGGCGCGACCCTGGCTTATCGCGACGATCTTCTCTGTGATAACGACAACGGCGTCGTCGCTCAGATGCGACTCGACCGCATCCTTGATAACCTCGATTATGTCATCTTGGTCGGTGACGACGCGCGTCTTTATCGGGTAGCGGGCATATTTTTTGCCGTCTACCTCGATGACGAGGCGCTTGCCCTCATTGGGCGACGGCGTTGAGGTTAACTCGTTCACTTGGGTCTCCGTCGATAAAAACTCTGAGCCAGTATTCCAGATTGATAAGCCGCCAGAAAAGCAGGCTGTCGTCGTGCTTGCCGGCTACGAAATCGTTGTAGGCAAAGACCGCGCTATCCGCATCGAAGTACTTTCGCGAGCGGAACTCGGCGCTGGTGAAAATCTGCAGCACCTTAGCCTTCTCACGGCGTAGCCAGTCGACCTCCGGCGTCGAGAAACCGACCTTCCAACGTCGCCGGCTTATCTTCCGCGGCAGACGGCCGCCGATCGCGGAGCGCATGATCGCTTTGCTCCAGCCGTTCCTAATCTTATGCGAAGCAGGCAGCGAAAGAATGAAGTCAACGAGATCGTTGTCCAGGAAGGGAACGCGCGCCTCGACGCTGAATGCCATCGAGTTGCGGTCCTCGTAACGAAGCAGGGCCGGCAGGCTAAGCGTAAGCAGGTCTTCGAGCAACCGCTGGTTGAGGTCGTTATTCGTAGGGGTGTACGGGTGCGGAACGCGACTGCTTGTTGCGAACTGCGGGTTGAGGACAGACTCGGCGCTGACCGACTTCGTAATGCCTACGCGCCTCTTCGCCTGTTCGATGAGGCTCTTAAAAAGCACGTCGAAAGAAAGAGCGAACTCCTTAAGGAAGGCAAAGTACGCTCGCTCCCTCAGAAGCTGGCGTAAGTAAGCAAAATAGTACGGTATATAACCCGCCAGCAGTTCGTCGGCGCCCTGGCCGTCGAGCAGCACTTTCACCTTCTTCGAGGCGGCTTTCATGACCTCCCACTGGGCGAAGACGGTAGTACTCACGACCGGCTCGTCCTGGTAATAGATGATCTTCTCAAGTTCCGTCCAGAGGTCCGCCTTCTGCGGCTGAATGATCGTGCTATCGACCGCCGTAACAGAGAGCATAGCTTCGACGTAATCGCTTTCGTCGTTGATCTCACCGGGGAAGACGGCCGAGAAGGTCTTCTGGCGGTCGCCGATGACTTCGGTTTCGGCGAGGCCTTGCTTCATGAGCAGGCTGATCGTCGCGACGATGGATGAAGAGTCGATGCCGCCGCTGAGGCAGCTGCCGACCGGAACTTCGCTGATGAGTTGGCTCCTGACCGAGTTATCGAATAGCGCTCGGAAGCGTTCGTATAAGCCACCGTTTTCGCTAACGACTACGCGTTTCGGCTCCCAGTAGCGCTTTATGGTTGCGCGCCCGTCCTGAAATATCAAATAGTGTCCGGGCATCAACCGGTGAATGCCCTCGAAGAACGTGTTCTCGTCGTGATCGTGCACGCGATAGACAAGGTACTGGTAGATCTGGCGGTCGCTCGGCTCGGCACGTTTGCATTTGAGCAGTGCCTTTATCTCCGACGCGAAGTACAGACGGCCGTCCTCGACGAAGTAGTAGAGCGGCTTAATGCCGAAACGGTCGCGAGCAAGGACCAGCTTATCGGCTTCGCTATCGTAGAATGCGAAGGCAAACATGCCGTTCAGCATCGGTATAGCATCTTCGCCATGCTCTTCGTAAAGGTGGACGATGACCTCGGTGTCGGTGTGGGTACGGAACTGGTGCTTGTCCTCAAGCTGGCTTCGCAATTCACGGAAATTGTAGATTTCGCCGTTGTAGACGACGACCTTGGTGTTGTCTTCGTTGAAGATCGGCTGGTCGCCGTGAGCGACGTCGATGATGGCGAGGCGTCGATACGCGAGCGACACGTTATCGCCGATGAAGTAATCTTCGTCGTCTGGACCGCGATGGGCGAGCGTCCCGATCATCGCTTTGAGCAAAGGTAGATCGGAAAGCCCGGCGAAGCCCGCTATGCCACACATGTTCCTAAGCTAAAGGAGATCGGATCGAAACGCAACTCTGGGAGGGAAGTGGGAAGGAGGATGTGCTGTCATTGCGAGGCCACCAAAGGTGGCCGTGGCAATCTCTGAATAGCGATAACGAAAGCCGAAGTGGCGACCCAACGAGCGTAATAGAACGGGCTGAGATTGCTTCGTGGAGTTTATCCTGAGCCTGCTGAAGGGCTCGCAATGACCAAACGGCTGGGAGGGGAAAGGGAGGAGCAGCAATGACTACAAAAAGTCAGCCGCTAAGTTTTTAGCCCGACAGTGTAATTCCTCGAGTGTTAAAATTTGACTAAGGCCATGACGAAAGTTGCTGTCGTTCTCGGCGCCGGCGGGACGAAGGGGTTTGCGCACATCGGCGCGCTGAAGATGCTGCACAAGCAGCAGATCCCCATCGATCTCATCGTTGGGGCGAGCGCGGGGGCACTGTTCGGCTCGGTCTACGCCGCCGTTGGCGACCCGGACCGTATGGAGCGGGTGATGCGACGCATCAAGCCCAGACAGTTGCTGCGCTGGTACCTGTGCGGCCTGACCTGCGAGCCGCCTTCGGCCTTGGGGATGCGGCTGGGCGCCGTATTAAACGGCTTGAAGTTCTCCGACCTCAAGATACCGTTCGCGGCCGTCTCGCTAGACCTGGCGACCGGCCGAGAGATCGTTATGCGCGAAGGTAGAGTGGTCGACGCCATGCGGGCGAGCATCTCGCCGCCCATGCTGGCCCGTCCGATGCCGTTCGGCAACCAGTTCCTGCTCGATGGCGGTGTCCATAATACGCTGCCGGTGGACATTGCGTACGGCTTGGGAGCGGACGTAGTCATTGCCATCCACCTAGGCGACGAGCGCTGCCGCGCGTCCTTAGGCCGGCGGCAGCGCTCATCGCCGAAGGGTTGCGAGGGGCGCCGCTGCCAACGCTGCTCTCGCAAGTAGCGTTTACGGCACGACTGCTGGCGAAGGGACGCTCTCCACGCCGGCAACCCGACATTCTGATCAGGCCGCAGATGGCCGGCATAACCTCCTTCTCGCCTTTTCAAATACCGTTAAGCATTGTGCGGGGCGAAAAAGCGACACGCGCGGCTATTCCGCGCATCAAGCGGCTTCTAAAGACCAAGCCAGCGCGAGATTCGGTAGAACGCTAATCCCAGCGACCCGTAAAATACGACATCGTTTGGCAAGTTCTTCACATGGTAATGGACCACGCCCGGTAGGTGCCGTGGCTCACTGAAGCGTAACCGTTTTCGCCGCTCTAGCGGATTGCGGAGCCAGCGGTCTAACACGAGATGCGATGCCACCATGGCGGAAGCTAGCGATCCCGCTCGCAACGCTTCACGGTAACTCCAACCGTTCTTGCGCCTAGCCGGCATAACTAGCGTCGCTCCGGCTGCGATCGTTCCTACGGCTAATGACGTTGCTGAAGAATGGCTCCATTTGGCGCGGTGCCAAACTTCGCCGTCGCCTTTGCCGACGAAGCCGACGACAACGTCGGCATCCGGCACAACCGCAAGACCGACAGCGAGCGCCGTTTCGCGTCGACTTAATCGAAGCGTTTTTGCAATTGCCAAACCGACGATCGCATGGCCTACGACGCTCGGCATATCAGCGCTGGCTGCCCTCTCGCGACGGCAGGATCACCCAAGCGCGGCCGGGCGTCGTGATGCCCTCACGCTGGTTCTCGGCCCAAACCTCACATTCGACGTAATGGTCGCCGTCTTGGACGTACTTTGAGGCGACGCGGCCCTTGCAGACCATCGTATCGCCAATGCGGTTCTGGCGGCGCAGTTCCAAGCGTAGCTTCCGCAGCCAGCCTTCGTCCCCCATCCAGTCAGTGATAACACGTACAAGCGCCGCTTCCGTAAAGCCGCTGCTCATAAAAACATCTTCGTGGCCGGCGGCGCGGGCGAAGTTGCGGTCGAAATGGATGGGGTAGTGGTCTTGCGAGCCGCTAAGCTGAAGAACCATGCGCCGGGCGTCGATCTCCATGTCGTAGCCGGGTATTTCTTCCTCGACTTCAATGTCTTCCCAGTAGATCTGGCGTGATTTCATGATTTCAATCCTTCGGACTCACTGCGAGCCCTTCGGTTCCTGAGGATAAACTTCGCTAAGCAATCTCTGCATATCCTCCACGCCACTTGTAACAAACATCGTTTTCGCAAATCAGAGATTGCTTCGGCCACCTCTGGCGACCTCGCAATGACGTTAGGCGTATTTTCCGCTCACCCCGAGCTTGTCGAGGGGCCAACAAGATAAAGAGCGGATCAAGCCTTCCCCATTTTCGCCTGCGCAGCCGCCACTTCCTGCAGCGTGCGGTGCACTACGTACGTGTTGCGCACGATGCACACCACTTCGTCGTCCTGGTTCGAGATGATCGTCTCGCCGACGATCCATACGGCCTCGGGGTCGAGGCGTATCGCCTTCTGGTAAACATCCGCTACGCGCTTCTTGGACGAAAGCCGGTCACCGACTTTGATGGGCTTGAAGTTCTCCGTCTCGACAACAAGATTGACGAAGCGTCGGCCCGGGGTCGGCACGATGGGCAGCAGCGGCTCTATCGTCGGCGGCCAGGGGCCGAGCCCGGCGAAGTACATCGCGAGCCAACCGGCGGGCGGGCAAACGGTGGCGCCGTAACGACTCTTCTCGCCGTAGTGAGCGTCCAGGAAGAGCGGATTGCGGTCTTCCACCATGTGGCAGTAGCGACGGATTGGGTCGTGCTCGGCGGCGTAGCGTCCGAGTACGGGCGGCGTCTCCTTGCCGATGTACTCGGCGCGCACTTTTTCGATATCGTAGTTCGAGGTCATGGTGCATCGTATCAACCTGATACTAGTCGGGTTGATTCACAAGTTCGTTAAATCTGTCCTCGCAGCTTTCACAGACTACACCTTCCCACCGGAATCCAATCGCTAGGCCACCACAAACCGAACAAGCAGTCAAAGGAAACCACTCTTCGCAGTTTGTGTTGGAACAAATGCCTCGATAGTCGCCTTCGGCTATTAGGGTGCACTGGTAGCACTCTGGACAAGTCGTGAACATCTCAAATGCTCCCTTTTCCGTGCGGTGCTCAAACTCCAAATCCGATAGCACATCTTCCCGATTTTCTTTGAAGTACTTTACCTTGGGGCGCATTTGCTGGCGCCATTCCTCTTCCCTCTGCTCCAAAATCCGTTTCCATACGGATTCGATCAATTTAATCTTCTCTATTAGTCTAGTCTCTTGAGTCACTACTTCGAGATTGACTTCCAGGTGTTGCACCAAAAACCGATCAATCAGGGACAAAAAGTCTGAAACTTCGGACCAGATCTCAAAGCGGTTAGCTGAGAATTTATAGTGTTCAAATTTGTTCTAAGATCCTGCATCCTACGTATGGTCTTTAACTCAGATTCTGAGAATGTCACACGTGGCCCCATCTCCATTCGATCTAGAGCCTCATCCAAATCGATTGTGTTGGGAATTCTATCGCCCTTAAGCTTTGCCCTAACTTCGTTAACGCTTCCTTTAAAAATCATTTCTTCCAAGTGTCGGCGTAGTCGCTCTTTAAGTAACAAAAGAAAGCCTGAAAATAAATGAAGAATGCCGTATTTATAACTCCTTAACGACCTTTCCAAAGGGCTTGGGTAGAATCGTAGTTCAAGGCTATCTTCAAAGAGTCCATCTATGCCAGTCAGAATGAAATCAATACCGTTAGCGAATAGATCAAGCTCTATAAGAATATTCTTTTGATCTTCGTTTTCGTCCGCTGTAGCCATTGGTCCCTCTGTGCATATATTAGAACGGCAACTCCCGCCCGATACCCGATGCTTTCGCCAATTCGTAGACACGGTAGCCAGCCGCTATGTCCCACAAAGCGATGCCAAGCGACTTGAACAGCGTGATCTCGTTGGCGTCTTGCCGGCCCAGCGCTCGGCCGGAAACTACGTCTTTAAGCTCGGTCACGCGGTCCCAACTTAAGTTGCCACGCTCGATGGGGCTGAGTAGGTCTGCCGCCTCGAGCTTGGCTTGCTCTAGCGACTCTACAACGATGGTGCCGCTAAGAAGCGCTACTTCGTCGTCGAGTTCGCGGCGGGGGATAGAGTTGGCACCAACGGCGTTGACGTGCGTGCCCGGGGGTAGCCATTCGCCGAAAAGCACCGGCTCGCTCGTATTCGTCGCGACGATAAAGATGTCAGCGTCACTCACAGCAGTCTGTGGCCTCTCGGCTGGCTCGATGGCAACGCTTAGCGCATTACCCATTTCGTCGGCGAAGGCACGACGTTTCTCTTCCGCGCGGCTGTAGACCCGGACGATCTCGATGGGACGCACTGCGCAGACGGCCTCTAACTGCGAGCGCGCCTGATAACCGGAGCCGATGATGCCAACCCTCTTCGCTTCGGGGCGTGCCATGTACTTGGTCGCGACGCCACTTGCCGCGCCGGTGCGCATCTGGCCCATCTTGTTGCCCTCGATCGCGGCGAGTATCTTCCCGGACTCCAGGCTATAGAGGAAGACCAGGAAGTAGGCGCCTCCACCACCGCCTAGGTAGCTCTTATAGCCGATGACACCCCAGGCCGGGATGGCCGCCGGCATCATCTGCAGCGAGCGGCCGCTCGCCGCGAGGCGACGACGCGGGCTGTTGAGCGCCCCTTCGTTGGCGTTCTCACGCGCGGCCGACTCTACGGCCTCCAGCGCGATATCCATGGTCAGGAGGGATTTAACTTCGTTTTCGGTGATGAAGAGAGCCACTTCTACCTCACAAGCATCTGACAACGGATTCCATAAACGGATTAACGGATACGTTTTTATCAGGCTATCTGTTAATCCATTTTTTGTCCATCCGATGACGGATCGCCCTTCTCTGGATCGCTCGTCCATATCGTCAACGCTACGGTGAACTGGCTGCGCCACATGTACCACGTAGCGACGCTACAGTACGGCTGCCAGCGCTCGGCAAGCGAACGAATCTCGTCATCCGTCGGCGAGGAGCCGAGGCCGTACAAGCGGCCGACGGCCTGGCGAAGGCCGAGGTCGCCTAGCGGCAATACATTCGGACGGCCGAGGCAAAAGAGCAAGAACATCTCCGCTGACCAGCGGTCGATACCCCTGAGCTGAGTTAGCTGCAACACGATCTCTTCGTCGGTGAGCGAGTCGAGGAGGGCCTCATCGACTAGACCATTTAAAAACGCGGACGCCAGGCCCTTGAGGTACTCCACCTTGCGTCCGGATAGCCCCGCACGGCGCAGTTCGATGTCGGGCGTGGCTAAAAGCTGCTTCGGCGTTGGAAATTCACCACCGTACAGAGCAAGGACTCTCGCTAGGATGGCAGCGGCGGCCTTAGTCGCTAGCTGCTGGAAGACAATGGCTCTTGCTAAGGCCATAAACGGCGGGCGACGCGCGCCTAGGTCGAATGGGCCGACCTGGTCGATCACGGCAGCCATTACAGGATCGGCAGCTTTTATGGCAGCGATCGCTTCGAGCGGGTTATCGCGGATGTTGGTGGTCGTATTCATTCTACAAAATCAACGCCCTTCGACAGGCTCAGGGTGAGCGGAGAAGATCATCATCGATGTGTCAACGGATTCGAAACAGATTAAACTAGGCTGCTATGAGTTATGTCGGGTTCTTCGCTGAGCTTACGCGGTGCAAAAATAGATCCTTCGCGGGGTTCATCCTGAGTCTACCGAAGGGCCCAGGATGACATACCAAGCTGCAAAAGAAAAGCGCGCCGCTAGCGGCGCGCTAATCGTCGTTGAGGGTCCAGCAGGCCTATAAGCCGAGTTCTGTGTCCGCCGAAGCGAACGGTAGCCATTAGTCTAGGACAGCGGTTACCCACTGCCTCAAGCAGCCAACCCGAGGGCGGGCCGGACACCTAAGCCCTCCTATTTGGCCTTGCTCCGCATGGGGTTTGCCCAGCCGGCCGGTCGCCCGGCCGCTGGTGCGCTCTTACCGCACCTTTTCACCCTTACTCGCTAAGGCGAGCGGTATGGTTTCTGTGGCACTTTCCGTCGGGTCACCCCGCCTGGGCGTTACCCAGCATGCTGTCCGGTGGAGCTCGGACTTTCCTGAGTCGCCATCGACGACCGCAGCTACCCAGCCTCCTGGGCCCAGACCATATTATATCAGCTATGTCACGTCGGCGTCGGCTTGGGTGAACGCGCGGTTGGCAAGAGCATCCGCTAACTGGTTCTGAGTTCGCGGCACGTGTACGGCCTGAAACGAACCGAAGCGACGCCTCAGGTCAGCAATACGTCCCCACAAGGGCTGAAGTCTGGGATTTCGCACTCGATAACGGCCCTGCAACTGGCGAACGACAAGTTCGGAGTCCATGTACAGCTTTATGCACGGCGCGCCGAGCGCTAGGGCCGCTTCAAGCCCGGCGATGGCAGCCTTATACTCGGCCTCGTTGTTAGTGCCACGGCCTATGCGGCGGGAGACCTCGTGCACTTTAGTTTGGTCGTGGTCGAAGACGACCGCGCCGATAGAACTTGGGCCGGGATTGCCGCGGGAGGCGCCATCGGCATAGACGGTCCAACAGCGCTCTGTTACCACTGGAACGTCAATGGCTCAAGGTTACTTTTATGTCGCCCTCTTCCGCCGTGATCCGGTCGACCAGGTCTCTTAAAAGCGCCTGACGTTGGACTGGGGTCATGTAGTCCCATTCCCCGGTCAACTGGACGAGCGCTTCGGAACGCTTCTTCAGGCGTTCAGCCGCTGTGGACTGCCTTTGCGCTTGTTGCTGCGCTTCTTCCAGGCTTTCGAGCAAGACCAAGCGCTGTTCAGCCATAGATGACCCCAGATTACGGAGGCGCTCGTAGCTTACCCTACCCGTGGCGGCTGCCTCCAAATAGGTCTCAAGCCTTTTTTCGAGCCGGGCCATCTTAGTCTTAAGCTGGTCGCATCGCTTTTGCGCTTCGTGCAGAGCTGCCTCAGCATCGCCAGCCTGGGGCATCGCTTCGACCACCGTGCCACGCTTTCCTAAAAGCGCCTGTCTGACCGCTTCCTCTAGGTCGTTTGCCCTGTGTGTACGGTAACTACATACGCTCTGATTGATGCGTGACTGGCACTGATAATAGCGGTACATGGCGCTTCTCTCGCCGCCGTCGCCGCTGCGCTGCCAGCGCTGACGGCGAGTAACACCGGTCATCTTGTTGCCGCAGGATCCGCAATACAGCAGCCCTGAAAGCAGGAAAAGCGCCGTCTCACGGTTCGTGCTGCTAGGACGCCTCGAGTTCAGACGCTCCTGCACCCGACGGAAGTCGTCCTGGGAGATGATCGCCGGGTGGCTATAGGGAACGCGCACGCCGAGCCGGCTGTACGTGCCGAGATATACCCGGTTCCGTAGAATGTCGCGCACACCGACCATGCTCCAAAGGCCGCCGCGCCGGGTGTGGAAGCCTTCTTCATTCAAGTGGCGGGCGATTAGACGTATTCCCAAGCCGTCGCGGAGATAAAGCCGGAAGATGTAACGGACAACGGCTGCCTCCGCCGGCACTATTTGCAAGCGACGCCGTGCGCCGGACTTGTAGCCATAAGCGGCGCGACCCAACACCTCGCCTTTAATTGCCTTGCGGCGCATGGCATCGCGCACCTTCTCGCCAGCATCCTGACCGTTCTGTAAGGTCGGCCAGGCGGCCAGTACGGCACGCGCGAGATCGGGGGTGCCATCAAGGCAAACGACGTTTACGCCAAGCGAGTCGAGATCGAAGTAGGACCGCATTATCTCGCGCGGCGTCCGGCCGAGGTCGCCAGGTGAGGGTACGACGACAACCACCATGCCTCGCTCTGGCCGCTTAAGAAAGGCCAGTAGCTGGGTATAACCCGACATATCGCCATTGCGCCCTGATACGTCGAGGAAAGTAGCTGCCATCTCATAGCCCTGTTTTTTGCAGAAGGCAGCGAATTCGTGCTGGCGCTCAGCCAGAGCATCGCCGCCCCCCTCTGGGACGTAAAAATAACCGATCGCTTGCATGGTTAGCTCACGAATAAGATACGCTCGCAGCTCGGGCATTGAACGAGTTCTATGCCGGGTCTAGCTTTTTGAAGCACCGTCATAGGGAGCGCTATACGGCAGCCCTGACACATCCCCTGCTGCACACGAGCCACGGCCCTGCCTTGTCGCGTCTTGCGTAAGGAAGAGTAAAGCGACATCGAAGGCGCGTCTACTCGGGGAAGCTGACCGACACGCTGCTGCTCCAAAGTTACTAGTTCCGATCGGACCGCCTGCTGCTGGCGTAGTAGTTCCTCATGTTGGGCAGTCCACTGGGCTTCAAGCTCAGATAGCTGCCTTTTGGCGTTCTCCAACTCGCCGTTCGTTTCCTCTGCCTGCATCATCAGGCCAAGGACTTCATCCTCACGCCCCCTAAGCTGGTGGGTCAGAGCTTGAATATCCTTCTGTAAGTCCTCAAGTTCACGCGGGTTACGCACAGAACCACCGTAAAGCTTATCCTCAGCCGCTTTCACCCGTCGGCGTAGGTCTTCCGCGTCAAGATCGACGTCTCGCTGCTGCCGGCGGAGATGGGCAAGGCGCTGTTCCAGGTACGCAACAGCTTCTCTAGCAGCCACCACCTCTTCGTCGTGGCTCAGGCGCTCCTCTATATCGGTCAGAGAAGCGGTCGCTACATCTATCGCCAAGTCTGTCTCCTGAAGCTGGTAAAGATCGCTTACTCTGCTCATCCAATTACTTAGCTAGTTTAAGAGCCCGGAAGGGATAGGTATCAAACATGGTCTTGATCGGCTGGACATCTGTGCGGGTGGATTATAGACTTAGGTTAGACGCTTGGCAAGGTGGTTATGTGAACTAAAAAACCATTTAAGGAAGGTTTTTTAGACGATGCGATTTGACGTCACTCAAAACTTAAGACAGCCCGTCGGCTCCAACACCCGGTACGATCTTTCCGAACGTGTCACAGGCCTCGGCGGCGAAGCGCCGGTTGTAGACGACGTTGAGGGCTCCGTAAATTTCTTGCGGATCGACGAAGGCCTTCTCGTCTCGGTAAATCTGAGGCTTAAGCTGCGGCAGACGTGCAGCCGCTGTCTTAAGCCTCTCGAAACGTCAGCCAAAGTGGTTTTCAAGGAAGAGTATCTGCCCACCGTGGATGTCGTAACCGGAGCGAAGCTCCCGGCGACAGACGCGAGCGAGAGCTTTCCCATCGACCACCGGCAGACGCTTGACCTAACGGAAGCTATACGTCAGTATAGCTTGATGGTGCAGCCGATTCAGCCGCTGTGCCAGCCGGGCTGCGCGGGCCTATGCCCAAACTGCGGCGCGGATCTTAATTTGGGGCCCTGCGATTGTCCAAAAACCGAGGTTGATGCCCGCTGGGCGTCCCTCGCTGGCTTAGCAGTCGAGCTAAAGCGAGAAGAAGGGAGTTAGAGTTGCCTCCACTGCCAAAGAAGAAGCATTCGAAAGCGCGCCGCAACTGGCGGCGTAGTCATATCGTTTTCAATTTACCGGAGCTAGTACCGTGTCCCCAATGTCGTAGTCCACGCCGTCCGCATCACGTTTGCCCTGTTTGCGGCTTCTACCAAGGCCGCGAGGTCTTGTCGGTCGAAGAGAGGCGCCGCCCCAACGCGTAAGGCCTTCTCCGACAAGGCTGTTTTTGCTATACTCTCGGCGATCCTTTTGGCCCAAACGAGGAGAGATGTGGTATCAAAGGCTGTTGTCTCTAAAAAGCTCGCGGCGCCGGGAGCGGGCCTGGGTTTTTCCTGGTCAGGGATCGCAAGAGGTTGGAATGGGGCGAGACCTTTATGATTCTTTCTCCTCTGCCAGAGAAGTCTTCGATCAAGCCGATCAGGCGCTTGGCTTTAACTTAACTAGTCTATGCTTCTACGGCCCGGCCGAAGAACTGCGGCAAACGATAAATGCCCAGCCCGCCATTTTGACTACAAGCATCGCCTGCCTGGCGGCCGCTGCCGAATCGGGGTGTCTAGATGGCGGGCCCGTTTACATGGCGGGACATAGTCTGGGAGAATTTACGGCTATGGTAGCAGCCAATGCTCTGGACTTCGATGAGGGGGTTCGGTTAGTCCACGAGCGTGGTCGACTTATGCAGGAGGCCGGCGCGGCCAATCCAGGGACAATGGCAGCGATAATAGGCCTTGAGGAGAGCGCCGTTGAGGAGGTCTGCTTGCAGGCCGGCTCGGAAATATGCAACCTGAACAGCCCAAACCAGATCATTATTGGCGGCACCAAGGAAGCCGTAGTGCGGGCAATGGAGATGGCGAAAGCGAGAGGCGCTAACCGGGTGATTCCCCTAAACGTTAACGGAGCTTTTCATTCCAGCTTGATGAAACCCGCTGCAGAGAAATTCGCCGAGGTCCTCTCCGAGGCGCCTTTCGAAGACCCAGAAGTACCGATCATCGCCAACACTACGGCAAAGCCGCTCACAACGGCGAGGGAGCTTAAAGACGAGTCGCTGAGGCAGATCTGCGCTCCCGTACACTGGCAACGCTCAGTGTTGTATATGACGGAGCAGAAAATCAACACGATAGTAGAGATAGGGCCGGGGAACGTCCTCACCGGCCTCACTAAACGCATCGCTAGTAATGTCCGCACCATGAACCTCAACACCGAGAGCTCTATACGCGATCAAGGCAAGAAATAGAATGTTCGAACTGACCGGCAAAGTCGCCATAGTGACCGGAGCGTCGCGAGGTATCGGCAGAGCGGTAGCCGTAACGCTGGCCCAATGTGGCGCGGACATAGCGATAAACTACAAACAGAACACCGAACAGGCCGAGAGCGTCGCTGGCGAGATAGAGGATGCGGGCGGACGCAGTATTTTGGTTCAAGGCGACGTAAGCACTTCACGCGACGCGATGCGGCTCGTAGCTGCGACGCAGAAGGCGTTCGGCGCGGTGCACATCCTCGTAAACAATGCTGGAATAACCAGAGACGGCCTGGTGCTACGGATGTCGGAAAAGGACTGGGATGATGTTATCACCACCGACCTTCGTAGTACATTCGTGTGCACGAAGGCAGTACTCAGGCCCATGATGAAACAAAGGTGGGGTCGTATTATCAACATTACCAGCGTAAGTGGCCTGTTGGGAAACGCAGGACAGGCTAATTACTCTGCCGCAAAGGCCGGCATGGTCGGCTTGACGAAAGCTGTAGCGCGTGAGATGGGATCTCGCGGCATCACCGTGAACGCCATTGCACCCGGCCTGGTGGACACAGACCTCACCAGCGATTTACCGAAGGAAGCCCGTGCTCACCTGCTACGCCAGGTAGCGCTCGGCCGGCCGGCTAAAGCGGAGGAGGTGGCAGCGGCGGCGGTGTTTCTTGCGTCTGCCGAAGCGGCCTACATCACGGGGCACGTCTTAGTGCTGGACGGCGGTATAGGCGCTTAAGTTATGGTTAAAGGCAGACGTCCAGCCAGAAAAGCAGCGCTACAAACCCTATACGAAGCCGATATTACCGAACACAAACCGATAAACGTACTGCAACGTCTCGCCAAGGAGATGTCTTTAGACGAAGAAGGAGCAGAATTCGCGAGGCAATTAGTTTATGGGGTAATCACTGAGAAAGAGACGATCGACAGTATAATAACGGACTCTGCGCCGGCCTGGCCCTTAGACCAGGTAGCAGCCATTGACCGCAACATCCTCAGGCTTGCTGTCTACGAAATCATCGTAGATAATATGGTGCCAGTGCCAGTAGCGATAAACGAGGCAGTAGAACTGGCTAAGACCTTTGGCGGGGATAACTCCGCCAAGTTTGTAAATGGGGTCTTAGGATCCGTCGCCGCTATGGCCGAAGAGAAGCAGGCAAAGAAACAAGAGGTAAGAGACTCATAGAGAACGGGGTGCAAAATTGGCCACAGTTTTTGAACGAGTCAGGAAGATAATCAGTGAGCAATTAGGAGTCGAGGAGGATGAAATTAAGCCCGCGACTTCGTTCGTAGATGACCTGAACGCTGATTCTCTGGACCTGGTAGAGCTGATCATGTCGCTCGAAGAAGAGTTTAGCCAAGAAGGCCGCACAGTTGAGATCTCCGACGAGGACGCCGAGAAGATCGTAACCGTCCAGGACGCCGTGAACTACATCGAAGAGCACGGCATAGAGGACGAAGAGGCCTAACAGCCGCAAACTGGCTGGGCCAACGATCATAACGAAGAGCTGCGGTATAATATCCATGTGATCGGGATGTTGGACGTGGAGGCGGCTGGGTGAACTTTTTTGGCGTCGGTGTTCTTGAGCTTCTGTTAGTCCTGCTAGTTGCCCTGCTGGTAGTAGGACCGCACCGCCTGCCTGAGACAGCTGCTCAAATCGGCCGCACCGTGAGGACTGTCCGGCGATACGCCGCTGAAGTAACTTCCCAGGTCAGCGAAGAACTGGCAGACCTCGAAGCGGAGTACGAAGCGATGAAGAAAGAGGCCGAAGAAACTCGGAAGAGCGTTGGCGAGGCCTCCGCAGTGATCGAAAGCGAAGCGAAAACGATAGAAGAAGATATCGACCGTTCGGCATCCGAAGTCAACCGGGCGATCCAAGAAGAGCCTGGTAGGGATCGCGAAAGTAAGGCCAACGATAACGAGGTGCAGAACAGGCCCGTAAACGTTGTGCCGCTCGATCGCCGTGATCCGCCCCGCTAGTTCCAACCCTTACCCCGCTCGTAATGACGGCAGATTGCTATGAGCGTTCAACAAGATCCGGAGCGCCAAACCGTAGAGCCGGAGCCTGAAGAGGGGAAGTACTTAACGCTCCTGGAGCACCTCCAGGAGCTACGAAATCGTCTACTTATCTCCGCCCTAGCGGTAACCATAGCTACTGGCGTTTCGGTTTATTTTACACAAGATATCATCGACTTTCTTGCCCGACCCGCCGAAAACGAGGTCGAAGACTTTCGCTTAATCTTCACAGAACCGCTCGGATATATCGGCAGCTACTTTCGCGTCGCCCTTCTAGGCGGCTTTATCCTGGCTATGCCCGTAGTTGTGTATCAAGCCCTCATGTTCGTTACGCCGGCGCTGACGAAGGACGAAAAGCGGTGGCTGCTCCCAACCGTCTTCGGGGCAAGCCTATCGTTTTTGGGCGGAGCAGCTTTCGCCTATTACATAATGATGCCGCCCGCCGTCGGTTTCCTGTTCGGCTTCGGCGACGACCAGGCGGAGCCGTTCATACGTATAGGGCCGTACATCGACTTCGTAACGCGCCTAGTCTTTTGGACAGGGGTAACTTTCGAAATTCCTCTCGTGCTTATGTTCCTGGCCCGTATAGGCCTCACGACCTCAGGGAAACTTATACGTATGTGGCGAGCTGCACTCATCGTAGCGTTCGTGTTGGCGGCAGTCGTTACACCAAGCATTGACCCGGTTACCCAGTCGTTCGTGGCAGGGCCAATAATCGTCCTCTATGGCATCGGCATCGTTCTTGCTCGACTCGTCGAGCGTAGGCACCAGCCAAAGGGCTAGTAAACTAATCAAGCGTCGTCCTAGCGACTCCCTTCGATAGCCTCTCACGGCAAACTCCACACAAAATTCACTGCGTTTGAATAATGTTTACGTAGACTCTTCGCGGAGTTTATGCTGATCGCGGGAAGTGCTCAAAGTGACATTTTAGGTCCCTATATATAGTCTTAGTCCTCCCACGCCTTTATACTAAGCGCAGTCATTTTTTATGGAGGCAAGGTACGTTATAGCAATAATCGGCGGCACCGGCCAAGAGGGCTTTGGTTTAGCGATGCGCTTCGCTCACGCCGGCGAGAATGTGATCATCGGATCGCGGTCCGCCGAACGAGCGGCTGAGGCCACGGAGAAAGTCGCCAGCTTGCTGCCCAACCGCGAAGTGCGCGGGATGAGCAACGCTGAGGCTGCGAAGGCAGCCGATATCGTCTTCGTCGCTGTCCCGATCGCAGGGCACGTGGAAGCCTTGAAATCTATAAGCGGGGTTGTCGAAGACAAAGTAGTCGTCGATGTCGTAGTACCACTAGAGTTCGTCGATCGGCAGCCTCGGATCATATCTGTAGCCGAAGGGTCAGCTGCAGAGCAAGCCCAAGCGCTCTTGCCGCGAGCAAAAGTCGTTAGCGGCTTTCATCACCTAGATGCGAGCGAACTGGCGAAAGTCGAGAAGCCGATCGATGCCGACGTCATCATCTGTGGGAACGACCGCGACGCGAAAAGCGTTGTTATGGCCCTGACCGACAAGATAGAGGGTGTGCGAGCGATAGATGGAGGCGTCTTAGCCGTGTCCCGCTATGTCGAAGGCTTCACGGCAGCGCTAATCAGCGTCAACCGGCACTATAAGACGCATTCCGCGATCAAGATCACGGGAGTGTAAGCCAGGCCCATGGCTAGTCAAGAAATACGCCTTATCCCTCTGCGAGGTCTGCCCGAAATACTACCGGGTCAGGATCTAACCGCGCTTATCATCGAAGCCGCCCGCGAACAAGGAACCGAATTGCAAGAGCGGGACGTAGTAGTGATCACCCAGAAGATCGTCTCCAAAGCAGAAGGCCGTCTGGTAGACCTCCGGGACGTGACACCGTCTCCTTTCGCTTGCGAGATCGCAGAAACCTATGCCAAAGACGCCCGGCTGGTGGAGATCGTTTTGCAGGAGAGCCGCAGGATCGTTCGCATGGACCACGGCGTCATCATAACGGAGACGAAGCATGGCTTCGTCTGTGCGAACTCAGGCGTCGATGCCTCAAACGTTCCCGATAAGGAGGTCGTCGCGCTACTTCCAGAAGATGCGGACCGCTCTGCCTTTGGAATCCGGTCCAGTATTATGAACCTGCTGGGAATCGACGTGGCAGTGGTAATATCGGACAGCTTCGGTCGGCCGTGGCGCGATGGGATAGTGGATGTTGCGGTTGGCGTGGCCGGTATGTCGGCGAAGCGGGACTACGTCGACCAGAAAGACCCGCACGGCTACAACTTGCGGGCCACGGTTATGGCCACAGCGGACGAGCTCGCTTCGGCCGCAGAGTTAGCGATGGGCAAGCTGGAAAGGGTGCCGGTGGTTATCGTACGCGGTTACGATTATCCCCAAGGCGAGGGCAAGGCGACCGACTTAGTCCGCGCCCCCGAGCTGGATATGTTCCGCTAGCCCGCCCTATTTGGGTCGTTTTTTCTGCCTTTAAGAACCCCAAGAAGTCTTCTCTTTTTGTAACTCCACCCTCTCTTCTCCGTCTCTATTAAGAGACTAATAAATGGTCAAGGACGTCCTTTATGGAGTCAGCCAACCGGAAGCGAACCCTTCTTGACTCCTGTAAGACCGAATGCAAGAATTACGTCTACCATTGAGGAGAAGCAATGGAACTTGGGAGTAAGATCAGAGAATTCAGGCAATCGATGGGGGCAAGTCAAGGACAATTATCGCTAGCTGCAGACCTCAGCCAGGCATATCTTTCACAAATCGAAAACGGGGATGTTAAGAACCCGAGTGCGGCTGTCTTACTACGCCTTGCGGAAGCCATGCACGTTAACCCAGATGAGCTCTTCGAGGCGGCCGGTTATCCGTCCGTACGCACCTTGCGCCGCTCCTACGAGGGCTATGAGGCACAAGTAGATCCAGATCTTTTGCGCTACCTTGGTCATATGTCTCGAGACCACCAACGCCGATTGCTTTACCTCTTGGAAGGACTTGGAAATGTTGTAGAGGGTGCTATATTAAGCGCCCGGCCTGAACCGAAGAACGAAATATAGTGAGGATCCCCAGCTAATATGGCAGACAAATTTGAAGACCGCATCGCGCTTGCTGAAAAGATCGATTTCGATCTACTTCAGCATTTATCAAGGATGCCTCGCCGGCAGCAGAGGATGGCGCTACTGCTGTTGCTGGCGGTCGAAAACCTGTTATACGAGATGATGCGAGAGCGTCGTCACGACCCGTCCGAGTAATTCACTGGGCAGTACGCGAAGACACCGCTTTCCCTTGGTGAAAGCGGTGTCACTATTTGTATATGAGGGTATTACATGGCAGAAGGTAGGATGTCGTTCATTTGATCCCGTAATTTGCGTATAGCGCGATAAATAATAACCCTAACGTTTACCTCGCTTATACCCATAACTTTCGCGATATCGCGATTAGATAAATCTGCATCAAACCGCAGCGACAAAATATCTTGCTCTCTTTGAGGCAATTCTTGCAACAGACTTATCAGTACCCCGATCCTTTCGTGCTCTAAAACTGATTCCTCCGGTGAGATATCGAAAAGCTCGGTCTGCCACCCGATGGCCCTGAGTGCATTAGCAGCCAGTTTTTGCTTACGCCAGTAAGAAGCTGCAGTATTTCTAGCTATTGTAAATAGCCAGGCGCCAAATGCGTCTTTTGACCGTAAGTTTTCTGACTTCGCGAAGGCTTTTTCGAAGACTTCTCCTACTAAATCCTGAGCAGCTTCCCTATTTTGGACCCGGCTATACAAATAGGCAAAGACCTTAGGAAAATACTCGTTGTAGCGTGAGACAAATCCACCATCAGTGCTCCCGCGTTCTTCCTCTTCAACCTCGGCTGCCGCATCGGTGGTTTCCCAGTGGCCTGTGATAATATTTTGCATCTATAGTTAGCCCTACTACTATCGTCCCAACTTTAGCAGTTTATATATTAAACAACTCAGGCTACCATTAAGTTAACCGTCACGTCCATAGATTTATCTATAAGACTATGGCGTACTAAACGAGACAGTGTTACACGATCTAGGCCTCGCTATAGTCTAACCACAGCGACAATTACTTATACGTTTCGATTTCGTGAAGTAGACGGGCTTGAAGTTCGGGAACTTTCATGGAGCCTAGGTCTTCACCGCTTCTACTGCGAACGGATACAGCTTCTGCTTCGAGTTCTCGATCTCCGACGACGAGCATGTACGGCACCTTTTGCAGTTGCGCCTGCCGTATTTTGGCGTTCATGCGCTCATTGCTTGCGTCCACTTCGATTCGCAGTCCGGATTTACTTAGGAAGGCAGCCGCATCACGACAATACTCCGCATGTCGATCGGCAATTGGGATCAGGGTCGCCTGCACTGGAGCGAGCCACAGGGGAAAGGCGCCTGCGTAGTGCTCGATGAGCACGCCAATGAATCGCTCCAGCGACCCTAATACCGCACGATGCACCATGACGGGCCGTTCGCGGCTTCCATCTTCGGTAACGTATTCGAGGTCAAAGCGCTCAGGGAGATTGAAGTCTAGCTGCACGGTGCCGAGTTGCCATTCTCTATCCAAGGCGTCCGTCACCATGAAATCGATCTTGGGGCCGTAGAACGCACCCTCGCCGGGGATTTCAAGGAAATCGATCTCCTGAGTGTTCAGCGCCCTACGCAACGCATCTTCTGCCCGGTCCCACATCCCGTCGGTACCTACACGCTTCTCAGGCCGCAGCGAAAGCTGAATGCGCACATCGCTAAAGCTGAATATCTTGTACGTATCCAAGAGCATGCGTAGGAAATTGTGGACTTCGGCCTGAACTTGGTCAGGGGTACAGAATATGTGGGAATCGTCTTGGGCGAAGCTGCGAACGCGAGTTAGGCCGTGCAATACACCGGAGCGTTCGAAGCGGTGTAGCCTGCTGAAGTCAGCGTACCGTATTGGAAGCTCGCGGTAAGAATGCGTCCGCGCCGCGTACATCATCGCGTGGCCGGGGCAGTTCATCGGCTTTAGACCGAACTCTCGGTCTTCGATGTCGATAAAGAACATATTCTCCTGATAGTTCTCGTAGTGCCCGGAGCGCCGCCACAGATCTACACCGTAGACCTGCGGGCTTATCACCTCTTCGTAACCGTATTCTTTGTAAAGGTCTCGCACATATTGCACTAGACGGTTATAGATGAACGCGCCCTTCGGGAAGAAAAACGGGCTGCCCGGCGCCACGGGATCGGTCATGAAAAGCTGGAGTTCACGTCCCAAGCGGCGATGGTCTCGACGCTGCGCCTCCTCGACGTGCTGCAAGTATCCGCTTAGCTCTTCCTCTGTCTCAAAAAGAGCGCCGTAAATACGCTGCAACATGGGGCGGCTCTCGTCGCCGCGCCAGTAGGCGCCCGCTGTGCTAACCAGCTTGAACGCCGGGACGTCCGCGGTGGTATTGACGTGCGGGCCCTGGCAAAGGTCTACGAAATTCGCATGCTTATAGAGGCTTACCTCTTGATCGGGGATCTCCTCGATGATCTCAAGCTTATAGGGCTGGCTTCCGAAAAGCTGTCGCGCCTCGTCTTTGCTTATGTCCGAATAAACGAATGGCACATTACTGGCTATGCGTTCACGCATCTTCGCTTCGATGACCGGCAAGTCCCCCGGGGTGAGAGGTCTGGGCAGATCGAAATCGTAATAGAAACCGGTGTCTATGGGCGGGCCGATAGCGAACTTCGCCTCAGGAAAGATTTCGAGCACGGCTTCTGCCATGATGTGTGCCGCGGAGTGGCGCATCCTGTGCAACCGCTCCTCTTTGCTTATGTTACTTAATTCGACTGCCATCGTATCTACTCCTTGAAACAAAAACTCCCGTCCCTTGCGGGACGGGAGGAAGATCCTTCCGTGGTTCCACCCACGTTCCCCACCTAAAGGTGGGCTCGTTCGGGCCTTTAACGGTGCCTCCGGAGAAAGCTATTTACGATCGCTTTCGCCCTCCCAGCTCCTAGGTGGTGCGACGACCTGCATTGGCCAGGAGCTTTCAGCCATGGCCCCTTCTCTGGTGACGTACCGGACGTCGCGTGTCCTATTCAGCGCTAATATTCACATGGTGGGCGGTAGTGGACTTGAACCACTGACCTCAGCGATGTCAACGCTGCGCTCTGGCCGACTGAGCTAACCGCCCGTGAAATCGATCTTAGCAAGCGCCGACAAGGCAGTCAAGGCGACCGTCGACTAGTGTCATTCTAGAGCGACCCTTCGATGCCTCAGGATAAACCCCCCGAAGCGAAGAATCTACGTTGAATGCCTGCGTACGTCAGCCTCTTAGCGGAGTTTATGCTGAGCGAAGCGAAGTGCTCAGAGCGACATGTTTGTCAACTCAAGGCGAAATCGCCTTATTTCGACTTAGAGACATAAGCCTCTTTCTTGGCTTTTGCCTCTTCTATCGCTCGCCATACTTCTGGATCAGAACGTAGGAAGCGGATGAACTGGCTAGTCGTGAGCCCTAATGCTTTTGCCGCTTCCGCGTAACTTCCGCCGGCAGCGTCTAGCGAATCCAATGCCGTCGCCACAATCACCGGGTATACTGGGTTGCTTTTGTTGACGGAGAGGCTGCCGTTAGCTCCCCGTTGAGCCGCGAACCCTGCAGGAAGCCTCGGCAAGTCCAGATCAAACGGGGTTCGCACCGCAAGGGCGATCCTTTCGCGCAGACGGCGCAGTGCCTTAGGGCGGTTCTCCGCAACTAATCGCGAGTCGTCCGAGTAAGCAATCAGCCCGGTTGGCAAGTGATAAACTCGGACGGCCGTCTCGACTTTATTCCTTCTCTGGCCTCCGGGGCCACCGGAGCGATAGTGCTCTTCGCGGCATTGTAGTAGTAATTCTCGATCGCCAGCGGTAAGCCAAGCGTACCGTTCTGCAGTGCTTACAAGCATCAAAACACCGTTCTCCATCACGAGTATAGGCCATGAAAGCTGTCGCGGACGCGCGTTTAAGTTTTTGGCGAGAAAACGGCGAGAACCTCCAACGATAATAACTTCAGCTTGCTAGCAAGAAGGTTCTCGAACAAAAACAGCTCTTCGCACGAGAGTTGGGGACAGCGTATCGCGTCCCCAAGTTTTCGCGATCCGCTCACCGGTTTGCCCGATCGCTCCAACTTCATAGGCCAGATCGGAGAGGCACTCTGGCGCTCCAGGCGTGACGCTAACTATAACTTCGCTGTCGTTGCGTTAGACGTTCGCCGGCTCAAAGCCTTTAACGGAACGTTCGGCTACAACGCCGGCGATCAACTCTTGATGGCTGTGGCCCGCAGGCTGAGCGGCATCTTTATCGGCTCCGCAGAGCTGGCGCGTATAGGGGGAGACAAATACGCCATCCTTGCAGAAACTGGCGCCTTAAGAGAGGCGGCCCGAGAGTTCGCTGAACGAGTTCGAGACGTTTTTGCGGCTCCTTTCGATATTTACGAAAGATCGATCGCTGTTGAGTTTACCTTCGGTGTCGCCTTAGGAAGCAGCGCATACAGCCACGCCGACGACGTCCTTGCCTGCGCCGAGATGGCCACAGACGAAGCCAAGGCGAGCCGTTCGGGCATCGCCATTTTCGACGACACACGATACGCTAAAGCGAAAGATAGGCTGCTGCTGGAGACGGAACTTCACAGTGCCCTCGACCACAACGAGCTTACAGTCTATTACCAGCCACTTGTTTCTCTTACGACCGGAAAGATCACCGGGGTAGAGGCCCTTGTGCGCTGGTTACATCCAGAGCGAGGGATCATTCCGCCTTCTGAATTCATACCAATTGCCGAAGCGACAGGCTTTATAACTTCGATCGACGAGTTCGTCCTCCGGACTGCCAGCGCTCAACTGAGGCAGTGGCAAGAGCGCAGCGCTACAGACCTACACATGGCGGTTAACCTTTCGAGACGGGACCTGGAGCACGGAGTCGCCCGCCGAATGGTCGCAGAGGCGCTTAAGAGCAGTGGCATATCTCCCGAAAGCTTAGAGGTAGAAGTTACTGAAAGCCTGGCGATGTCGGATGCGTTGGCCAGCATTACGGCACTGCGTGAGCTTAAAGATGACGGCGTCAGCATAGCGATGGACGACTTCGGTACTGGCTATTCGTCTTTGGGAGCGCTCGCCGGCCTGCCGATAAACACCGTGAAGATCGACCGCAGCTTTATCTCAAGCATTGAAGCTGACGCACGAGTAAAGTGCATCGTGCAATCGATCGTCGAAATGGCCCACACTTTGGGCCTACGAGTGATAGCCGAAGGCTTAGAAACTCAAGAACAATTAGGCTTCCTTAAATCCATAGGCTGTGATGAGGCTCAAGGTTATCTCTTTAGCAGCCCGGTTCCGGCCGATAAAATAGCCGGACTTCTCGGCTGTCCTTAACGCCTTCCTAGGCAATCACCGACCTATCCTGATTCCGTGGAGTCGAGTAGCCCCTGCTCTGTATCGGCCGCTTCACGCAAAAGCATTGCCAGGTCGCGTACCTCATTCATCGCCAAGCGCAACCGGTCTTCCCTGCCCTGCGGCCAGGTGACGACGATCTGGATATCGCCACTACCCCTGATCACGTCCAACCGCTCACCGCTGACCGTGTTGATCGTCCCATAAGAGGATCCCATAAATTCGCTCCTTATTTGCTCCTTAATCACTGACCACTGTTTTGTTTTATTTTCGCACCTTCAATCCGTTATACCACGCTTAAAATGCTCACCAAACTCTATTGCGATACGTCTGTAAGGGATATCGCGGCTTTTTTACGTCGCTGAAATGACCGCAATCTAAACTCAAAAGCTAGCGACAACCCTAAACCGTATACTTTATAGTTATCACAAACTCTTAGCTTTAGTTCTTTCGGGACAGGATAACCGTATTGATGATCAAGTTAGTCTCACCTCGCATGATAAGAAGCGAAAAGCTAGAAATGTTGGACGGCGAGGGACACGATCCAGTGCTTTTGGCTGCGAATCTAGCCGACATGCAACGGGTAAACAAGTGGCTGGGAGGCACGGGTTTAACCATAAGAGCGCTAAGGATGTTGCTGCCTGACCTACAGCCGGGAGATGAACTGACGGTCATCGATGTTGGTGCGGGTGCGGCTGATATACCAAGTGCGATCGCGACGTGGGCGCAGCGCCGCGAATACCGGGCAGCCGTCACCGCCGTAGACCTTAGCCTGGGGGTCATCGATGTTCTGTCGGATGAGTTACACACAACCCTCAACGTAGCGCTGGCTGATGCCAGACGCTTGCCCTTCGCCAAGCGAAGCTTCGATGTCGCAATATGCTCTCTACTGCTTCACCACTTAAACCCGCGGGACGCTGTAATAACTCTTGCGGAGATGGGGAGGGTGGCCAAACACGGTATCGTCGTAAACGATCTCATGCGGACCTGGTTCGGCTATTTCAGCGCTTGGGCGCTTAGTCGCACGTTAACAACGAACCCGCTGACGCGCCACGACGCGCCTCTATCTGTGCAACGCGCCTATACGATAGAGGAGATGGCGGAGCTGGCCGACGAGGCAGGATTAGGCGCAGTTACATTCATTAAAAGCCTAGGCTATCGCACGGCGATGATCGCTGAGATTAGGTCATGAGAGAGCGTTTCGACGTTATTGTTGTAGGCGGCGGCCCAGCTGGCGCGGCTACTGCCGCCTCGCTGGCAAGACTAGGGCATTATGTCTTGGTGCTGGAGAAGGCGAAGTTTCCGCGTGAGAAACCTTGCGCCGAGTACTTTAGTCCAGGCACGATGGATGTCTTGGAACGCCTTGGCGCGATGGAGAAAGTAAGTGCTTTAAACCTATCGCTAGTAAGGGGTATGAGGATTTTCGGCCGGCACAACAGCTTCCTCCAAAGTTATGCTGATTCCCAGACCGGATTATGTAGCCGTCACGCGATGGGCATATCCCGGCCTCTATTCGACAACGCCCTTCTAACTTATGCACGCGATTGCGGAGCCGAGGTCCGGGAGCATATACGAGTTTCGGATGTGATCGTCGAAGATGGCCGCGTGGCAGGCGTGAGAGCGAGGTCAGGTTATGGCGATGAACAAACTATAAGCGCCAGCTTCGTCGTTGGTGCGGACGGCGTGCACTCTGTCATCTCCCGATCGTTAGGCCTAAACGCGGATCCAGACTGGCCGCGCCGGATCGGCCTGGTGGCGCGTTATGAGGGCGCTGCGGCTATCACGGACTACGGCGAAATGCACACAGGGCGGAAGGTGTACTGCGGCCTAGCGCCGGTCGGCAACGGCCTAGTCAACGTTGGGCTGGTAGAAGACCTCGAGCGCCCGACCGACCGAGGGCCGATGGAACCTTATTTCGACAAAAGGGTTGCGGAATTCCCTGGCGTCAGGGCCGCTCTGGGGCCGGCCCGGCGTGTGACGCCGGTACGTGGGATCGGGCCGTTGGCCCATAAAGTCAGGAACGTGGTAGGCCCAGGCTACTTGCTGGTCGGCGACGCCGCCGGCTTCCGCGACCCCTTCACGGGCGAAGGTATCTATCGAGCGCTACGGGGAGCGGAGCTAGCTACGGCGTCGCTAGAAGCGGCACTTCGCGAGGAATCTAACGTTCCTATCGGTTATGCGGCGGCACGCAGGTCGGCTTTCGCCGATAAGGAGCGCGTTTGTTCGCTCGTTCAGTTCTTTTTAGGCAAGCCGAAGCTGTTCGACTACGTAATCGACCGGCTGGCTGCCAGAGCGCAGGTAGCGCGCGGTCTGACGGAAGTGCTGGGCGATTATTCGCCGGCGGGAAAGGTGCTAAGGCCGCGTTATCTGTGGTCGCTGTTAAAGCCATAAGGGAAGAGAGATGCATACTGAAAATTCTGCCGTAATCCAGGCGTCACTTGAAACGGTCTACAAGTACGCCTCCGAAATCGACCGCTGGCCGGATATCCTGCCGCATTACCGCTGGGTGCGCGTAGTGCGGGAAGAAGGCAACCGCCGCCTGGCCGAGATGGCGGCGCGGAGGGGCTGGATCCCCGTCCGTTGGATGGCAGTGCAGGAACTGATCCCGGACGAGCCAACGATAACCTACCACCACGTCGGAGGCATCACCAAGGGGATGGACGTCGCCTGGACGTTTGAGCCCGGCCCAGAAGCGGTGAAAGTGACGATACGGCACGACCTGCGGCTTCGCTGGCCGCTTATCGGCGGTTGGGTGGCGAATCGCATCATCGGGCCGCTGTTCGTCGCGTACATCGCAGGCAAAACCCTGCAGACGATCAAAGCCTTAGCCGAAAGCCAGGGCGCTCTACAGACAACCGAATCGACGGAGGGTAAATGAAGGCAGACCGTCGCGTCGTCATAACCGGCATCGGGGCGATCACGCCGATCGGTTCGGGACGCGAGGGCCTCTGGAGAGGCGTTAAAGCAGGGACTCTGGCTGGACGGTCGATCTCCCGCTTCGACGCCTCTCCTTTTCGCTCACAGGTTGCGATGGAGATTTCGGACTTCGATCCGCTGGACTATATCGATGAGCGCAAAACTCACCGACTCGACCGCTATTCGCAGTTTGCCATCGCCGCGAGTAAGCAAGCGCTCCATGACGCCGGCCTCAGTGAAACCTGCTTCGACCGCGAAACGACAGCTATTTATCTAGGGAGCGCCCTGGGAGGGATCGCCTTCGCAGAGCAACAGCACGAGCGATTTTTGACCGGAGGTATAAAAGCGGCCGCCCCGATGCTCGCGCTCGCCGTTTTCGGCGGCGCCGGTGCAACGAATGTCTCAATCGAGTTCGGCATAAATGGACCGGTCATCGGCAACGCGAACTCCTGCGCATCCGGCGTCGTGGCTATCGGTGAAGCTTTCCGGCTGATCCGCTCCGGCGGTGCGAGCCTCGCTTTAGCCGGAGGAGCGGAAGCTCCACTCGCGCCGCTAACGTTCGGCGCGTTTTCCGTGATCAAGGCCATGACGACACATAACGACGACCCCCAACACGCCTGTCGGCCCTTCGATCAAGACCGCGATGGCTTCATGATGGGTGAGGGAGCTGCTGTCCTTATATTGGAAGAGCTAGAACACGCCCTGGAGCGCGGCGCCCGACCTCACGCCGAGGTCTTAGGCTACGGCTTGACGAACGACGCATATCACATGACGGAACCGTTGCCCTCCGCGAAGCAAGCGGCCCGGGCCATCGAACAGGCCCTCGACGACGCCGAGATCTCTCCTGCGCAGATCGGGTATTTGAACGCCCACGCGACCGGCACTCCCCTGGGCGACGCCGCGGAGGCCGCCGCTATACGCCTTGCCTTACAAAAGCACGCCGACACGACTTATGTAAGCGGCACGAAAGGGCTGCACGGCCACCCCTTAGGCGCCACAGGCGCTATCGAGACGGCGATTACAGCGATGGCGTTGAACCGTGGCTGGCTACCGCCCACTGCGAACCTAGTCTGTCCCGATAGCGCCTGTGAATTGAACCACGTGCCTCCCTGTGGACAACAAATCGAAGCCGATTATGCGATCAAGAACTCTTTCGGCTTCGGCGGCATCAACGCCAGCCTTGTGCTGGGTCGCTGGCGCAACCTCTAAACGTATCGAATATATGGAAACCTCGAACGTTTACCGTCTTCGTCATAGCGGCTCCTGGCCTAGGCTTATCGCTTATGTCGAGTTGCTGCACCTGCCGCCGATCATCGCCGTATTGCTCGGCACGACAGCCTTCGCTGCCACCGCGGTCACCGGCTGGCCACCGGCGGTGGAACTGGCAGTGCTGTTGAGTTCGTTGCTGCTCACGCAGCTCGCGATATCGCTCCATAATGACTACTGCGACCGCGAACTGGACGCCTCAACGAAACCGTGGCGGGCGCTGCCTCAAGGCTACGTGAAGCCGTCAACCGCTTTGGGTTTTGCTGTACTCTTAGCAGGCGCTGGAATTGCCGTCGCCGGCTTTCTTAGCCTAGGCCTGGCAGTTTTGGTCGCTATCGGCGTAGCGGCCGGCTTTGTCTACAACGCATGGCTTAAAAGCACGGCTTTGAGCTGGCTGCCGTTCTGGGTAGGCCTACCGACTCTGCCTCTCGCTGCCTTCGAAGCAGTCGGCCGTTTCGATTTTCAGCTCTGCTTGGCCTACGTGAGCGGCGCTCCCTTGGTGATAGCGATCCATCTGGCCGATACCATCATAGATATCAAATCGGACGCAGCGCATGGGATCGAAGGACTGGCGCATCGCTTGACACCCAAGCAGGCGTATCTGGCTTGCTGGCTATCGGTCCTGCTGGCGCAAGCCCTAGCCGTGGGGCTGTGGCCAGGGTTGGGAATGCCGAACGCTTTGTTCTTCGCATCAGTCGGGCTGCTCGTAACGGCTGTAATATCGACAACGTCCCGGTACAAGTCTGCGCACTGGCCAGCGATAATGGGAAGCTCTATCGCCTTGGCGACCAGCTGGCTAGCGGCTTTATAGTTCTGCGCGCATATAAGTTCGATACCGTTTTGTTATGCCGACCTCTTTTCTATTTACCCTGTTTTAATAGATTTCAGTCTAGACTATCTAAGTAACATTGGGTCTCGTTCTATCAAATCGGAGGTCTAGCATGCGGAGTCGTTTTGCTATTGAGGGTCATCCTATACATCCGATGCTAGTGCCGTTGGCGATCGGCCTATTCGTCTGGACGTTGATCGCGGATTTCGTTTATCTGGCGACCGATAAAGACCAGACTTGGTACGACATCTCTTTCTGGACAGGGATCGGCGCTACTTTTATGGGCCTAATGGCGGCCGTCCCGGGGTTCGCCGATTATTTCTCGATGGCCGTCTACAGCAAGGCCAGAGGCATTGCCACCGCCCATATGATCATAAATCTAACGACAGTAGGCATCTTCGTAGCCGCCGCGATTTTGATGGCGGATGATGGCGCGGTAACCGGGCAGCGTCTGACAGCCGTCCTGGCGCTGCACGCCGTAGGCGTCATTATATTAGCGATATCCGGCTGGCTCGGCGGGGAGATGGTCTTCCGGCATCACCTAGGCGTCATAGCCGATTCGCAGGAGCTTGAACAGGCCGAATACGACCGGCACAAGGTCGAGGTAGGCAGATAACAGACTAAACATAGTTCAGCCCTGCTTGAAATTCACGGTACTATCCCCGACTGCATAAGTATCCTCTCAAAAAGCTATTTTATACTCCAATAGTTGACACTAAGTGTTTTCGATTGTATAGATTATTTAATCAGTTTATGGAGGAGTGACTTTTACATGGTTGAAGAGCATAACTATTGGAACCGCCTCTGGCAGCGACGACTAAGCCGCCGCCGTATGCTACAGGGGGCAGCACTTGGCAGTGCCGGGCTAGCAGCCGCGGCGGTAATCGGCTGTGGTGACGACGAGGAATCGCCGTCAGGTACGACTTCGCCCACCGGTGGTGGGGCCCAGCAGCCCCAGCGAGGAGGCACGCTAAGCCTAGTGACCTTCGACACCAGCGACTTCCCTCATATGGACCCCCACTCTCAATCGTTCCTGGCTTTGCATGACACAGGGCCGGCGATCGCCTATGGGAGACCGTTAAACCTCGATCTGGGCAAATACCCGGATTCAATCGAGTTCACAGGCGACGTCACTGAGAGCTTTGAGACTGTTGACCCCACGACATACGTTTTCAAGGTTCGCCAGGGTTTGAAATGGCAAAACGTACCTCCCGTAAGCGGGCGCGACGTCACGGCTGCGGATATTGTCTTCAGCCTCGAACGTATACGGTCTGAGCGTACGAATGCCGGTATTCTAAACGCGGTGGACACCATTACTGCAACTGATCCAAGGACGGTCGAAATTAAGTTGAAGCGGGCGGATGCGGACTTCGTTTGGGCGATGTCCGAAGTGCGGGCTAAGATTGCGGCTCCGGAAGCCGTTAACGTAAACGGCAATTTGCAAAACGGCCCTACGATAGGTTCAGGGCCCTGGCTATTCGGTGAGCACATCCCTGTGCAGCAGATAACTATGCAAGCGAATCCTAACTACTGGGAACAAGGTATTCCCTATCTTGCCACCTGGCAGAGAACCATTGTAGCCGACCAGCAGACCGAGCAGTCAGCTTTCCGCACCGGACAGGGGCTGATACAAAACACTAACGGCCAGATCACGCAGCTCCTAAGGCAAAGCATTCCCGATCTAACTGTACAGGACGCCAAGCTGTTGCAGCTGCAGGGCTGGATCCCGCTCATGGCTTCCGGCGTAAACGGACCCACTAGAGACCAGCGGGTGCGTCAGGGCATCTCCAAGTTGATCGATCGTAAGGGCCTTATCGACGCCGTGCTATTCGGGAGCGGCTACGTCAACCCGGGGTTCTTCGTACCTTCGACCGACTGGCACCTACCGCAGTCGGAGATCGACAGCCTCCTGGGTCGCGACATCCAGGCAGCAAGGCAACTGTTCCAGGCTGCCGGCGTCGATCTCAACACCTGGAAGCCCGTACTCGATGCTGGCCTGCCACAATCGGACCAGGTGAGGTCGGCTGAGTTGCTCGTGGGACAGTTCCGCGAGGTAAACCTCGCTCCAGAAATCAGGATCATCGATAGGGTCGAGATCACCGAGCGCGTGTTCGTGCGCGGCGAGTTCGAATTGAACCTGAGCAGCCATCGCCCCGGTGGTGGCGGCCCGAACGGCCAGCTTTACACCTGGTTCCACAGCAGCGGAAACGACGCTACGATATTCGAGCAGGTCGGTTCTCCGCTGGACGCACTGATCGACCAGCAGGCCGTCATACTCGATGAGCCCGAGAGACGGAAGTCTATCCTCCAGGAGATCATGAGGAAAAGCATCGACCTGGCCCTCCACATCCCCCTTTACGTACCGAACGGGGAGTTCGCAGTATCGCCAAGGGTCGGCGGATTCAAACAGGCGCCCGGCTTCCCGGAGAGATACAACGGCACCTGGGTGAAAGCCTAAGCAGCCCCAAAAGGAACACGAACGTCCATACCTCCCTTAATAGGTCTCCTGATGGATCTTCCCAATAATGCTTGCCGATACTTCTATATTCATGCTGTTGAGTTTGCCCACAGTCCTGAACCGTGCCGTAAGCGTCAACCCACAGTACTTGTGTATAGAATGCGTAATCTGAGTCGTTAATCCTTAGGTCCCATGGGTCAGTCGATTCACACCTATCATAACCTTCGACCTCTTCGATGATTATATAACCAGCCGGGTTCCAAGCTCCCCAGCTGCGATTAAACCAGCTAAATCCTGTACCGTCTTCAAAACTCATGCAGTTATATCCTGATAACGTATGCCCTTCGATTCCTTCAATATAGTCCGAACTACAAGTCATAAGGTGGTATGCGGTCGAATCCCTTTGTGAAAGAATTACGCTAAGTAAGGACAATGCGAGAACGACGCTAACTTTGAATATAAGTTTCATCTTCCTGGCCTCCTAGCGCTTTGCCTCAACTACATCAGCGCCAGCAGCATGCTTGAGGCTAAAGAAGTCATCCGGAAGCTGGCTTGCGGGCATCGTAGATATCTCAACTTTTAGGTTATGGCTTACCAAGTGGCGAGAACCGTCCGCCTGAACGGCAAATAGCTCCCTGCCTGATGGAAAGTAGAAATCTTTCGCTATCTGATAGCGTGACACCAGTTCAACAGGCGCTAGATCGGCATAGTAAGGGGAGACATAGTCCCCTTCCTGCTTTAGCTCTCCGGGCGTAGGTACGCGTCTAACCTCAATGATATACACTGATTCCCCAGCCAATGAACCTTCACCGATCAGTTCTGCATTGTCCGCTGCCAGTAGTTCATCAATATTGATAGTTACGCCAGCCTTTGGGGGCTCCTGATCAGGAAACTTTATTACCCTATTAAGAAAAGCCTCATGAAGGAATTCAGCATCCCCATCATAGAGTTCCTCCTGAATAACTTGGCCAGATTGATCAGTAAGAATCCCGTAGCGTTGGCTTACGAGGCCACCAGAATCAGCAATCTCCATCCATACTTCAAAAATCCTTCTCTCGGGAATTAGTGAATATAAACTCGGCCTATCTCCTTCGGGGCCTTCTGCAGGCGCCTGGTCCGCATCAGGTTTATATCTACGGTAAATATCGGTCTTGACGTAGAGCACATTGCCCGCTGGCGGAACAATAGATGCCTCTGACGCCTGGTCGACAATTTGAGCCACAGTGGGTTTCGGACTACCTCCTGATACCAACAAGAACGCCATAGCGCTGGCGAACAATACAGTAAGAATCACTGCCCCCACCAATAACATGTGATCCAGTTTTAGAATTTTAGCCATTCCTTACCTCGTTCTTAGTGAGACTATTCAATCCTTCGCAAGCCGCTTGAAAACGCTACCATACACAATGGTAAACAAAAATCGCTATTTTGTTCAACCAGATTGTAATCTATAGTTGGAATACCAAGGATGGCTAATCTAATGGCAGTGTCGGTTTACTACGATGGCGACTGCGGCCTTTGCTCGGCGACGGTAGCAGCACTTACGCGTATCGAACCCGGCTGCGAGATCGATTGGGTACGGTCTCAGGAATCGGGCTGGCTCCCGCCAGGCGTCTCGCGCAGCGACCTCAGCAGAAGTGTATACGTTCATGCAACCCACGACGGCGCGGTCTATGAGGGCTTTTACGCTATTAGAATGCTTTTACGAAAGTTTGCGCCGCTGAGACCGCTAGCAGCGTTCCTGTCGCTGCCCGGGATGGACCGATTGGGCGTGATGGCCTATCGATGGGTTGCGAGAAACCGTTACCGGCTCTCGAAATGCCGATTACGAGATGCTGTTTAGCTAGGTAAGTCGCATCGCCCAGAGCGACAAATCTACATTTGAGAAGAATCTGGCTAGTATTGAATCTTACGTAGACTCTTCGCTTCGCTCAGAGTGACATGTTCTCCCGCGCTTATTTATCGTCGTGGAACGCCTTTATCTGCTCCGGCGTGAACTGACACATCTCCACCAGCATCGCCCTGTTGCGGATTATCGGAGGGATATGGTGACGCGCCTCATCTTCGCTTTTGGCGTCGACAACGATCCAGGCAGTGTGCACGCCACCATTGCAGCCCCACTCCGCGCGCGTTAGATAGTGCGCGCCGGCTCGGAGGAACTCGTCGAGCAGCTCTAGGCAGTCTTCTTTGGTATGCGAGTCTTGATCATATAACGAGGCATCTGCTTCCTCCTAAGATCGCCGAAACGAGTTACGCGCTTTCGTTACTGTCCGGCTCGGTCAGATCGAATTTAGCGCCTTCGTAGTACCAGCCAATGAGGAGCTCGCGGCCGCGGGCATCCCACGTCCCTCTCATGAGGCGCTTTAGCGGATCGTCGGGCGGCTCGTTGACAAAAGCCCAGCAGGCTTCTTCAACGCTGCCGCCCGACGATCCGAGAATCTCGGAGATGCGCTTCGCGATAACTTTTACCGGAACAACTCTGGAGCTGCCGCTCAGATCTTCAGACATTGGTTTACCTCAAGCGCAAAAGTGGAGCGGGAGACGGGACTCGAACCCGCGACATCTTGCTTGGAAGGCAAGAGCTCTACCACTGAGCTACTCCCGCACTGGCATAAACAACTGCGGTGCTATCGCTGCATATCAATTAAAGCATTGCGAACGGACGGAATTCAAGTTTCTTCAAAATGCTTGAACTTCGTTCGCCCGTATTCTAACGCTGAGTAATGCTTAGCCCTTAAGCTCGTGGGCAACGAACCTTTTGACGTTCTCTTCATCGATAGCAGCGTGCGGATTATTGTAAGCCCAACCGAACTGGCTATCGAACGCTTTCTTCAAGCGGTCGATATCGCCTGAATTAGACGTTCCTTTGGCGCGTGCTTCGGCTTCAAGCATCTCCAGCAATTCTTTTCTTCGTGCCTCGTCCATTTTCTTACTCCTTAGAATCTATATGAGCGAACCGAAAAGAGTACGGGTGGGAAAATCGCGGCTAGTCTAGCTTTCGCGTTCGAAAATGTCAATAATTCCATTACCCAGTAGCTGCAGGTCTTCAGACCTGCAAAACGCTTTGGGCAGACCTAAAGGGTCTGCAGCTACGTTTGTCTAAATTTTCAGTTCACCTGACCCTTTCGGCAAGCTTCGGATAAACTCTCTGGAAACGAAGAATCCGTACGATTTTGGTGCTCAGGTTCTGCACTTTGTTCAGAATGACGTAGCGAAGAATCGGGGCATGGCCCTTCGACAAGCTCAGGGTGAGCGGAAAAGAACCGCTCATGGTTCGACATGTACATTCTGAGCCTGCGAAGGGCTCACCATGAGCGGGCCTTACGGCTGGTGGTCTAAGCGGTAGATGTTCCTCATGTACTGTATGAGCATGCGTTGGGTATTAAAAAACGATCCGTTATAGGCCGCGGTTGAACGCATCACTTCGGCGAAACGATCGGGTTGCTTATAGAACAGGGGCAAGATCACTTTCTCTAGCTTGCCGTACATCGACTCCAATTCGTCCTCCACGTTGTCCTCATCCGGTGCATCGGTACCTATCGCCCAGCCTGTGACGCCTTCTATATGCCCCTCAAGCCACCAGCCGTCGAGAACGCTTAAGCTCGGCACGCCGTTCAGCGCTGCTTTCATACCGCTTGTGCCGGAAGCTTCGTAAGGCTTCTCTGGCGTGTTAAGCCAGAGGTCGACGCCAGAGCAAAAATACCTGGCCAGCGCAATGTCATAATCCTCGATGTATATTACCCGGACGCTATCCTGGAGCGCGTCTGCTGCCTCGAAAACTTTACGTATCTGCTCTTTGGCCGCTTCGTCATGCGGATGGGCCTTGCCGCCGTAGACCACTTGCAATGGCCCGACCGAACTCACGATTTTTTGAAGGCGTTCGATGTCAGAGAATAATAGTGCCGGACGTTTGTAGATGGCAGCGCGCCTAGCGAAACCGATAGTGAAAACGTCGAGATCGAAGTCGACTCCGTTCCTTTGCCGTACCTGAGCGAAAAATTCTCGTTTCGCTTCACGATGTGCGGCACGCACTTCCTCTGGAGGAATGCTCATAGCGTAACGCAGATGGAAATTATCGCGACGCCATTGCGGGATATGTCTATCGAAAAGGCGTATGAATGGTAGCGACGTCCAGGTGAAAGCGTGCACGCCGTTGGTGATCGCATCGATATCGTAGCGAGGGAAGAGCTGGCGGGAGACCTGGCGGTGACGCATGGCTACGCCATTGATGTGATGCGAAAAGGACAACGCCAGCAGTGTCATATTGAGCAGATCATCCGCAGCGCCGTCCATAGAAATTATGGCATTCGCTATCTCCTCTCCTAACACCTGGCTAACGAGATCGAGCGAAAAACGGTCGTGGCCAGCGGACACTGGCGTATGAGTGGTAAAGACGCAGCGACTCCTTACCGTCTCTTTATCGGCGACGGTCGCTGCACCGAGGCCACGACCAGACATCTGCTTCTCCAGTAAGCCCAGCACCAAGAGAGCGGAATGCCCTTCGTTCATGTGGTAGGTTTGGATACGCTCGTGGCCTAAGGAAGACAGGATAGCAATGCCACCCAATCCCAGGATGGCCTCCTGACAAAAGCGATAGTGCGCATCGCCACCATAAAGATTATCGGTTAAGGTGCGGTCCCAGTCCTCGTTCTCGGGCAGATCGGTATCGAGGAAGTAAACGGTGACGCCGTGTCCGGACTCTCCCCGGATGACGTAGCGCCAGGCCTTTACGAATACTCGCCGCCCTTCGATTGCAACCGAAGCTTTTGCGTTCAGCGGCTCCAGGAACTGCTCCGGCAACCACTGCACCGGGCTTTCAGTCTGATTGCCGGCTTCATCGAGATGCTGGCGGAAATAGCCATTTCGATACAGCAACGTCACACCAATTATTGGCAGGCCCAAGTCCGCGGCAGCACGCAAAGTATCACCGGCCAGTACTCCTAAGCCACCACTATAAGTAGGCATGCCCGGCTCAAGGGCGATCTCCATACAGAAGTAAGCGATTGTAGCCTGGGAATCGAAAGCGAAGTGGGAGGTGCTCACCTGAGGAGTTGTATCTTCAGTTCCAACCATAGGCAATTAATATTATAGTCCAACGGCTTATTATGCCCGATCCCTATAGCCACTTTGCAACCCCCTGCTAAAGCAAGAAACGAAACACGGCTTGTCAGTAATGGTACCGCAGAGAGTTCTTAACAGACTCGGATAGAGACAGTCGGCCTGTCCGCATTACCCTTCTCCTGATACAATATCGCAGGGTTTTTTCTTACACGTCTAGCTAGAAACTGTCTCAGCAAGACTTTTCGAGGGTGGAGAGATATGAAAATCGGCGCACACGTATCAACTTCGGGAGGCATTGATAAGGCCATCGACAGGGCACAGGCGATCGGCGCCAACTGCATCCAGATCTTTAGCTCGGCGCCTCAGACCTGGCGGCGGCGTATTTTCGCGGACGAACAAGTACTGGCTTTCCGAAGCAAGTCGCTGGATGCTGATGTGACGCCTACGTTCATTCATGGCGTCTACCTGGTAAATCTTGCGACCGCCAATCCTGACAACTTGACCAAGTCCGAAGACGCGCTCGCCTCCGACATGAACACTACATCGCAAATTGGAGCAACCGGCGTCATCTTCCACCTCGGCAGTCATAAGGGCGCAGGATATGAGAGCGTCCTTCCACAAATAATCGAGTCGATCACCAAAATCCTCACGAATTCGCCGGATGACGCCTGCCTTATCCTAGAGAACAGCGCCGGCATGGGAGACGGCATCGGTTCGAAGTTCATCCAGCTCGGGACGATCATCAAGGAGATCGGCGATAAGCGCCTGTGTGTATGCGTGGACACTCAACATTCATACGCGGCAGGCTACAACATCGCCACAGCGGACGGCTTGGAGGAGGCGTTGGAGGAGTTCAACCGCGACGTAGGCCTAGACCGGCTGGTGGCGATCCATGCTAACGACTCCAAAATCCCTCTCGGCGGCGGCGTTGACCGGCACGAGAATATCGGTGATGGCTACATCGGGCGTGAGGGCTTCGAACTAATCTTAGGGCATCGCGCCTTGCGAGACGTCCCGTTCCTGCTAGAAGTGCCGGGGTTCAACAAAGAAGGTCCGGACAAAGAGAACATCAATATACTACGGGAGCTTGCCGGCCTGGACCCCGTATCATTCGAGGCCGAGCCGAGCATCTAGGGTTATAAGTGTTCTTCTAAGAACTCCAGCACTCTCCTCTCGAACTCTTGTGGATCGTGCTGGTAGGCAACCGCGTGCGGAGCGCCGGACACGAGCCACATAATCTTCGGCTCCTTCGCTCGCCAGTACAGCGTCCGCGCGGATTCGAAAGGGATCTGCTCGTCGGCGACGCCATGTATTAGCATCACCGGACGGGGAGTAATCTGGCCGATAACGTTTTCTGGTTCGATATCGTCAATGCTGACTTGCAACCGGCGCTCGGTTATGGCGCGTATGGTTATGGCGAAGGGAAAAGCGGGCAGCCCGATGAAAGATCGCATCCCTCTTTCCACCACGCTCCGAAGCGTCTGAAAAGCTCCTTCGGCGATGACTAATTTTATTCCCGGTGTGACAGCGGCAGCGATTATCCCCACAGAGGCCCCCAGCGAAACTCCCATTACGCCGATCCTATTCGGGTCTACCTCTGGCCGGCTCTGGAGGTAATGCAACGCTCCGAATACGTCGAGTGGCTCTTTAGCGCCTAAGGTTACGCTATCGCCGCCGCTGCTGCCGCGGTGGCGAAAGTCGAAGAGCAATACCGAATAGCCGGCGCGATATAGGAAAGCCGCCTGAGGCAGAAGCTCTCCACGGCTGCGTCCGTAGCCATGGAGGAGGATCACGGTCGCTCCGTTGTGTCCGGGCACGAACCATCCCGATAGCAGGATATCGTCGGCGCTTAAGAAAGTTACGTCCTCCACTAGTAAAGCGAAGTCCTCCGGCTTATACCGCTCTATCTGACGTTTGGGATGGATCACGCGGTTGGAGCCAATCCAACTTATGCCGGCTAAGGCCATAGCTACAATCGCAAGCGCAAAAAGAAACATATTCGCTCTATTGACATACACCACAGTATGGTATATGCCTTCAATCAGGATGATATTCTAAGCTGTCATCTGCCGAAAGGACGCCAAGGAGGACTATATGCCCATAATTACGATCAGCGGACCGCTTGGAGCTCGGCCGAGAGAGATCGGGGCCAGGGTCGCCGAGATACTGGACATCGACTATCTCGACCAGGCGATCATAGTCGACGCGTCTAAGAGACTTGGCGTGCCGGTTGATGTGATGGCACTGCGAGAGGAACACGTCACCAGCCGAGGCGAACGCTTCGCCGGCGTACTACGAAACTTCCTTGAACGATCAGCGACGGCAGGCGCAGGCGATCCTTTTATCGGCAACACCGGCCTGGAGGTGCTACTCACACGCAGCTACGACGAGCTAGCTGAGGCGCCGCGAGCAGGCCAGGGTAGCGTGGATGAAGGACGTTACGCAGCAACCATTACCTCGATACTCGACGAACTCGCCTCGAAGGGCAACATCCTAATAGCAGGGCGGGGCGGACAAGTTGTATTAAAAGACCTTCCTACAGCGCTTCACTGTTTATGCGTCGCGCCGTTAGAAGACCGTGTAAGCTGGATCATGGAGCGTGAACACGTATCACAGCAGGCCGCAACTTCACAAGCTAAAGACCACGAGAAGGGCTGGGCAGGTTTCCATCGCAGCGTCTTTAAGGCAGACGTCTACGATAACAAACTCTACGACCTTATAATCAATACAGGCCGCCTGCCATTAGAAGCTACGGCAGAAGCGATAGCCAGCGCGGCCACCCAAAAGGAAAAGCAAGTTCGACAGTCTGAGGCTAAGACAACCGACCTAGAATGACCTAAAGTTCACCTAGCGCCTTGCTGAGGACGACTTCAGCAGAACGCATCCGTTCCCAAAGACCCCAAGGCCCGTACAGCGGAAGCCTCTGCGCTACCGAAGAGCCACCTTCCCCGATGGCTTCCAAAAAGTCTGTCACGGTCGACGATCCCTCACCGAAAGACGATTTTAAGAGGTGAAGGGTCTTGTCTACCCACTGAGCGTAATCCGTTGGCACCGGGCCGGTGCCCCACAGATAGGCCAGACCATCGAGTTGGACCTGGAGTTTGTTGCGGATGTCGGCGTTGGAGACGTGGTTCGCCTGTTCTTGCGCCAAAGTTATGCTCCGTCCACGTCTTCCGCGACAAAATCGCCGATAGCACTGGCAAGCGCTTCGGGACGCTGCAGGGGTACGTCGTGAATAGTGTCCTCCATCCAAAGCACACGCGAATGGAGAAGCATGTTTGTAGCATTCTAGACGCCTTCCTTTTTGCCCTGCATACGCCGGGCCATCCGTTCATCGACGGGGTCCTGCACCGCAGGCACGAGGAAGACGGGGCATTCGATCCGACCGTAGAGCGCTGAGGACTTCACTTCCCAAAGGGAACGCAAGATCTTCATATGGCGGTCACGGGATAACCTAGCCCGGATAGTGCCGTCATCCAGGACCTCGAAATTGGCCAAAACGGCCTTTTCGATTTCGGGTCGCCACAAGCCTCCCAAAGCCCAACCGCGCGCCCTCTCCTTGAAGGCATCCACTGTTACGCCTATAAAGTCTGGAGGAGAGAGGTCGCGCTCCACCCGTTCCCAGGTCATCTCCTCGCGCGATGACATTTCCGTAAAACCGCCGTCCACCAATACGATGCCTGCTACCTTATCGGGGTGACTGGCAGCATAATGCACAACGACGCTGCCGCCCCATGAGTGGCCGACGAGCACCGGAGCCTCGAGGTCTAATGCGGTAATAAAAGCATCGAGATCGCCCGATACAGAATCGAAATCGTAACCGTCATCAGGCCGTGCGCTTTCGCCATGCCCCCGCTGATCGAGCGCCAGGACTGTAAAACGCTCGGCGAGTACGGGCGCGCTGAGATTCCAGATGTGGCTGCTCGACGCTAAGCCGTGTAGAAGCACTAACGGACGTCCGGAGGCTCCCCAGTCGCGGTAATGAAACGCTAGCCCTCGAAGATCGACGAACTTATCTACTGCCTGTACGAGCATGCTTGTGATCACTTGTCTTGTGAGTTGAAAACAGTATAGCAAAAAAGTTAGACAAGACTAAATTGAAACAGGTGCATAGGGAGCCTGCATCTGCGCGCGGCATAACCAGCGTAAATCGATCAGGGGCGATTCTTACGCTTGTAATTCGATGGCTATGCCTTATTATGTATTATGACGGCATGTCGGTAAGCGATAGACGCATTTTAAATGGACAGTGTAAAATATCGCCACTAAGGGAGCGGCAAACTGCATGTCCAGTAGACTCCAGCGAGAGATAGAAGAGATCCTCAATCGCTACGATAAAGCCACGCCTAGACGCCGGCGGCTGCATCGTAAGATCAGAGGATGGGGACGCGCTTTTGCTAACTTACGCCACAGCTTACGGTTACCCCATGTCTCCCTGGCGCAAGTGATGTTTCTCGGCATCTCCCTGCTATTTATCGCCTTTTTCTTCTCCTCAACTACGCCTTACACCGTTTATGCCGGTCTAGCGCTCTTTTTCGGAGCCTTTATCCTCTCTTTCCGTCGCAGCCAGTACCGTTCGGAGATGCGTTGGCGGGGAAGGACGCTCGATCTTCAGGCCCCAGGCCCTGGCCCCGGCGACCGACTAAAGCGGTGGTGGCAACAGCGCCGTACACGGCGTCAACGCTAGAAAGCAAACCTTCCAGCCGGTCGTTTACGTATACATAGCAGATGGTTTGGAAATTAACACTGCTTTGCCTCATCTTGTCCCTGGCGGTTGTATCCGCCGGCTGCCGCGGCTCTAATTTTTCACCAAACAGTCCTTCATCGACGTCTACAGTTAGGCCTACGCCCAACTTTAATACCAGCACGGAGATCGATGGCGAGAGCGCTTTCGAACATGTACAAGCGCTCGCCGGAGAGATCGGGCCGAGACCAGCCGGCAAGCCGAGCGAGCTCGAAGCGGCCGAATACATCGGCGAGCAGTTAAGCAGCTATGGCTATGAGGTAGAGCTACAGGAATTCCCGTTCGACGAGAGGATCGAAGATACTTCGCTCGCGGTTTCGGTCCCTCAGTCCCTCGCCTTCATGGCGCGAGCTCTCGATAACAGCGGACAAAATCAAGTAAGCGGCGAAGTCGTCTCGGCCGGTATCGGTAGGCCTGAGGACTTTCCGGCCGGGGGGCTGCAGGGGCGAATCGCTTTAATCCAGCGCGGCGAGCTCACCTTCTCGGACAAAGTCAGCAACGCGCTAAACGCGGGCGCGAGCGCGGTGATCGTATACAATCACCAGCCCAGCTTTTTCCAGGGCGCGCTCTCAACGTTGGTGAACATCCCAGTTGTGGGCATATCGCGGGAAGACGGTCTAGAGTTACAACGTCTGGTCGACGCGGGACGGACAGTGGTAACGGTCAGCGTTAGCATTGAGACGGTTGCCTCCAGCTCACAAAACGTTATCGGCCGCCCAACAGACGGCGATTGCGAAGTAGTAGTCGGCGGCCACTACGACTCCGTGGAGATTGCGCCCGGGGGCAATGATAACGCGTCCGGAACGGCCGCCGTCCTCGAGATGGCGCGAGCGACCGCCGCGCGAGGCCAAATGGATGGCGCCTGCTTCCTTGCCTTCGGCGCGGAGGAGATCGGCTTATTGGGCAGCCTGCACTTCGTATCGTCCCTTTCGCAGGAGCAAAGGCAAGAGCTACGCGGAATGATCAATCTTGATGTAGTAGGCGCAGGCAACGGGTGGTCGCTTATCGGCTCACAGGATCTAGTAGAGTTGGCGAATGAAGACGCCGATGAGTTGGGGATCGACGCGGCGGCCGGCAACCTCCCATCCGGCATCAATAGCGATCACGCCAGCTTCATCAACGCCAACATTCCGGCCGTGTTCATCACTATCTTAGATAGTCCGCCCATCCATACGCCCCAAGACACTGCCGATATCATCCAACCGGAGCTTCTCTCCGAAGCAGCACAGATGGGCATGTACGTGCTCGAAAGTCTAATGGCGCAAGGATAAGCGTTACTTCGAAGTTCGGGAGGCCTTTTCCTCTTCTAGAGAGTGCTCTTCATGGCGCTGAGACCAGCGCAAGTAAGCAAAGGCCGGTAGGCTCAAAACGGTAGCCTCTAACACCATCAGTACGCCGATCAGCAGGGTAACGTCGAACCAAAAGCCCTGCGGGAACATCTGGATCAGGCGGTCTGTACGCGGGTTCAACTGCCAGAGGTCGTTTGTGAAGGCCAGGAGATGGAAGCGCCTGAAAAGATCGTCGAAACCGATGAGGGCGAAGGCTCCCAGGCCCAGGACGATCGCCACGGTCAACATCGCCCCGGTCATGACTTCTGTAGCAAGCCGGCTGGGTTGCGTCCACCTTCTCAGGATGAAGAAAAAGGCCACGTAGGTAAGAGCTACAACCAGCGCTAGTTCCTGGAGCCGGAAGACCAGTCTAAAGAGCGCCTTTACATCGATGAGATGTAGCGTCTCTCTATCATTGTACAGCGATATCTCTTCGCCGGACTCAGCAGTGACTCGGGTCGCGATGGCATGCTGGTCATCGTTAAAGTACTGGACCAGTTCGCTGGCGGCCCTGTCTAACTCACGCCTCGGTATCCCAGTTACGCTTTCGGCATCGTATTGATCGAAGCTATACTGGTAAAGACGCTCCTCATTAGCCGCGTAACGAACGTTACTGGCGATCAGCAGGATAGGAATGCAGACCACGAACACGACCGTTGCAACCCTGCTCAGTAACGTCAACGACAGAATCACTCGATTTCACCTATTATCATGCCCATTATCATGATTGATCAGCCCAAAAGCTGTTACAAGCGAGGAAAGACATGAGCATTACGATCGTCGGACTTGGCCCAGGCCCAGCTACCCTACTTACCGGAGAGGCCCGGAATATCCTCGAGACGGCGGAGGAGGTATACACGCTAACCTCCGAAGATCGGGGTGCTTTCACACCGAGCCAGCATACCCGGGTACACAGCTTCGATCATGCGCTGTACGGAGAGCACGTGATGCAAAGCGTCGTCGAGGAACTGCTATCTGTGGCTAGATCGTCGAGCGACGTTGTTTATGCGGTGCCGGGACACCCGTTAGTAGGAAACGCGACGGTGGCGAGCCTGATCGAGCGGTGCATGGAAGAAAGTATCGACTATCGCATCGTTCACGGCGTTAGCCAGATAGAGATCGCCTGCACCGCCCTTGGCCTCGACCTCGTAGCCGAGAGTGTGCAGATATTCGATGCCATAGCGCCGAAGTTCGCCCCTGGCCGCTCCGTACTAATCCTCGGTGTGGGCCATGCCGGAGTGAGCGGATTGCGAGAGCAACTGCTGAAGTCTTATCCTGCCGACCATCAATTATCTATCGTCGATGTGAATAAAGGTCAGGTCACAGGCTCGTTATCCGTCGGCGAACTGGATAGCCTCGCGAATTCGAACTCGTCGATCTGTCTCTACGTCCCCCGGCTGGAGCTTACGCGCAATCTGCGGACGTTGGACGGGCTGCACAGTATCGTCTCGTACCTACGAGGCGCGGACGGCTGTCCGTGGGACCGAGCGCAGACGCACACGTCTCTCAAGCCGTTCCTACTCGAAGAGACGTACGAAGCGCTGGAAGCCCTGGACGAGGGCGATCCGGCAAAGATGCAAGAGGAGTTCGGCGATGTGCTTTTCGAAGTGCTCCTTCAAACGCAGGTCGCTGAGGATGAGGGCGAATTCGATCTAGGCGATCTGGCGTACGGCATCGCCAGCAAGCTCGTCCGGCGTCATCCTCACGTCTTCGGCGACGAGGCAGCTTCGACCGCCCGCGAGGTGGAGCAGCGCTGGGACATCTTAAAGCAGGCCGAGCGAGGGGTCGAGCGCTCAGCGCTGGATGGCGTGCCTACGGTGATGCCGGCGCTGGCATACAGCCAGGCATTGCTTTCACGGGCAGCGCGGGCTGGTTTCGCCTGGCCGGGGCTTGACGACGTGCTCAAAAAGTTGAGCGAGGAGGTCGCTGAGTTAGAAGCATCTCCGTCGCAGGCAGAGAAGCAAGAAGAGTTCGGGGACATCTTGATCAATGTCGTTAACGCGGCGCGCTATCTGGAGATCGATGCTGAAGATGCTCTACGAATGGCGTCTCACAAATTTCGCCGGCGATTCACGCAGGTCGAACGCCTGTCGAAGGAACGCGGCCAGAGCTTAAGCGAAATGGACATCGCTGAGAAGCAAGCGCTATGGCAACAAGCAAAGGAATATTTGGAATTATCGGAATAGACAAAGTGTCTCCAGACCGACCGCCTTACTTTGAAGCGGGGAGTGGTATACTTTAAAGGAGCGCGACTTAATTATTAACTAGCCGAATCCAGTACGACATCATGACTGCGACGACGGACAAGATACTCGAAATAGACAATTTGCACGCCCACTTCTACGCTAAAGAGGGCGTGGTCAAGGCTGTAAACGGCCTCAGCCTATCGATGAAGCGTGGCTCAACTCTAGCCATCGTCGGCGAAAGCGGCGCTGGGAAATCGAGTGTCGGCCTCTCTATTCTTAATATGCTTCCCTATCCGGGCCGGATCGTGGGAGGGCAGATCTACTTGGAGGAGACCGAACTTCTCTCGCTGCCGCGCGAAAAGCTCCGCCAGATCCGCGGCCGTGATATCGCGATGATCTTCCAGGACCCCGTCAACGGCTTGAACCCCCTTCTACCTGTCGGCGAGCAGATAGAGGAGACGCTAAGGACGCACTTGCATCTAAACAAGAAGGACGCAAAAACGCGAACCATAGAATTGCTATACCAGGTGGGTCTCCCCGATCCGGAGTCCGTATCGAAAAGCTACGCGTTCCAACTATCGGGCGGTATGTGCCAGCGGGTGATGATCGCTCTCGCCACTGCGCTGCAACCGAAGCTGCTCATCGCCGACGAGCCAACTTCGGCTTTAGATGTGACGGTTCAGGCTTCGATCTTAGACGAACTGAACCAGCTCAAGACCCGTTACGGAATGTCCATCATCCTTATAACCCACGATATGGGCGTCGTTGCCAGAATGGCCGACGAGGTTATCATCATGTACGCCGGCATGATGATGGAGCGGGGCTCTGCGCCAGACGTTTTCCATCGCGCTCTGAACCCTTATACGTGGGCCTTAATGGGCACTCTGCCTCGATTAGATCGAGACGACCGTGCGCCGTTGCCATCGATCAAGGGCGCTCCGCCAGACTTGATCGACATGCCGGACAAGTGCCCGTTCCTGCCCCGCTGCAATAAAGCAACCCTAGAATGTCGCGATCAGCCCCCACCGCCGCTGACGGAGATGGCTCAGGAGCACTACGCTGCTTGCTACAACCCGATCGCTTTTTGGGCGGAGGATTACGATTAGGCCGGCCGTCTAGCCAGCTCTCGCCGCCGTTGCCGGATGAGGTCGGCGATCAGGAGTTCTAAAGCCAACTCCTCTTCTTGGCGCCCTCGCTTGATAGCTAGGTCTGCTTCTAACAGTCTCTTATATGCTTCCCGTAGCTGCGATTGAGTGTAACGGGACGACTGCTCCATTACTTTTTGCAGCAAAAAATCGGACGTCGTGCCGAGGCGTCGACCCATCTCTTGTGAATTAACTCCGGACGCCTGGCCGTCCTTGGCCAAAAGCAAAAGCCGGTACTGCCGGATGATCAACGCGAGAAGATGCGGGCTCTCCATGCCCGCAGCCACGAGCCGGCGTAGGAACTGGAGTGCAGCGCTTTCCCGTCCTTCAACCACCGCGTCGACCAGCGCAAAGACGTTGATCTCCGCGGCTGCCATTAGGGTGCGCACGTCTTCTTCTTCCACGCGCCGCCCAGTCGCGTAATTCGCCAGCTTCTCCAATTCATTGCTGAGCGCCCACAAATTGCTTCCGTAGTTTGCGGCGAGGAGTTGGATGGCCTGCGGGGAAAGCTGCATGTCCTTTTCTGAGGCGCGACGCTGTATCCAGCCTGGTAGGAGGGAGGCCCGGAGAGGCCTGAACTGTTTGACCTCTGCATGTGGGGACAGGGCACGTAAAAGGGCATTAGTGGGGGAAATATCGCTGTCGACCAGCACTAATACCGCCGTCGGAGGGAAATTGGCGACACGTTCGGCGAGCTGCTGCCAGGGGCCGAGGCCAGCGCCCGACTCAGCTTTATTGCGGGTTGAGGCCTCAAAGCGGCGGAGTAAGTCGTATACGATAACGAGCCGGTATTGTCCGAGGAAGGGGATGGTCTCGCAAGCGTTGGCTATCTCCTGAGCGTTGGCCTGGTTGCCCTCGAAAAGGGTCGTATTCGTGGGCAGCATATCGTCTTGGAGCGAGGCGCGCAGCTTCTCTAGCTCCTCGCGAATGGAGAAGTCGTCCGGGCCATAGAAGATATAGAGCAAGGTTGCACTCTAAACGCTTCGCTAAGGTAAAGTAAGGCGTTTACAAAGCACCACGTGTCTTAGCAACTCAAGTCCGTCCTCGGAATAGTCAACTTTTAAGTCTGCTGCGCGATGCCAAGAGCATTCGCGACGGTTTGGGAGTGGCCAACGCAGTGTCTGCCGCCAACCCTAAAAATGACATCGCTGAGCGGTGCTGTCCCCTGGCCCCACGGCATCTCTCTGTTCAATTCATCTTCGGACATGCCTTCGACCATCCGAGCGAGGTCTTGATGGACGCGACCGCACTCGGCCAAAAGTTCCGGAAAAGGCATTACGGAAAGCCTATCCACGCCGACCTGGTTCCAGCCGACCAGGGCGTCACCGAAAAGCGTCTCATGCGAGGCCCCCGGCTGCAAGAAAGACTGCACGCGGTCATAATTAGTTGCGAGATGAGCGAGGATCTGCTTGGCCGTCCAGCCGTTCTCCTCCTCGTGTATCTGTGTTCGAAGCTGTTCTTCGCTTAAAGTGGGAAAGGTCTTTCGCACTTCTTCCTGGCCGTCACGGATCATATCTAGGACTTCTTGCTTCGTCGGCATGGCTCCTCCTCTTCTGTCTGCGCAGTTATGCTAACACGCGGGTAGGGGGTGTCAACCCAAACGGTCACTCTGAAGCCCAACACGGAATCGTATGATAAACTTGTCTACGGTACGAAAAAATGACAATGCAAGAGCGCCGCGTCCCCATGGTGGTCGTGTTCGTACGTATCACGGCAGTGACCGGCATCGGCTTCTGCGCCGCGCTGGGCATTTTCCTCCTCCTCGGTGGCTTTTGGCTCGTAGGCTCTATATCGCTGGCCGCCGTTCTTTTTTTCCTCTTCCTAATGTTCTCCATCGAGCGTTACGCCGAAAGGACGATGCACGAATAGCTGGAGCTGCGGGCATTCTCGCCGAGGCGAGTTTATAATGTCCTGAGGTCGCGACGAAGCAGACCTAAAGGTCTGCAGCTACGGGGACGGCGAGTCTGCCGGTTAAAACCGGCAGCTTCAGATTACCTGCGGGATAAATCCCGCAGGTTGAGTTTTATCGATCCCCAGGCTAAAGCCTGGACGTCAGGCAGCACAATGCCCAGCATTCATGCTGAGGATCCTCTCATGCACGTTTGAATCTTCGGCTGCTCCTTCCTCCTTCCCTCCGCCGTTCGCCTTGCATAGCCATCCCTAACACGTTAAACTCCGTTTACATTTCAAGGGCGAGGTGTTGCCTTGGCGGAGGAGACCCTAGAAGCTGCTGTTACGGCAGTTAAGAATGCAGCCGATCGCGTTATAAGTAGCGTCGAGCGCGTGATCGTCGGTAAGAACGACGTTATCGAACTCGCGCTTGTGGCAGTGCTATGCCAGGGCCACTTGCTCATAGAGGACGTCCCGGGTATCGGCAAAACGACGCTCGCCAAGGCGATCGCCCGTTCGCTGGGATGCAACTTCAAGCGTATCCAGTTCACCCCCGACCTGATGCCCTCCGACATCACGGGAATCAACTACTATAACCAGAAGTCGAGCGAGTTCGAATTTCGCGCCGGCCCGATCATGGCCCAGGTAGTCCTCGCTGACGAGATCAACCGCGCGACTCCCCGCACGCAGGCGGCGCTGCTCGAGGCTATGGAAGAACGGCAGATGACCATCGATGGCACGACGATGGGCCTCCCACAGCCGTTCCTCGTGCTGGCGACGCAGAACCCGATCGAACTGGAGGGAACGTTCCCGCTGCCGGAGGCCCAACTCGATCGTTTTCTGATGCGCCTGCGCTTGGGCTATCCGAACGAACAAGAGGAAGAGGCGATCCTCTATCGCTTCGAGGCCGCAAACCCGCTCGACGATATCGAACCCGTGCTACAGGCGGCAGAGGTGATCGAATTGGGCCGCGCGCTAGCTTCCGTTAACTGTGAGTCGATCGTGCGCCGCTATCTCGTCCAATTGGTGCGCGCTACGAGGAACGACACGGCCTTCGAACTCGGCGCAAGCCCCCGTGCTTCGCTAGCGTTGTTTCGAGCGGCAAGGGCGCTGGCCGCGATCCGCGGTCGCGACTACGTGATCCCAGACGATGTAAAATACCTCGCCCCGTACGTGCTCCCTCATCGCCTGATCCTCGGTACACAGGCGCGCTTGCGCGGCCGCGACGCCGAAGGCGTTATCCGGGAGATCATCGACACCATGCCAGTACCGGTCGAGGAATAGACCATGCCCCTGCGAGACCTCTGGCTCGGGGCTTCGCTTCTACTGATTCTCGTCGGATTGGCCTCAGGTCAAGGCACTCTGGCTGTCATGGGCGTACTCCTTCTGCTCGCTGGAGGCGCCGCCCGCATCTGGCAAAGACTTGCGCTCGAACGAGTTACTTATCAGCGGATCTTCCCTGAAACGCGGGCCTTCGTTGGAGAGAAGCTGTCCTTTACAGTGCGGTTGACGAATCGAAAACCTCTGCCACTGCCATGGCTCGAGGTGCGCGAACTATTTCCCCAAGACGTGCCGCCGCAAGACGTCAGGGTGGTGGCCGCCCCTACGACTAGGTCGGTGTACGTCACAAAATCCACCGCCTTGAGCTGGTACGAGCGTTTGACCTGGCATTTCGAATTGCAATGCCAGAAGCGGGGTTATTACCGCGTCGGCCCTGCCCATATAAGCAGCAGCGATATCTTCGGTTTGTTCCCGGCCGAGCGTCAGGAGACCGAGGTCCAGAACATCGTAGTATTCCCCAAAACGGTGCCGGTACCGGACATCGGCTTGCCGAGCCAGCGTCCCTTCGGAGAAAGACGGGGCGGCTCTCGCATATACCAAGACCCGTTGCGCATCGCCGGCCTTCGAGACTACGAGCCGGGCGACTCCATGCGCCGGATCGACTGGAAAGCGACCGCGAGGCGAGGAACACTGCAATCACGTGTGTACGAACCGTCTTCAACGCTGCAGATGCTGATAGCGATAAACTTGACGACCTTCGAGCAAACGTGGGCCGGCTACGATCCCATCCTCCTGGAGCGCATGGTGACGATGGCCGCTTCTCTTGCCACTTACGCGAACGAGGAAAGCCATTCGGTGGGGCTACTCGCAAATTGCAGCTTCCCCGAGGCGGACCGACCGATCAAGATAGCCGCCGGCAGGCACCCGCAACACCTGCCGCGGATCCTGGAAGCGCTGGCAACAATCGGGCCGTTCATGATCTCTTCCATCGAAGATTTATTACAAAAGGAACTTCACTCACTACCGCTTGGCACCACGGTAGTGCTAGTGACGGCGCTGCTTCCTGAAAGTCTACTCGCCACTCTAGCCCGCATTCGGGCTGTCGGGCATCAGGTGATTGTGCTCTCAGTGCGCGACGAGGAGCCGACGCAGGTACTCAAGGGCATTCCGATATTGAGCGTCGGGACTTACATGCAGCGCTTCGAGATGGAGCAAACGTATGGGTCGTGAGCGACTCTTCGAAGTCTTGGCGATCTTGATGGAGTCGCTATGGTACTTCGGTTTCGCCTCGGCATTCCTAGCGTGGTTCGCGGACGACGCCGGCCCACCATTTTGGGCGATCTTTCTGGCGGCGTTCGGCAGTTTCTATACTGCACGCGTGCTCGGACGGCTCGATATCTCACTACAGACGATGCGCGTCCTGGCGGTGATAGTCTCTACCGTATGTCTCTACGTCTTATTAAGGATGGCGTACCTTGACGATCTGAGACTGTGGAACATGGCATGGCTCGGGCACTTCGTGGAACACCCAGGCACTGCGCAAGCGCCAATCGTCTTCGGCTGCCTGCTCACATCGCTGTTGTGGCTGCGATGGGCGGTGCAAGCACAAAACTCGCTAACGTTCGACACTATCGTCACTTCATTCTCGGTAGGATTCGTCGCGACGGTGCTCGGCTCACTCATCGATATATCGGACGGTATAAGCACGGCGACCGATGAAGTACTGATACCGTTCTTTGCCATCGGCTTGCTTACCCTAGCAGTCTTTCGCATCGGCAGAACAACCCCAGACGCGACGCCTACGCCCTTCGACCGGCCGTGGGTCATCGCCTCATTGGGATTGGTCGGCGTAATGGTGCTGGTCGCAGCTCCAGCCTGGCTCATAGGCACGGTCGATGCCAGCCCAGTCCTCGAACCGGTCGGCCGCGGGCTCGGCTGGATAGTCGATGGAATCATTGCAGTGCTGGCAGTGCCAGTCGGACTGTTCTTCGACTTTATGGGTTGGCTGGTGCTGAGGCTCATAGGCAGCCCAATCGTCGAAGAACAGGAGCTTTCAGAGGCGCTGCGCGAGCCCGAGGAGGTGCAAGGCGAAAACAAATTCCGAACCCCGTTCCTGATAATCGGTAGGACTATCGCTGGGCTGATCCTCGCCGGCTTTTTTATGGCGCTGGCCTGGCTCATATTCTCGCGTCTGGGTCGGGGCCGGCGTGACAGGGCGGAGCTACGCGAGTCGGTCTGGCACGAGGGAAGTCTCTTCGAAGACGTCGGCGATCTGCTCGGCAAGCTGTTCGCCCGGAAGGTACGACGGGCAGTACCGACGCCCAACTTATCTCCCGATCTACTGGCGGTACGCAGGCTATATCTGGACGTGCTGGAGCGTGCCGAAGATAGAGGCTTGGAGCGGCCACCTGCCAAGACACCGCTAGAATTCGCCCCGCCGCTTTCGGAGCATTTCCACTCAACGATCCCGGACAGAGTTAGCCGGGCGTTTACGCGGGCCCGCTACGGCCTGAAAACAACGCCCGCATCAGACATCGAACGCTTACGCAAGGAGTGGCGCGAGACGGAGCGTTAGTTCGCCCGCAAGACATGGTGCTCCGCATCGGTTGCTGCCAACTGCGGTACTATTTGATACACGTCTTCGCGCGCACAGAACCTAACATCGTCTGCCAACCCGAGAGCCACTAGCCCTCGCCCGTGAATGGTATTCGCGAGCGTAGCCTCTAGGGTATCTTTATTGGCCTGACACAAGGCCAGGGCTGCTTTCGCACCATCGCTGAGAGCTACGTCACCATGTTCACACAGAGCAGCAATGATTGCTCCCGCACCTATAGCGTCCGCGAGTGAGAAGCCAGTGCCGCCAGATTCACCCGCACAGACGATCAGGACTTCGCCGTCCGGTTGCGCGGCCGCTGATGAAGCCTTCGCGACCGCGGTCGCGTTCAATATGCTACCGACGAAGACCTGCGAGGCTTTGCAAAGGGACGCGAGGAGCTTGCCACCATTGGTGGTGGCGATAATCGCTCGTTTGCCGTCAAGCTTCGTACGGCTGAATTCACTCGGCGAGTTGCCATAGTCGAAGCCGGCCGGCGGCAAGCCGCCCACTTCGCCGCACAACAAATACGCAGGGCCTAGGTCTTGGGCCAACCGGAGCGCCTTGTCGATCGAGGGGGCGATCACCACCTCTTCTACACCCTGCGCGAACATCACTGTCAACGTAGATGACGCCCGCAAAACGTCGACGACGACGCATACTTTGTCTTCGGTCGGGCCTGCTAAGCCCTGCGTGAGGGCTACGTCTATCGTAATTGTCATCTAGCGAACGGCTTTTTATTAACTCGGTGTATCAACCAAGAGTGTCAGCAGGACTTTGCGGTCCGTTGGTTCGCGATCGAGGTCTATCATAACTATTCGCTGGTACGTCCCTATCATCGGAACGCCGTCCATGATGGGGATCGTAAGACTACGCCAACGAGGGCAGGCACGATGTGGTCAGCGCCATGGCCATCGTACTTCTCTTTGTGCGCGTAATCGATGTCGCGAGGAACAAGGCGTTTGATCGCGGCAAGCACGTCGTCGCCGGAACCATCGCCTAGCTGGATCAAGGCAAGGCCTAAGGTGGAATGTGGTGCGAAGACGTTCAGCAGGCCACTCCCACCGTCTCTACAGAAATCGGCCACGGCGCTAGTCAGATCCACCAGTTCATCGTGAGCGCAGAAAGACAGTTCTGTAGTCTTCATGCTCAATACATTGTATACGAGTAATTGAAAGTGCTTTAACAACGGATAGATCGCTACTATCAAGGAGGCCCCTCGACGGGCTCGTGGTGAGCGGAGAAGAGTCGTAGCTGCAGGGTCTTAGACCTACCTGACGAAGCAGACCTAAAGGTCTGCAGCTACGAGACTTATGAGATTAGGTTTTATGTGAGTTGGTGTGCTTGAACCTAGGTTCTTCGCTCCTTGTAGTTACTCAGGATGAGATAAATTATGTTAACTTGACTGCCATTTTCGGTGGCTCTTATTATGATTTAGTAGAGCTTATTTAAAGCCAAAGTAGAAAGGTGTCAAATGTCGGCGTTTTTTGACAAGCTGTGGCGCGCGAGCGAGAAGAACGATAGCCTCCTATGCGTCGGCCTTGACCCAGACCCAGACCTCATGCCGGTGGCCGACGTAGCGGACTTCTGCTGCTCGATCGTCGAAGCCACCGCCGACGTCGTCTGCGCCTACAAGCCCAACCTGGGCTTCTTCGAGGCGTTCGGCGAAGAAGGCTTCGCAGCGCTGCGGCGGATAGTAGCGACTGTTCCGAGAGATATACCTGTGATCGCTGACGCGAAACGCGGCGACATCGGCAATACGGCTAGATTTTACGCCAAGGCGCTTTTCGAAACTTACGGTTTCGATGCGACCACGCTGAACGTTTACGGAGGCGTTGACGCCGTCGAACCCTTCCTGAAATACACCGATCGAGGCGTATTCGTATGGTGCCGTAGCTCGAACCCCGGTGCCGTCGATCTGCAAGACCTGGTCGTGACCCCCGGCAACCGGCCGTTGTTTCTAGAGGTCGCTGAACTGGCTTCGCGCTGGAATTCGAACGGAAACATCGGCCTGGTGGTCGGCGCGACATATCCAGAGGAGATGCTGAAAGTCCGCGAAATCTGCCCTAACATGCCTGTCCTCATGCCCGGAGTCGGCGCTCAGGGCGGCGATATGGAGGCAGCGATACGAGCTGCCGCTGACCAGCACAACGGCGGTTTCATCATTGCGCCGTCGCGACAGATCATCTACGCGAGCCGCGGCGCCGACTTCGCCGACGCGGCGCGCCAGGCCGCGATGAAACTTCGAAACGAGATCAACACTTTACGCTCTGCCCTCCCAAGAGCTTAAGGGAATGGCATATCATGGTAATGGATATACGGTTGGGGGATGTGGTTGTGCTGCGAAAGTCTCACCCGTGCGGCGGCTCCGAATGGCGCGTCGAACGACTGGGCGCCGATATTGGGCTGTTATGCCTCAAATGCAAACGACGGGTGTTGCTGGAGCGTAGTATTTTCGAGCGGCGAGTAAAGACCTTCGTCTCTCGCGGGGAACTGACCGCGGAAGACGTTCGCCCGGGCTGGGTGAACTTAGAATAGGCTTGGAGATTTGGAGTATTCAGAAGCTGCTTATCCCACGCTACAGCGGGAAGAATCGATACTCGACAACGAAAAGTTTCGTCGTCTGGCTATCGCCCGCGCCCTTGCCCAAGCCGCCCAAAACGCTGTCGTATACGCGCTTCTAATCATCGTCGTTGAGGAAACTACCTCCGGCGTACTCAGCAGTCTCCTGATCTTATCGATTATTATCCCAAGCGTAGCAACCGGACTTTTCTCCGGCGCGCTGGCTGATCGTCTTCCCAAGAAGTTAATGATCGTAAGCGCCGATTTGCTCCGCATGACCATCGCCATCGTCTTCTTCGCCTGGGCAGATAGCATCTGGAAGATATACGCCGTTGTGATGGCCTTCGCCGCCGCGGGTGAACTGCGAGGGCCAGCAGAATCGGCCGTAGTGCCGAGACTCGTACACTTTAGGCAACTTGCTGCGGCCAATGCGGTGCTGTCTATGGCCCTAATCGCAGGGCAGGTATTGGGGATGGCGATCCTAGCCCCGCTGTTCTTAAAAACGTTCGGCCCGGATCCTCTTTACTTGACCTGCGCTACCTTGTTTTTTGCGTCTGCCATGGTCGTAGCTTTTGTCCCCAACCTGGAGCCAAGTAGCAAAGAACAAGATGACGCATCCACGCCTGGCGTCAATAACTTAGGCTACGCGGTGACAACGCAACTGGAGCCAGCCAGTGTCACTGCCGCCCCGTTGACAGGAATGGGAAAACACGCCCGTGCTGCGTGGACCATACTCCAAAACGACCCAGTCTCGCATATGGTCGTGCTTCAACTCGTCCTGGTCACGACGGCGATGCTAACTCTAACAACGCTCATCTCCCCTTTTATGCGAGAGGTGCTAGATGTCGAGGCTGAAAACGCCATCTTCGTCTTCGCGCCAGCAGCGCTCGGGCTGTTTGGGGGCTTGAGGCTCGGCCCTTTATTCGCGCGTGGTCAGGGCAACGCCGCCGTCGTTTCTTTCGGTTTCCTCATGTTCTTAGCGCTGCTTCCACTTCTCGGTTTCGTCCCGGAATTGGGGGCAATAGTAGTTGAAAACACCCCGTTTGGCTCTCAAGCATCAAGGGTGTTGGTCGCCGCCTTCCTCGCCGCACCGATGGGCTTCGCCTACTCGTTAACGGGCGTATCAGCCCGGGCCGTGTTACACGAACGAGCTCCAGCCGCGATGCGGGGGCGCATTTTCGCGGTCGTCGGTGTAATCACTAGCGTAACGTCTATTGTGCCGCTGGTGGTTGCCGGCGCTTTCGCCGACCTGTTCGGCATCCGGGCGGTCGTCCTGCTCGTTTCGATCACTTCGCTGGCGATAGGGTTTTACGGTTACGTCTGGCGCATTCTGGTCAAGCCAGCATTAAAGGAGGCGCCGAAATGAGGCGCGGCGACCAGGGGGCAGCGATGGCGATGCACGCCGCACGACCTCTGCTCCACGACACGCGTTTCCTAGCGCTTTGGCTGACCCAAGTGTTATCGCAACTCGCACAGTACGCTGTGCTTTTTACGTTGCTAGTGGTAGTAGTTAAGCTGACCGGATCGAGCACTTATACCAGCCTGCTGATCCTCTCGTTCATCGTGCCCTCGCTCATCTTCGGCATGTTGGCTGGTATACTTGTAGACCGCTGGGGTAAGGAACGCTCGATGGCCTTCGCGAGCATACTGCGCGCGGCGGCATCTATACTGCTGTTCTTTTTCCACGATACGTTGTGGGCGATCTACGCCTTGAACTTAGTCTTCGCCGGCGCCAGCCAGTTCTTCAACCCGGCCGTTGTCGCTTTAATCCCTACGCTGGTCGAACGAGAGCGCCTTATGGCCGCGAACAGCATCTATAACTTCACGGTCACCGGCAGCCAGTTCTTTGGGATGGTGTTTTTAGCGCCGACGTTAATCAAGACCGCGGGGCAGGACTGGATGTTCGTCGCAGCGGCTTTTCTGTTCGCGCTGTCGGCAGGTTCCGCGTACTATCTGCAGAAGAAAGAGCATCGTCTGGATACGGAAACTGAGATCGCTCCGCTCTCCTCAATAGGAGATTCGCTGCGGCAACTCTGGCAACTACTTCGTTCCGACAGCGCTACGATTTTAGCGATGTTGCACCTGTCACTGGGAAGCACCTTGGTGCTGTTGTTCGTGATAATAATGCCCCTATATATGAACGACATACTGGATATACCACCCGACAACGCTGCCTTCGTCTTCGCGCCAACAGGCCTAGGGGCATTGTTGGGATTACGTAGCCTCGGCTGGTTGGGGAGACGCTGGAATAAGACCCAAATCGTTATCGCCGGTCTCATAGGCCTCGCGGCTTCATTAGTCGCTCTCAGCCTGGTAGACCAGCTTGCAGATCTGCTGCGAGGAAGCGAATCGCTAAACCCTGGCAGATTCGCCGGCCTTTCGCTGCTGGTGACTTTGACTATGGCTTTTTCGTTCCCGATGGGCTTCTTCTTCGCTCTGCTCAGCGCTCCCGCTCAAACCATCCTCCACGAACGGGCGCCTGCTGAGATCCGCGGTCGTGTGTTCGGGTCGCAGATCGCCGCCGCCAACGCGGTCTCGCTGCTTCCGTTGCTGCTCGTCGGCGGCATCACGGACCTGGTCGGCGTGAGCTGGGTGCTCGTGCTTATAGCGCTGACGCTTCTCACCGTTGCGGCTTTCAGCCTGCGGCACACGCGTTTGGCAGCGAGACCGCATCAGGAATAGCAACACTCATAGCCTACATAATAAATAACTTCGCTTCGTTTCATGTCATTCTGAGCGACCGAGGAGAGCGAAGAATCCGTACCGGTTTGGTGCTCGGATTCTTCACTTCGTTCAGAATGACATGGTGCCTTCGGCAAGTACATCTTGAACTTGCCGAAGGGCTCGGGTGAGCGCGGAGAAGACTCACACGTTACGCTGAGATCCCTCCGGAGCCGATCCGGGAGCCATCGTAGATCCTTCGCGGAGTTTATCCTGAGCTCGGCGAAGGGCTCAGAATGACATGGCATTGTAATGTCATCCAAATTGACAGGCATCCTGCCCTGCTCTAGAATAAATTTGATGCCGACGTTGGTGGCACGGAGGTGGGTAGCATGATAGAGATGATTATCGATAGCATTCGTGTAAGCCTCATGAATTACCAGCGCGTGGTAATCCTGAAGGAAAAAGAGACCAATCGTTACCTTCCTATCTGGATAGGTCCTGCGGAAGCCGACGCCATTGCGGTTAGGCTACAGGATGTGCAGGTAGCCCGACCCCTCACCCACGATCTCGTCCGCGCCATGATCGAAACTTTAGGCGGTTCCGTACACCACATCGTGGTAAACGATCTTACAAATGATACGTTTTTTGCCCATATTATCCTTAACTCTGACGGGCGGGAAGTCGAAGTGGACTCCCGTCCAAGCGATGCCATAGCGTTAGCGGTGCGTGTCCAGGTGCCGATCTTCGTCGAGGAGTCGGTGCTAGACAAGGCAGGCGTCGTTCTCGACCAAGAGAGCAGCGAGGGGCTGCCGGAAAGTCGGGAGCGCGAGCCGCAGGGCCAAGTAGGCCAAGAGGAGCTTGAAAGGCTTGCCCCCTTCAGAGACGTTATAGAGAACCTAAACCTGGAAGACCTTGGCAAAGGCAAGGACGAAGGTTAGAGAGGCTAATAGGAGGCGATAAATAAGCCAGGCAGAAATGTCTGGCTTATCTTTCCCCTGGCGTTTTAGGCGCTTTTCCGCACTGGCGTGGCTATTCGGGTATAATCTGGGCGGCGGCTCAGTAATTCAAAAAGTAAGGTCGCGCGTTGCTTGAACAATCAAAATCATTGTGATATAGTGCGCAAAGTGCCTGGCCGCCCAGGAGCGATCGATGGGCAGGGTGCCCTTAGCGCTTGGACTTATCGGCATAGGATGGTACTTCGCTATCTCTATAGTGTTAGGGATAGTAATTGGCCTTGTGCTCGATGAAGTGTTCGACCTGAAACCGCTTTTTACTATCTTAGGGACTTTTTTGGGCTTGATACTCGCGGGATACGGAGGCTACCGAATGATAGTAGAGGTAGTCTTTCACAAGCACCGCAACGGAGGATAGTGTGAGCCGATTCAAACGCTGGCTGCTCATCATTAGCGTTGTTCTCCTAGTGGGTGTCGGTTTTGTCGTCCTTCGCGGCCCTAAGCCCCATATCGAACTCGCAGCCGAACCTATAGTTACGATCCACGCTTTCGACGATCAGCTCCAGGATGTCAATGATGCGATGCCTTCAACGATCCAAAACATCATGGACATGTCCGTTTTCCTGCAGCCCCGCATCACCAACTCCTTAATCACCTCCTGGATAACGGTGGCCTTCCTAGGGCTATTGGCCTTCCTCATCAGTAGGCGAGTCTCGATCATCCCATCCGGGCTCCAGAACGCCGTAGAGGCGATGATGGAGTGGTTCTTGCGCCTCTGTGAGGGGTTGGCAGGCGAGAGGAACGGCCGCGCCTTCTTTCCCATCGTTATGTCAATTTTTATATTCGTCCTGGCCGCCAACTGGCTGGCTCTGCTGCCCTTCTTTGGCAACATCGGCCTCTTCCGCGAACCTGAACATGAGACTGCCGTGGTAGCCAGAGACGTCGGCGGTATGGCCGTAATCATG
>WHTN01000043.1:344-19655 GCA_009377715.1 Dehalococcoidia bacterium | reverse complement strand
GCAGTACTGCGCACGCCATCGGGTGGCGCGGCCCTACAAGAAGAATGAGCAGGCCTACATCGAGAGCTTCAATCGCACGGTGCGGAAGGAGTGTCTAGGCTGGGGGAAATACCGGCCAGAGGAGCAAGCCGCCTGCCAGGCCCAAGTGGAAGCCTTCTTGATGCGGTATCATTATCACCGACCCCATCTGGCCCTGGGGATGCGCCCACCCCTACAGAAAGGAGCCTAGCTGACTGTCGGATATTTACGGAGAATACTGCGCAATCTTGACAACGGTAATTGGAAGTGCTACCATGCGCCAGGTTTCTTGCGGGTTACTTAACCTATTCGCTTGTTTTTCGTTCTAATAACGACAGTCCATTTTAAAGTAACGCTAGGCTTTTCCGAGCGTCTAAAGAAGTTAGCTTACGTAGTTCTATCGCGCTTGTAATAGGTGTCGCCACCTACGCTCAGGACAGCGCCCAAGGCGATAACGGCCCGGGAAACGGCCGCCGTGTCGTCGCGGTGGACGGGACAGCGCAAGTCCAGGGACAAGACGTAGATGTCGAGATACTCGTCGTTGTAGAGGCATACGAAGACGCGGATGATATAGGCGCACGCTCTCTTGAGCGGATAGGCGCGAGGCGATCGGGCCATGGCCCAGGACCCGGTGATCACACTGATTTCGAATCTGCGAACTATCTGACCAACGGCCTGAAGTGGAACCAATTCGCCGATTCGAGCTCCGGGAATGATTTCGTAGTCCAAGACTATAACCCTACAAACGAGCCTTTGGGAGGGTACAGCGCTCTCAGGAGAAGCCAGGCGACCTGGAGCAACGTTTCCGGCTCCTCCTTTAACTTTCTGGACGGTGGCACGACCTCTCGTTGCCCATCGCTAGTAAGCGAATGCCCAGGAGTGCAGTTTTTTGACGGCAACAACGACGTCGCCTGGCTATCGCTCACTGGCTCCAACGTTTTGGGCGTAACTTGGTACAGCACGACCTCAGATGAAGCCGACATGGCGCTCAACACCAGGTTCAACTGGTACACAGGTACCGGAAGCCCGCCGTCCGGCTACTAAGCGCAAACAGTTTTTTGCACGAGAACGGTCATGCCATTGGACTGAGCCACTCTACCGTCAACGGAGCTGTCATGCAAGCAGTCTACGCTGGCGTGAGACGCTCCCTGAGCTCCGACGACGCCAACGGCTTGCGCGTCCTGTACCCCCAGTTCGACGTCGTCTACGCAACCGTCTAACTCCCCCACACCGACGCCAACTTCGTCTACTCAGCCCACAATTTCTCCGACTCCCACATCCACCGCAAACCCGACTCCCACGCCTACACCGCCAAGGTCTAGACCTGGCGGCCGTGGGTGGAGATAAAGAAACGTAGTACGCCGAAGATAGAGAAAATGAAGGGAAGGGGCCGAGAGTCGGCCCCTTCCCTTCATTGGCGTATACTAATTATGAGGCGTCGTTCACATGAGAAACAGAACGCACACCGAACGCTTGGAGGCGGCGAAAGAGCGTCTCCTATCGCGCCTGCGCGAAGACGAAATAGACGAGCGCGTCTTGAACGCTATCGCTAAGACCCCTCGGGAAGAGTTCGTTCCCATCGAATTCTACCGCTTCGCATACGAAAATCAGCCCCTGCCTATCGGCCATGAGCAGACGATATCGCAGCCCCTTATCGTCGCTATGATGACGCAGGCCCTGGAGTTAACCGGCGCCGAGAAAGTACTGGAGGTCGGCACAGGGTCGGGCTATCAAGCCGCCGTACTTTCGCTGCTGGCCGGCGAGGTGATAACGGTCGAACGCATACCGGAGCTAAAGCAACGCGCGACAGAAACGCTTTCGAGGCTGGGATATACGAACGTCAGCGTCCACAGCGCCGAAGCCCAGAAGATCGGCTACCCACAGGAAGGGCCTTACGCCGCGATTATCGTTACGGCTAGCGCACCGGAGTTAATCGCCGACCTTTTAGACCAGCTAAAGGTAGGCGGGCGAATCGTCCTTCCCATCGGCGAAAAGGAGTACCAAGAACTCTACCTCTTCACAAAGGACGAGGACGGGCGGTACACAGTGAAAAACTTGGGTGGTTGCCGGTTCGTGCCGCTTATAGGGCCGGGCGCCTGGCCCGAGGATCGGGCCTGGTCAGACTAGTGGCGGCGTGACCGCGAGATTCATTTTTGCACATGTCATCCCTGAACCCTTCGACAGGCTCAAGGGTGAGCGGGAAGTAACGTTATAGAAGAGAAAGCAGACTCTTCGTCCGCATCGGCAGGATCAGAATGACGTAGATGACAAGGCTTCAGAGCAAGCCTTTCAAGTCGCTCCTTCCGCGAAAGTTAAGATCTCTACTGCCTGTCATAGCTCCCATCACTATAAATATAGAAATTTTTAGTGCTTAGGTATGGTTGTTAGTTAACTACTTGGAAAGTAACGACGTTACTACTGTTGTTAAGTCAAGCAGGCCCGCAACGATGCGGGCCATTTGTTAGGTGGGGTAATTATGAAAAGAGCCACCATTTCAGCGGAGGTGAATATGGAAGAGGGGATAGGAAATTTCTTAAACTATCTTTCCTCTGAGAAAGGGGCGTCCGGTAATACCGTAGACGCCTATCGTAACGATCTGAACCAGTTTCACGGCCATATCCAGACGCGCGCCCATGGTAAGAAAGTGAACTGGGCGGACATCGATCGCGGTATTATCCTTGATTATATGATCGACCTACAAAAACGCTACGATGCGGAAAGCACCAGAGCTCGCAAAATAGCCGCCGTAAAGTCGTTCTTTAACTTTATGGCTGAAGAGGGCAGCATAAGCCAGAATCCAACGCGAGAACTGCCTTCGCCCACCGTCAAGAAATCCCTGCCGCGGTCGCTTACCCCATCCGAGGTCGATGAGCTCCTGGAACAGCCGGCACGCGTTAATTCGCCCGAAGCGAAGCGCGACCTGACTATGCTCGAGCTCATGTACGCGACCGGTATGCGCGTCACCGAACTAGTCTCGCTGAACATCGATAGCGTCATCTTCGACGCCAGCGGCGCCTACGTTCGCTGTCTCGGCAAGGGGATGCGCGAACGGACGATCCCGATCCACGAACAGGCAGCGGAGGCTCTAAAAGCGTACGTTGAGGAGGCGCGCCCGAAGCTGGTACGCAACCGGCCCGAGAAAGCGCTTTTCGTCAACCGACGTGGCGAACGGCTGACCAGGCAAGGGGTCTGGTTGATCATGAAGGGCTATGCTAAGGACGCAGGCTTGAGCGTCGAGATCACTCCGCATACGCTCCGGCATAGCTTCGCTACGCATATGCTTCATGGCGGCGCTCCCCTCCGTAACGTCCAGGAGTTGCTCGGCCACGCGAACATCGCCACCACGCAGGTGTACACGCACATCCCAGACGACTATATACGGACCATCTACGCGAACGCTCATCCAAGAGCCTCTTAAGTTGTCTTCTTAAGTTATACTGTTCTTAAGAAACGCTGGGAGGAGCGTCTATTCGTAACCTGACAACGGCCCTAATCGGCCTTGTCGTATTGGCGAGTGTGCTTGCTGCCTGTCGCGGCGAGCGGCAAGGCATGCCGAACGCACCACCCACGCCATCTGTACAATCACCTGCTCCGGCCAACGTCCCATCTCATCCCACCGAGCGCGACCCTATCGATCTGGCTAAGCGTCTAGCTGGAAAGCCTGCGCTGGCATCTCGTTTGGCCAGGGAAACTACGCCGACCTACGAACTCGGCCACCGGCAGCAGTTCTCGATCCTCGAGATCGGCGGCCCCTCGGTGCGCCAGGCGGACGCCACGCTTCTGCTCATCACGCCGCACGCCTACTTCTATGTAGAAGACGGCGTCCAGGTATCCCAAGACGAGATCGAGCGGGCAGGTCAGGCGTTCGAGGCTGAAATCTACCCGAAAGTTACGTCGGCCTTCGGCAACGCATGGTCGCCGGGCGTCGATAGCGATCCGCATATCACGATCTTTCACGGACGGTTGCCCGGCTTGGGTGGCTACTTCACCGACCAAGACGAATTTCCGCAAGCCATCGCTCAGTACAGCAACGAACGTGAGGCTATCTACCTAAACGGCGATCTCCTGCGTTCGAGCAGCCCTTATAAATACGTCCTTGCTCACGAACTGCAACACCTGATCCACTGGAACGCCGACCATACCGAAGAGTCATGGGTGAACGAAGGGCTATCCGAAGTATCGGGAGAAATGTTAGGAGGTAGCTTGAGCAGCATCCCGGGGTTTCTTCGCAACCCCGACCTCCAACTCACTTCCTGGGATTCTGCCGGCGCCACGAGCAGCGCTCACTACGGCGCTTCCCATCTCTTCTTCCGCTACCTGCTGAAACATTACGGCGGCGTCCAAGAAGCGCATGATTTCCTCGCCGAACAGGCCGACGGCGCGCAGGGAATAAACGACTATTTAGCGAACAACAGCTTCACAGCGACATTTGAAGACGTCTTCGCCGACTGGGCCGTCGCTAATTACTTAGACGACGGTTCGGGCGGCCGCTACGACCAAGAGGGTCGCCTGCCGGCAAAGATCCAGCCTACAGTCGCCGAAGGCCCGGCGGAGGTTAACGAGACCGTCCGCCAGTTCGGGGCGGACTACATCGGTATCACCAGCCTCGAAGGTGAAGCGGCTTTGATCTTCGAAGGGGCGACCACGGTGCCGGCTATCCCAACTCAGCCGCATTCAGGCAGCGGCATGTGGTGGTCCGGCGCAGGCGACGGCATCGATACGTCGCTCACGGCTTCGTTCGATTTGAGCCAGACATCGAAGGCCACCCTCCGCTTCTGGACGTGGTACGACATCGAAGAAGGGTGGGACTACGGCTATGTGCTCGTATCGAAGGACAGCGGCATGACGTGGGAGTTTCTCGCCGGCCCGCGCAGCACAACCGACGACCCCGTGGGTCAAGCTTATGGGCCCGGCTACAGCGGACAGAGCAACGGCTGGGTGGAAGAGAGCATCGATTTAACGGCGTACGCAGGCGAGAAAATGCTCGTACGTTTCGAATACATTACCGACGAGGGCACTCACCGCCCCGGATGGGCGATCGACGACATCTCGGTGCCGGAGCTGAACTTTTCGGATAACGCTGAATCCACCGGAGCTTGGGTGCCCCAGGGCTTCCAGCGGCTCACCGGGCCTCTGTCACAGCGCTTCGTGGTCCAGCTTATCGAGACGCGGAACGGCGTCTCGCAGGTACGTCGCATTTCCCTCGACGCTGCCAACCGCGCTACGGTCTCGCTACCAGGAGGCGGCGCAGGTTTGGAAGAGGCTGTTCTGGTCGTAACCGCCGTTACAGACGGCACAGCGGAGCCTGCTTCGTACCGCTATTCGGTCCAGCCCGGCGCTACGCCTTAACTGTAGCGGCGACCTTTAGGTCGTCAGATCGCGACTCTCGTCATTGCGAGTGCACCATAAGTGCTGAAGCAATCTCCACCGTTCTATTACGCTTTAATTATGGTTTTCGCAACTCAGAGATGCCACGGGCGCTTTCAGCGACCTCGCAATGACAGCAATTGCGTGCTCCTCCTCATACATCGACAGGTGCATCCTGAGCCTGCCGAAGGGCTCAGCATGAGCGGAGGCGTAATTTTTTCCGCTCACCCTGAGCTTGTCGAAGGGCATGGCCTCCCTGGCGCGGATAGATAGCTCTTGCGGCGCGAAAAAGGCCTATATATCATGGTTAAGCCATGATGATCTCGGTTATCGGCGGCGGCAATGCTTCGCCAGAGGTCTGCGAGCGAGCGGGAGAGGTCGGACGCGAGATCGCCCGGCGTGGCTGCATACTGGTCTGCGGTGGCGGCAGCGGCATTATGGAAGCCGCCTGTCGCGGCACTCGCGCCGAAGGCGGCCATACCGTTGGCATCATGCCCGGGCTGCCGCAGAATCCGGAGGCCCAGCCGAACTGTTACGTCGAGTTCCCGGTCTATACAGGCATAGGCCATGCTCGCAATCAAATCGTCGTGCTGTCCGGCCAGGCGGTTATAGCCATCGGCGGCGCCTATGGCACGTTGGCCGAGATCGCTTACGCGCTGATCTACAACGTACCGGTCATCGGCCTGGACACCTGGGGCTTTTCGTACGAAGGGTACGAGGCCGAGCGCATCGTCCGCGTTTCAACGCCCGCTGAGGCCGTCGAACGAGCGATAGCCTTGGCTGCGCCGCGGCCGCCGGCGATCGGCACACCATCGCAATGATCGCCGACGTTATCCTGGAAGGTGATAAGGTGCGGCTCAGGCCACTAACACGTGAAGACCTGCCGCATTTCGTCCGCTGGCTCAGCGATCCAGAAGTCACGCAGTATCTCGCCTCGCCGATACGTTTTCGACCGCCCAGCTTAGGGGACGAGGAGGAATGGTTTTCCGAATCTGCCGGCCGGCTGGATCTACAGGTCTGGGCTATCGAAGCCGAACACAAAACGTTGATCGGAGACGTGGGGCTCACCAAATTGGATCTGTCCGATAATAGCGTAGAAATTGGCATTCTAATTGGCGATAAGACTGCGTGGGATAGAGGTTATGGCACAGATACTATTCGCACCCTCTTACGACACGCCTTCCAAAACCTTCATATCCATCGCGTTCAACTCCGCGTAGCGGAAGAGAATCGTCGCGGCATTCGCTGCTACGAGAAGTGTGGGTTCGTCCTTGAAGGTATATTAAGACAGGACCGCCAACTAGCTGATGACCGCTATGGCAACAGCTTAATAATGTCGGTGCTACGGCCGGAATTCGCCCAGCAGCGTCAGTCATGATTGCGGACGTTATACTCGAAGGCGATAAGGTGCGGTTGCGGCCGACTACGTCCGACGACTTGCCATACTTCCAATGTTGGCTTTCCGACCCCGAAGTGGCGCAGCACTTAGGTTCGGACTTACGGTTCCAGCCCCCAACGGTGGAGGATGAAGAACGCTGGTTCACAGAGACCAGCGAAGACCCGGATAAGACCAACTGGACGATAGAGACCAAAAGCAGCCGCATCTTAGGCAGCATCGACATCCGGAACATATCACCCACCAACAATTGTGCTGAGCTTGGCATCTTGATCGGCGACAAACATCAATGGGACAAAGGCTACGGCACAGATGCCATCCGCACCCTTGTACGTCACGCCTTCGAGGAGCTGCGACTGCACCGAGTCCATCTAACCGTATCCGAAGAGAACAAGCGCGGCATCAAATGCTACTGGAAGTGCGGCTTCATCCGCGAGGGTATGCTCTATGAAAATCGCAAAATGCCGGATGGCACCTATGGCAATACCGTTATGATGGCTGTGTTAAACCAGAAGTTCTAAACAGGAGAGAGCGTATGGAGATCGTTTCCGTCGTCGCCCGGCAAATCCTGGACTCGCGCGGCAATCCGACCGTATCCGTAGAAGTCGGTCTTATCGACGGCTCCGTCGGTGTGGCCGCGGTGCCGTCTGGCGCCAGCACGGGCATCCATGAGGCGCTGGAGCTTCGCGATGGCGACCCCACGAAGTACGGCGGCCGGGGCGTCTTAAAGGCGATCGAGAACGTCAACGATACAATCGCTATGGCGATCATAGGCATGGACGCGCTCGACCAGGCGGCGATAGACGAGGTAATGATCGCCCTCGACGGTACGCCGAATAAGTCTCGCCTCGGCGCTAACGCCATCCTCGGCGTATCGCTGGCGGTCGCCCACGCAAGCGCGACATCGGTCGGGCTGCCCCTATATCGCTACCTGGGCGGACCGATGGCCCGACTGCTGCCGGTGCCGATGTTCAACATCCTCAATGGGGGCGCCCACGCACCGGACGGCCCGGACTTCCAGGAGTTCATGGTCGCTCCGCTGGGCGCCGCAAGCTTCTCCGAGGCGCTTCAGATGGGATCGGAGGTCTATCACTCTTTACGCTCCCTTCTTCAAAAGCGCGGCCTGCCGGTGCAGGTCGGCGACGAGGGTGGCTTCGCGCCTCCGCTGCCTGACAACGAAAGCGCGATTCAGCTTGTCGTCGAGGCCATCGAAGCGGCCGGTTACCGTCCCGGCGAGCAGATCGCTATCGCCCTGGACCCCGCGACCAGCGAGCTTTACAGTGAGGGCAGCTACGTGCTCGAGCGGGAGGGTCTCACACTACTGGCGGACGAACTGGTAGAGCTTTGGAAGGACTGGCGAACGCGCTATCCCATCGTCAGCCTTGAGGACGGCATGGCCGAAGAAGACTGGACGGGATGGTGGAAGCTCACCTCGGAAGTCGGCCGCGACCTGCAACTTGTCGGCGACGATCTCTTCGTCACCAACGTCGAACGTATCGAAAAAGGCATTCGCGAGGGCGCAGCAAACGCCGTACTCGTGAAGCTGAACCAGGTCGGTACGCTCACTGAAACCCTCGAAGCCGTCGAAACCGCTAAACGTGGCGGCTTTGCGTCGGTCATCTCCCACCGCAGCGGCGAGACGGAGGACACCACCATCGCTGACCTGGCGGTCGCTACAGGCGTCGGGCAGATCAAGGCCGGTGCGCCCGCCCGCGGCGAGCGCACGGCCAAATACAACCGCCTTCTGCGCATCGAGGCGGAGCTCGGCGACAGCGCTGTGTACGCTGGGCGGATGACATTTAAGGCATTAGCCGATAAGTGAGGTAAGAAAACAATGCTTACGGAGTATATAGTAGAGGCTATGTCACAAGCCCAATATAAAATCCTTGAGGATGGGACTTACTTTGGAGAGATACCTGGGTTCCAGGGTGTGTGGGGAAATGCAGATACCCTTGAATTGTGCCGGAGGGAACTCCAAGAGGTTTTGGAAGAATGGTTAGTCCTTAAGCTCTGGGACAACGAAGACGTGCCGCAGCTTGCAGGGATAACTTTGGCGAAGAAAAGCTCGTGAGTTGAGACCTCTACCCAGAAGAGAACTGATACGGAAGTTCCGAACTTTGGGGTTCGAAGGGCCAGTTAGCCGTGGAAAACATGACTTCATGGAGAAAGGTGAGGTAAAAGTCCACATTCCAAACGAGCATCACAGAGACATATCGGTAGCCCTACAACGAGAACTACTGAGGCAGGGAGCTTTAACAACGCATGAATGGGAGAACGCCTAGCTGGTATGGTTACCCCTGATCCTGAAGTCCCACAGCCCGCCATCCGTATAGCGCCGCTTAAGCTGCCCGAGCGCTATAGCTTGCCGACCCGGCCGCCGGTAACGGCCGGCCCGCCGGCTGATGCACACCGGCAGACGCAGTTCCTGCTCGGGAGCGACCTCATGCTCTTTGAACAGGCGATGAACCTTCAGCTAAACGTGCTTTCTACGATAGTGCCCGGCAAGTACCGCACGCACGCGGTCATGGGCTTGGTCAGCCTCTGGTCGCGCGCCTATCGCTACCTTACTGATGCCTGCGAACTGACGTTGCGAGCATCGTACGTCTCGACGCTGCCGCTGCTGCGAGCGGCCTGCGACTGCATCGCAGCGCAGCAGCAGCTAGCGAAGGGCGAGATGCCGTCATATCTGCGCTGGCTGTCGAGCGGCATTGGCCAGGACCGCGAGCACGCCGCCTTCGAATTCGCTCTCGGCCACTACCACGCCGGCGATACTCTGGTCAGCCACGAGCGCCTCGGGGCGGTCTATCGCGTCGTCTCTGAACTCAGGCTCGCCCACTTCGGCGCGACAGCGATCGAAGTCGCCCACGAGTCGAACCCGACGCGGTTGGTCGTCCTCTTCGCCGACGACTCGTTCCATTTGGCCTGGACTGAGCTTGCCCTGGGCTGGCTGCTTACGCTCGCCGACGTACAGCTTGAGGTGGCCTTCGACTCGCCCGAGCACTTCCCGGCCGGGGATGAACTACGCGACGCCTACGAGCGCTTAACGAAACAGATAATCGACCGCGTCAGCGACCGTCGACGCTGCCGGGTGGAAGAGGTAACCGGCGCCGGAGGCGACCGGCGTTACCTCTTCCAGAACTTCCGCCGCCTTGCCAGCGGCGCGCCGACGCGGATTATCCTTTAAATTGCCGACTGAAATCCTTGTCAATAGTGGCCAGCTTCTAAGCAAGCCTTTAACACCACCCCCTGCTACAGATCGCTTTTAACAACGCCTACGCCTAGCCTATAATGGCTAGGCAGGGATGTTTTATGAGCAGCGAGGTAATGTACAGGCGGTGGCGACCCCAAAGTTTCGGCGATGTTGTCGGTCAAGACGCCATCACCCGCACTATCGCGAACGCCGTCTCTAACAGCCGCCTGGCCCACGCGTACCTCTTTTGCGGCCCCCGCGGCACCGGTAAGACCAGCCTCGGCCGCCTGTTGGCGAAGGCCGTTAACTGCGAACAAGCGCTGGACGGCGAGCCGTGTAACGTCTGCCCGTCCTGCAAGGCTTACCTGGAAGGTAACGCCATCGACTTGGTGGAGATGGACGCCGCGAGCAACCGAGGCATCGACGAGATCCGACGGCTGCGGGACAGGGTCGGCCTCGCGCCGATGGGCGGCCGCTATAAAGTCTACCTTATCGACGAAGTCCACATGTTAACGCAGGAAGCGGACAACGCCCTGCTCAAGACGCTCGAAGAGCCGCCACCGCACGTGATCTTCGTCCTCGCGACCACCGAGCCGCACAAGGTACCGGCGACGGTTATCTCACGCTGTCAGCGGTTCGACTTCCGCCGCATCACGGCTGTCGCCGCAGCAGATAGGCTAAGCTACATCTGCAAACGCGAAGAGATCGAAGCGGATAGCGACGTGCTTTACGAGATCGCTCGCAGTTCACGCGGCAGCTTGCGCGACGCTATAAACCTGCTCGAACAGCTCGCTGTATCGCACGGTGCGCAGCTCAGCATGACGCAGGTGCAGGAAGCTCTCGGCCTGACGGCCGACGCTCGTGTGAGCGATGTAGCGCGCTCCGTCCTAAGCAAAGACCTGACGGCAGGGCTGCGGTTGATCTCTGCCGTGCGCGATGACGGCGTGGATATGCGAGCGTTCGGCCGCGACCTGGTCGCTTACCTGCGGAACCTTATGCTCCTAAAGGCGGACGCCGAGGACGCGCTCGACGTCACGGCCGAACAGAAGATGGAGATGCGGAGCCTCGAGGCAGACGCGTCGTCTGAAGACATATTGCGCTGCCTGCGCCTCTTTTCAGCTGCCGATGTAGCCAACGACGCGCAAGCTTCCCTGGCGATCGAACTGGCGCTGGCGGAATACGTGATCGGCGGCAGCGCGTCTCCGGCGTTTCAGGCTGAGGTAGCGAATGCGCACTCGCCCGAGCCTGCACACATCGTCCCGACCCCAATCCGGCCGCTGTCTAATGGCACTTCGCTCACACACGACTCTCCGGCTGCCAGCAACGGCGGCCTGGCTGTGCCAGGACAGCAGTTGCCGCAAGATTTCCTCGAGAAGTTGCGCCTCGTTTGCAAAGACGCCGATAAGCAGGTCGCCGCCTTAATGAACGGTTCCTGCGAGGTCAAGGGAATGCTGGAAGACCGCCTGGTATTGGGCTTCTACTACCCTTTCCATAAGCAGAAGATCGAAGCGCCATTAAATATTAAAGTAGTAGAGGATGCCGCCTCGCGCTTGCTGGGACGTACTGTAGGCGTGAGTTGCGTGCTTACGCAACGGGAACGCCAGGAAGGGCAGCCTAGAGGCGGCCATCTACTGCGTGCTGCAAGGGAGATGGGCGCCCGGCCTTTAGTCTTGAAAGGAGAAGGTGATGCAACGGGGGATGAATCGGAATGACCTAATGCGCCAGGCGCGCCAGCTACAGGAGCAACTGGTTAAAGCGCAAGAAGAGATCGAGAACACCACCATTGAAGCTACCGCAGGTGGTGGCGCCGTTACGGTGGTGGTGAACGGCAAGCCTAAGGTCGAATCGATCGCGATCGATCCTGACGCCATCGACCCAGACGACGTCGAGATGCTGCAAGACCTTATACTAGCCGCCATGAACGAGGCGCTCGAAAAAGCGCAGGCGCTACAAGCCGAAAAGCTCGGCATGTTCGGCGGCGGAGGTGGCTTGAAGATCCCAGGGCTTTAAAGCCTTTCAGTGCCATGGCTATGCACAAAAAAGTCATTCTTGAGCGACCGCAGGGAGCGAAGAATCTCACGTTTAAATACATTCACGTAAGGCTCTTCGCGGAGTTTATGCTGAGCAAGCGAAGTGCTCAGAGTAACAGGACTGAGTCCTTGCGCTTTTTATGCAAAACCGATTGCCGTTTTTCGGAGTGATACCATTTGACGAATTCTATCTACACCACCGCAGCGCCCGTAGCACGGCTTATCGAGGAGCTGCACAAGCTCCCGGGCATCGGCCCGAAGAGCGCCCAGCGGCTGACTTACCACTTACTGCGCGCCCCGGCTGAAGATGCCCGCGCCCTAGCTCAGGCGATCCTGGAGGTCAAGGAGAAGATAACCCTCTGCTCGATCTGCCAGAACGTGACGGACGCCGACCCCTGTTCGATCTGCGACGACCACGGCCGCGACAGCGCGTCGTTGTGCGTCGTAGAAGAGCCGCTGGACATCCTGGCGCTCGAACGCACGCGCTCGTTTAAGGGCCGCTATCACGTGCTGCACGGCGTGCTATCGCCGATGGACGGTACCGGCCCCGGCGACCTGAAGATCCAGGAACTTCTCGAGCGCCTGCGCAGCGGCGAAGTGACCGAAATAATCCTCGCCACCAACCCAAACCTGGAGGGCGAGGCGACCGCGATGTATATCAGCCGCCTTCTCAAGCCGCTGGACCTCCGGATCACCCGGCTGGCGCGCGGCCTGCCGATGGGCGGCGACCTCGAATACGCGGATGACGTTACCCTGACTCGCGCCCTCGAAGGCCGGCAAGAGGTATAACGTTATGCCACGCCCGCGCGTGTATAAGACGAAGGCCGTCGTCCTCCGCCATCGCAAGCTCGGCGAGGCCGACCTCATCCTTACGCTGTACTCGCCCGAACTCGGCAAGCTGGACGCGGTCGCCAAAGGGGCGCGTAAGCCAACCAGCCGCCTCGCCGGGCACCTCGAAGCGCTGAGCCACACCAATGTTATGCTCGCCCAGGGCAAGAGCTTGGACGTCGTTACACAATCGCAAACAATCGAAGCCTTCCGCGCCTTCTGGGAAGACCTGGAGCGGATGAGCCGCGCCGTCTACGTCGCGGAACTGGTGGATAAAAGCACGCCGGAGCAACAACCGAACCGCGCGCTATACGAACTGCTGCTCCAGACCCTCCGCTACCTGGCAGAGACAGCGCAGATCGACGTAGTCGTGCGCTGGTTCGAAGTACAAGCGTTAACCGTCCTGGGCTACCGACCACGCCTAGACAGATGCGTCAGGTGCCAGGCCGACCTTACGCCGGTCGCCAACTACTTCAGCGCCGTTGCCGGCGGCGTAATCTGCCACGATTGCGTCGGCAACGGCCTGATCGTGCGGCCACTTTCGTTGAACGCTCTTAAAATATTACGGCTGATGCAGCATAGCTATGTCGAGCAGGTCCTACGCGTCCGCATCGATGGCCCCCTCGCCGACGAGATCGAAGGCCACCTGCGCGAATACCTGTATACCGTGCTCGAGCGCGAGATGAAGTCGACCTCTTTTCTTCAGGTGTTGAAACGCGAAGCGCTGGCTGGAACCTGATCCGCCGGTTAAAACCAGCAACTTCGATATAGCCGCGAGTTTCCAGTTTCCAGGTGTTATTTTAAAAGGTGAACTTTATATCGGACAGGGCTAAAGCCTTGTCCCTACGTTCTGTAAGCTGCGGGTTTCAATCCGCAGGACTTGACGAATAGCACGACGCTTCTCTAGCGTCTAGGAATTGGTAAGTATAAAATAATACTGCTCAAACTAACTCAGGGAGGAAGAGCGAATGCCCGTATATGAATACTACTGCCAAGACTGTGATGGCGTCTTCGAGACGATAAGGCCTATGCGTGAGGCCTCGGCGGCCGTCCCTTGCGTCGTATGCAACAGGGACGCCCAGAGGATCATGCCGACATCGTTCACGGCCTTCTCATTTCGTGACGGTTACGCCCGGCGCATCCCCGACCGGGGCACATACTGGCACCTCGGCAAAGAGGTGAAGCGCCCCGTCACCGGCAGCGTGCCGCCGAACGAGCACCCCGACCTCTACAAGCCGACGCCACCTAAAGTTAAGACAGCCGGTGAGCTTACGATTGAAGAGGAGAGGCAGGCACAGGAGGCCAAAGAGAAGGAGCTAAAGAAGGACTATCAGTCCATCACGCCACAAGGCAAGAGCGACATCAAAGACTCTGAGGTGCTCTGGAAGGACTATCAGCAGGGGCTACACAAGGACGATAACAAGAAGATAATTTAGGTACGCCGTTCCAGGACGTACTCGGTTATATCTTCTAGGGCGCGCTTCGAAGGGCTGTCGGGCAGAACTTCGAGAGCGCGTCTTGCTTTTGCTCCATAGTCATTGGCGATCTCAGCCGCTTTCGACAGTATGTCGGAGTCTCTTATCATTGCAAGCGCCTCGTCCAGGTACTCGCGCCGGGTGGAATGAGCGAAAAGCTGTCTTACAGGATTGTCGTCCGGCGAGCGGTCGAGCAAGAGCAGCGACGGCAGGGTAAGCGTCCCTTGCAGCAGATCGCTGCCGACAGGCTTTCCCATCTCGGCCTCGTCGCCCACGAAGTCAAGGATGTCGTCGACGATCTGAAAGCTTATTCCCAAGTTATAACCGTAATCGCGCAGCGCGCTCACCCAGTCCTCGGTTGCGCCGGAGACGATCGCCCCGCCCTCGCAGGCAGTCGAAAAGAGCGACGCCGTCTTACCGCCGATACGCTGGAGGTAGCTATCGACGGTCTGGTCGGCATCATACGCTGCCATATCTTGGACGATCTCGCCGAGGGCCATACGGCGCAACGTGTCGGCGAAGAGCCGAATGACACGTATATTCCCCGTTTGCGCGACCAGATTAGCAGCATGCGCGAACATATAGTCGCCCAGCATTACGGTCGTGCTGTTACGGAAAGAACTGTTCGCGGTCGGCTGCCCGCGCCGCAGCTCTGCATTGTCGATAACGTCGTCGTGGACTAACGTTGCCGTGTGCAGGAGCTCGATCGAAGCCGCCAGCGGCACCAACAGTTCGAGGCGGTATTCGCAGAAGCCACCGGAGAGCAGCGCTAGGGCGGGCCGGAGCCGTTTGCCGCCCGGTCGCAATGCCAGGGCCAGCATGTCGCCCAGAACGGGAAACTCCACGTCCTTGATGGAGGTCAGCGCCTCTTCGACAAGGCTTAAGTCCTGCTGGACCGGCCCGTACAGCGTATCGACCCTCATGCCGATGTTATAAACTCCTTCGTCGCTGTCCACTCTTCTAAGCCAAATAAGCGGCGCGTATTCTCAGAAGTAGCGCGCGCTATTTCATCTATCGGCTCGCCACGCAGTTCGGCTATCTTGGCCACCGTTTCAACGACGTACGCAGGTTCGTTGCGACGGCCGCGGCGGGATTTCGGCGTGAGGTACGGGCAGTCCGTCTCCACGAGCATCGCCTTTAACGGGATACCCTTTGCAACCTCAACCATCTTCTCCGCATTGTGATAGGTTACTATGCCGGGTACGGAGATCATAAAACCTATTTCAATATAGCGCTTCGCTAGCTCAAGGTCACCCGCATAGCAGTGCATTACCCCTACAGAGCGATCCGATGCCCATCCTGAAGATACGCTTTTCGCCCACTGTTCCAATATATCGAACGTATCTTTGTCGGCGTCGCGTGAGTGGATGACCACCGGCATCTCCAGATTAGCCGCGAGGTCGAGAAGCGACCGGAAGACGCTTGCCTGCGTCTCGCGCGGCGATAAGTCGCGATAGAAGTCGAGGCCAATTTCGCCGATGGCGACGACTTTGCTTTCGAGGGCCAGCCGCTTGATCTCTCCGAGCGCTGCGTCGTCGAAGCTCTTAGCATCGTGCGGGTGGCAGCCCACCACTGCGTGAAGGTCGCTCTGTTCCTGCGCCATCCCCACAGCCAAAGCGCTGCTCGCCACGTCCCAACCCACAACGACCATCGCCTCAAGGCCGGCCTCGCGTGCCCTTTGCAGCACAGCCTCGCGGTCGCTATCGAACTCGCGCGATTGCACGTGGCAGTGCGAATCGATGAGCGATCTAGACGCCAAGACGGCGCTCCTCCTCTTCGACGACCTCAGCCTCCAGCTTCTTGAATAGCGGTTGAGGTTCGCGCAGGGATTGCCCCGACTCGGGCTTGACGGCGCTCCAGCCACTTTCCTGCAACGGCACTCCATAGCCCAGGTACGCATGCGCCTGTTGCGAGGTGAAGGGCAAATACGGGTAAAAGGCAACTTTAAGGACGTTGATCACAGAAAGCGCGGTATGCAGAACTGTCCCTGTCCGTTCTTTATCTTCGTTGATGCTGCGCCAGGGCGCGTTCTCTTCTAGATAGCGGTTTGCTTCTCGCGCGAGCGCCATAGCGGCGTCGATGCCGGCGCGGAAGTGACACAAAGCAATATGCTCGCCGACAACCTGAAGCGTCTCTTCGGCCTGCGCCAGGATCTGGTCGTCTGCGGGCATCGGCTTCGTCGGCGCGGGCACGCGACCATCGAAATGACGGTTGGTGAAGGTCAAGACGCGGTGCAGCAGGTTGCCCCAAGTAGCGAGAAGTTCGTCGTTGTTACGCCGCACGAACTCCGCCCAGGTGAAATCGGCATCCGACGTTTCCGGCATGTTCGCCGAAAGGTAGTAGCGCAGCGGATCAGGATCGTAGCGCGATAGGTAATCGTTGAGCCACACCGCCCAGTTTCGGCTCGTCGAGGCCTTGGCGCCCGACATCGTAAGGTACTGGTTGGCAGGAACGTCGGTGGGTAGGTCCAGTCCACCGTAGGCCATCAACATGGCCGGCCAGATGACGGTATGAAAGGCGATGTTATCCTTGCCGATGAAGTAGTAGCTTTTGGCGTCCGGCTTCTCCCAGAACTCGCGCCAAAGCTTGGGTTTACCGTTGCGTTGCCCCCATTCTTTCGTGGCGGACAGATAACCGATCACCGCCTCGAACCAGACATAGATGCGCTTGTCCTCGAAGCCGGACACCGGCACGCTGACGCCCCAGTCGATGTCGCGGGTGATCGCGCGGTCGTGTAGGCCTTCGTTGAGGAGACCTAGTGTGAAGTTGTACACGTTCTTCCGCCAGTGCTCCTGTTCGCTTGCCCAGTCCCGCAAACGATCATTAAGGGCGCTCAGACGCAAGAAATAGTGCTCGGACTCGCGCAGTTCGGGCGTCGTGCCGTCTATACGACAACGCGGCTCTAGCAGTTCGATTGCATTGAGCGGCCGGCCGCAGTTATCGCATTGGTCGCCGCGCGCGCCATCGAAGCCGCAATACGGGCACTTCCCCTCGACGTAGCGGTCGGGCAAGAACCGGCGGTCGGTGGGGCAGTAAAGAAGCGTCATGCTGCCCTTATATATGGAGTCCTCTTGCAGAAGCTTGAGAAATATCTCGTGGGCCGTACGCGTGTGGTTCTCCGTACCTGTGTTCGTGAAGATATCGAAGCTGATACCGATCTGCGGCCAGGATTCTAAAAAGTTGTTGTGGAACTGGTCCACTACGTCTTGTGGCTTGCGGCCTTCTTGTTCGGCCCGCACTGTAATCGGGGTGCCGTGCTGGTCGCTACCGGAGACCATTAGGACTTCGTTGCCGATTAGGCGCTGATAGCGAGCAAAAATATCGGCGGGCAGGTACGCCCCAGCGATTTGACCTAAGTGAAGGGGGCCATTTGCATAGGGCCAGGCGACACAGACGAGGATCTTCTCGGACATACCGGGTCACGCGGCGCCATTTTATCATACTTGTGCCGCCCAACACAGACGTGGGCGGCCGGCACGTACATCACGCACACATTGTAGGGGCGGCTCACGAGCCGCCCAACTCTGTCACTACGAGGTATGCTCCTCTCGCGCATCCAACCACATACGATAGACCTCACGCCGCGGCAGGCCGGAGACACCCACGAGATGTGCTACAGCCTCTTTAGTCCTAGCCCCGCTTCCCCGGAGGCGCTCTAGCTCCTTCTCGAACTCAGCCTCCGGCATCCTCCCGCTTCCTGCGTCTTCCGGTCTCCCTTCGACAACCAGCGTGAACTCGCCCCTGGGGTTATCGAAGTGCTCGATCGCTTCGGAGATGCGCCCGCGAAAAATCTCTTCGTAGAGCTTGGTTAGCTCACGGCAGACCGCTATCCTTCTATCGCCCCAAACCTCTAGTAGAGCGGCCAGCGTTTCGGCCAGGCGGCGCGGCGACTCGAAAGCCACGATTGTGGCCTGTTCGCCACCATATTCCGCGAGAAAGCGCCGGCGTTCGCCCCGGCGCTTCGGCAGGAAGCCGAGGTATAGGAAGCGGCGCGTGGGGAGCCCCGAGGCAGCGAGCGCTGCGAGGACAGCCGAAGGTCCCGGTATAGGCGTGACGAGAATGCCCGCATCGCTCGCCGCAACGACGAGGTCGTACCCTGGATCGCTTATGCCCGGCATCCCAGCTTCTGAGACTAGTGCAACGTCGGAGGCCTTTAGTGCGTCTAGAATATAAGGGATACGCTGGGCTTTGTTGTGATCGTTATAACTGACGAGGCGATTCTGAATGCCGTAGTGGTTGAGCATTTTGCGGGTCGTTCGCGTATCTTCGGCTGCGATCAGGCTGACCTCGCGAAATAGGCGCAACGCACGAAAGCTTAGGTCCTCAAGATTGCCGATAGGTGTGGCTATTAAATACAACGTAGGCATGGATTTTTGGTTTCAGTTAGGACAGAGAAAGGGCTTATATCCTTGCATATTTACTCCTTATGGGTTGACTGCTTGCTCGTCGCTTTGCTATAGTCGATCTATCCACCCTTGACAGCCATAGGGAAATTATAATCTGTTTGGGATGAGGTGATTGAAATGTACGGCCGCAAAGAGTTGCAAAGCGCTTATGGGTTCGATGATGTAGCCATAGTGCCGGGTGACTTCACGGTCAACCCGGAACTGACCGATATCAGTTTCGCCATCGGCCACCAGACCTTTCAGCTTCCGATACTCGCGTCCGCCCTTGATGCAGTGGTAGACGTGCGCTTTGCCGTCGACTTCTCGCGCCACGGCGGCCTGGCTGTGATGAACCTTGAGGGCATCCAAACCCGGTACGACGACCCCACCGAAGCCATCGACGAGATAGCCTCTGCCTCCAATGAACAAGCAACCGCCGTAATCCAAAAGGTCTATTCCGCTCCAATAAAGGAGCATCTCGTCAGCGAGCGGGTGCGGCAGATGAAAGCCGCTGGCGCGGTATGCGCAGTCTCAGCAACGCCTGCGAACACGAAGCGTCTCGCCCCCCTGGCCGTTGACGCCGGGGCCGACGTTTTCGTAGTACAGTCCACAGTAACGACAG
>WHTN01000043.1:0-334 GCA_009377715.1 Dehalococcoidia bacterium | reverse complement strand
CGTCTCCCGCAGCGTACGAGGACTGATATTTCACGATCTATGTCAGCAGCTACCCATCCCGGTTGTAGTCGGGAACACCGTTACGTACAGCGCCACTAAAGAGCTGATGGAGGCCGGCGTCTACGGTATCCTGGTTGGGGTTGGTCCAGGCGCTATTTGCACCAGCCGGGACGTCCTTGGTGTAGGCGTGCCGCAAATTACGGCCACGATCGAATGCGCCGCTGCCCGCGACGCCTACTACCGCGAAAGCGGTCGCTACGTCCCGATCATCACCGACGGCGGCATCGGCAAGGGCGGCGACCTCTGCAAGGCGATAGTCGCCGGCGCAGATGCA
>WHTN01000042.1:700-19743 GCA_009377715.1 Dehalococcoidia bacterium | reverse complement strand
TGTAGAATATTTCCGGCTGTGTCGGAGCGGGTCTTTCGCCTACATGACTGGGATAGTTCAGCGCCATCGCCAGGATCTTACTGGGCGAGACCGACGCCAGGAGCTTAACGCTTTCCAGCGGTACGGCCGAGCCCAGGCGGAGAAAATTACCGAAGATGTCCCCAACTACCGGTCGCACGTGGTCGTTCTCTACAATGCCGTATACGGGACCTCTCTGCCCATAGTTGAAACGTATCACCTGCATGCGTTTTGCTCCTTTTTATGACCGAAGTCGATCTATGAACGCGAGCCAGTCGAGGACGATCTGTCCGTCGTGGGGGAAAGCCGGCGCTGGCATATTATGCGGCTCGAAGTATTCGACGGCGATAGCTTCGTCGCCTGGCATAGCTTCCCCGCCGACGACTTCGCCGGCGTAGGCGATGAAGATCACCCTCTCCCCCGATCGCGAGTACACGCCGAGAAGGCCCTGTAGGGTTACCTCGACTCCTGCTTCTTCTCGCACCTCGCGGATAGCGGCCTCTTCGACCCTTTCGCCGGCGTCCACGAAGCCCGATGGGAAAGACCACTCGCCCATCTTCGGCTCGTGATTGCGTTGAATGAGAAGGATGCGTCCCTCTTTCGTTGCTACCACTCCCACCGCTACCTTGGGGTCTTCGAAATAGGTATAGCCACACTTGCTACAGTGAGGCCGCTGCCGCCCCGCGATCTGTTGTAAGTCTAGGGCGGTGGTGCATTGAGGACAGTAGCGCATCGGTATGGTATTAAAACCGGAACTCTATCCGCAAGAACTTCTCGAACAGGTGTCCGTTCTCGTCTCGAGACCGCTCAGTGAAGCCCCGCAATCGCTCTGGCCCTTCGGGAAACTGGCTTCGATGTGAAGCGAGGGCCTGAAATTTTAGCTCTTCAACTTCGGTAATATCGACCTCGAAATTGGGGTCGCTGGCGCCGAACAGGTACAACTCCTTCACCTTAAACTGGTCTAGCCCCTCATCGAGCAGTTCGGGGAAGCTCGGACGGTTACGGGCGACCGGATATACCGCGTCGATTGTCACCGTGCCGGCGCAGCGGTGATCTGGGTGGTTGACGAAACCACCGTTATCGCCGCGCGGGCCGCGCAAGATTTGATCGGGCCAGTGCGTGAAGACAGCGTCCGGCTGGATACGCCGGATATGCGTCACTATGTTTTTCAGCAGGTCCGGCGTATAGGTTAGGGTGCCGTCCTCATAGTTCAAGAAGAACACTTCCTTGCCGCCCAGCACAGAGGCCGCTTCTCGTTGCTCTCGTCTTCTCGTGGCGACAAGTTCCTCTCTCGGGATGCTCATGTCTTCCGTACCTTTGCTGCCGTCCGTGCAGATCAGATAATGGAACTCCCAGCCCTCGCGACTCCACTGCGCCACCGTTCCGGCGCAGCTGAATTCGGAGTCGTCGGGGTGGGCGGTTACGATCAGCGCCCGCTTGGGGCCTGTTTCCTGCACTATCGCTCCTCCTGTCTTAGGCCTGTGCCTCCATTAACCTTGCGTGCCACTATTTTACAAACGGCCCCGTAACCCCGCAATGCAAGCCTATCGCGCATGGGAGTGACACATAGAAAGTTGACATAGTTAAGGAGCGTTGCTAGACTTAATTCGAACAAGCGTTCCATTAACTACTGAGGTGACTATGAAAGAACCTACTACACGTCAAAAGAAAATATTAGATTATATTCGGGACTTTATCAGCGAGCACGATTATCCGCCAAGTATTCGCGATATTCAGTTGGGATGCAACGTAAGCTCGACATCCGTTGTCGATTACAACTTGCGCGCCCTTGAGCGCCTCGGCTACCTGCGCCGTGACCGGGAAGTATCACGGGCGATTGAACTTACTGCTGCCGGTGGCAAACGCCCCCGAACGATGGCTGTGCCCATCGTAGGGCAGATCGCCGCCGGCCAGCCGATACCTGTCCCCGACACCGATGAGTTCCCGAATCCGGACTACAGCGATGCGATCGAGATCACCGAAGAGATGACCGGCGGCAGGGAAGGCCTTTTCGCCCTACGGGTGAAGGGCGTATCGATGATCGATGCGCTGATCAACGATGGAGACATCGTCGTCATGGAGCCGGCGAAAACCGCCGATGAGGGCGATATGGTGGCCGTATGGCTCAAGGAGGAGGAGGAGGTGACGCTCAAGCACTTCCATCACGAAGGGGATAAGATCCGCCTTCAGCCGGCGAATAGCACCATGCCCCCCATCTATACCGCCCCGGACAACGTCGAGATCCAGGGCAAAGTCGTCTGCGCTATCCGTCCGATGCGATAAATAATAAAGAAGCAAAATAGAAGCCCTGCGATTTCGCAGGGCTTCTATTTTGGATTCGACTCCGAATATATAGCGGTCTCAGGCAGGATGCCCGAAGGAATCATTGCGCCGCTTTCGAACACTGTTGGCGCATCATCGCCGTGCCACAGCAGCCAGACGTTTTGCCGCCCCTGGACCTGCCACTGCCAGCCAGCATCGCCCGGCCAGCCGACTAAAGCTGTGTCCTCCTCTACGCCGGCGATTACCGCATCGCTGGGGGCTGTGCTGAGAAGCGTCTTCACATGCTCCTTCATCACGTCTTCGCCGATGCGTCGCCAGGCGCGGTCGAAGTGCGGTAGCACGGCGACGTGTGGGACGACGCCCATCGCCTGCCCCCAGGTCGCCGGTTCGCCAGCCATCACGGACCGAAAGTTCGTCCGGTAGGTCCCGAGCATAATCGCCCCGGCGCTGCAGCCGGCTATGGCAGCGCCTTCCCGCAGCCGCGCCACTATGGTGTCCCAAGCTGCGCTTCCCGTAAAAGTTTCCATGAGGTATTGCGGGCTGCCGCCGGAGAAGTAAAAGACGTTCGCCTCGCGGAGTGTGGCTAGTATCCCTTCGTCTTCGGTATGTTCGCGTGCTAGTAAGGGTAGAGCAGAAACTTGTTTCGCTAGCGGACGGAAGTGGTCTAGCCCTAGGTCGTTCCAGTAGTCGGGGCTTCCCGGTTCGAGCCCGCTGGCCGTCGGGATTAAGGCGACGTGCGCTTTTCCAGTGCCGCCGACGATCTCGACCAGGAAGCGGTCGGTCTCGTTCATGACGTCGAGGTACTCACCGGAGCCCAAGAGGGCGACCGCGCCTGGCTGGCCGCTGGAAGTTGGTGGCATTGCTGTATCCAGAATGTTTGCTTCAGTTTAGCATAGCAGCGAATCGTAGCGGACGGCTCATTGACGCAGCGTCACATCACCGGCCGCAATGATTACGCGGCTGCCATTGGTGCGGCGCAAGATGAGGTCGCCGCTGGCGTCCACGTCCTCGGCCACGCCTTCTTCTACGCGGTTGCCGGTGGTCGCTTTGACCTCGTGCCCCAGAGTTACGAGGAGCGACCGCCATTCGTCGAGGGCTGACTTAGCCGACGTCTCAAGATAAAGTTGCTCCAACTCCTTGAAGAGAGCTAGGAGCAAAAGCTCTCTCGATATCTCGTGCCCAAGCTCAGTCCGGAGGCTGGTGGCGATGCTAGCGATCTCCGGATAGGTCGCTACGTCTAAGTTGACGTTCACGCCGATGCCCAACAGAGCGAAATCGACAGTATCGCCGGCCATGACCGTTTCGATGAGTATGCCGGCCAGCTTTTTATCGCCAATGAGCACATCGTTGGGCCATTTAATCTTCGCTTCAAGTCCCGTCACTATCCGAACGGCTCGCACAACAGCCAGAGGGGTGATGATGCTCAGGCGACGCAGCCTATCGGCGTCCGGACGCAGCACGACGGTGAAGTAGAGGTTGACGCCGGCCGGCGATACCCAGCGTCTGCCGAAGCGACCGCGGCCAGCCGTCTGCGCCTCGGCGATAACGATAGTGCCTTCGGACGCGCCGAGTTCGGCTTCATGACGAGCGAGGCTTTGGGTGGAGTCGACTTCGGGTACGTATACGAGATTGGCGCCGATGAGGCGGGTGTTACGAAGGCGCTCGATAGCAGCGATTGCCAGTTTCATTGGCAAGCTCGTGAAGCGAACTGGAGACAGATTAAAAAGGCCGCCTCCTTTTGGAGGCGGCCGGATAGCGCTAGGCCTCTGGCCTAGCCCCCGCTCACCTCCGAAGAGGGGCGGTGCAGATGGATAGGCCTGAGACCGGCGCTACGTTTATGATCCATCAGCATCACCTCCTTTCCTGACTAAGATATTATCACGAAGAAATGAAGCTATGCTAGTGGTAAATGGCAAAAGACTTGTCTTTTTTTATAGCGATTGCTAAACTTTGGGCCACCAAAGACCCTTCCGAGTCAGTTAGAAAGGAGAAAGCATGACCGTTCAGAACTACGAGGGTCTAATTGCCGAAAACATACAATTTCCCGGCGACAACGGCGATCTGATCGGTGGGTATTTAGCGCGGCCGCTCGGCGCTGGGCCGTTTCCTGGGGTCATCGTTATTCACGAGATCTTTGGCCTATGGCCTGACATCAAGGAGTTCGCCCGCAGGTTCGCTACGCAGGGATATATCGCGCTCGCCCCGGACCTCTACTGGCGCGAAGGCTATAGCAAGATGACGGACCCCAGCGAAGTTCGTGCCGCTCTACAGGCTGGGGGCGGCGTTCCCGACGCGCGCGTCATAGGAGACCTGGCCGGCGCGGCGACGTACTTGAGGTCGCTGCCGACGTGCTCCGGCAAGACCGGCTGCATCGGCTACTGCGCCGGCGGCCGCAACGCGATGCTGTTCGCCTGCAACACCAGCAGCCTCGACGCCGTGGTGGACTGCTACGGCGGACGCATAGTCACAGACGAAACCAGCCCGAATGCGCCCGTGCCGGTCATTCAGATGGTGAAGGACTTAAGCTGTCCGCTTCTGGGCCTCTTCGGCGAAGAGGATGGCAATCCCTCGCCGGAGCACGTTGCGGCAATGGAAGAGGAGCTGAAGAAGCACGGCAAAACGTACGAATTTCACAACTACGATGGCGCCGGCCACGCCTTCTTCCACCCGTGGCGCCCCAATTATAGGGTGGAGGCCTCCGTGGACGGCTGGCAGAAGGTGTTCGATTTCTTCGGTAAGCACTTGAAAGTAGAGGAGGCTGCCCGTGTGTGACGTTGGCAATGCAAAGATCGTCGAGATGATGGGGAGCAGCCGCGGTGTGCAGGGCTGGTTTACGCTCGGCCATGCGCAGGTCTACCACGATCACTTCGTCGTCGCGCAGCTTGAGGAAGGGATCGTGGTAGACCTCATGGGCCAGGGCGATGGCAAGCCGCAGGTCTGTATGGAGATGAGCTACGAGTCTGCGCGCCAGCTTGCGGAAGCGCTGCTGGAGGCGGTGGAGACGTATGCGCCGCGCAAGGCGGAGGCGGCGGTAAGTTAGTTCACGGACGTTTCACTTTGGGCCGGTTGCAACAGCAACTGGCCCTTTTGCGTTATTAATAGCGGATGGCTTGAATATATAACAGAAATGCTCAGAAATCACCATAGACACTAGGTTTTGTTCGAGTAAACTCGGTGGCACTGGAGGAAGGTTATGAAAGTCTTAAAGACGAGGATGGGTATCCTGATCCTTGTGCTGTTTGTTGCGGCAGGAGGTCTGACTGGCGGAATCCTAGCGGTCACGCGCGGTGGCGCTCAGGAGCCGGACGACTGTTTTGTACTACCGGGCGGGAAGACTGAGTGCCCCGGAGATCTTTTAGAACAGGATCCTGGTGTTAAGCAGTCGCCGCCTCTGGCGCCAGGACCTTTCTCTACTGCACCGCCAGTCGAGGGTGTTTTTCCTACGCGACCACCCAAGCCGTACAGACTTAATCCAGAAGCGGTCTTAACAGACGTTCCCGTACACAGGGTTGGCCTGGCGACCCAAATGGGCCGGACTGATTGCCCGGCCACCTGGAACGCCTTGGTTAGCGACACCACGGGAATGAGCGTGTGCTTCCCTGCGCACGCGACCTATATGAATGGGGCCAAGGACAATGCTTGGTACGGTGGGCCGGAAGGATCCGATGAAGGGGTAGTGATTATCATTCCTGAGGGGAGCGTAACCATCCACCGCATCGGGCGCGCCGACGTAACTTTCGCACCAGAGGTATCCAAAGACCAGCTTCCGACTGTTCAACTGAAAGATCGTCAAGCTGCGTTTTGGGCCCTAGCTAACGCTGATGGGTCTCCGGTCGCCAGCGATTTACTGGCGCAAGAAGTGTTCGGATACATCATCTCGCAGGGCGATATAGACTGGGAGATTTCCGCGGAGGTTCACATAAATGTGCCTGAAATTGCAATGGCGAAGCATTCGCTCAACCAGATTATAGATACGGTAGTTATCCCATAGGGAGGGCTCCTTATGAAGTCGATTATCTTCGGAGCTTTGATCCTGTCCGCGCTCACTGCGGCCGGCGCGTATGTCCTTGTAGCCAACGTATCCGACTCTTCTGCAAGTCATTCCACTTTAGGCAATGAAGGTCAACGCTGGCGTTTGCCCTAGGGTGACTGGGATAACGGTGGTTGGGCGCACAGCGCCACACAGGGCCTCTTGAAGGCACACATTGGAATGCCGATGGCTCCATCGACTGGAATTTTGGTTCGTCAGCCTGGGTCTTGGCCATCGGTGATGGTACTTCCACTACTGGTTTCCAGAACTGTGCTGGCAATTGGGTGCAGATTCATCACGCAGTGGGACCGGGGTATAAGTCCCGGTACATTCACTTGGAGAACTTGGGCCGAGTAACGGGTAGCGTTACGCAGGTCAGAGAATAGCCTACGCCGATACAACAGGAAGTTACCCAGATTGCATAACGGGTACACATCTGCATTTCGATGTTTGCAATAACATTTCCTTTTGTACTCAAGACGACACGATCACATGGCCATACGAAATTTCCCACAATACGGCGATTATGTGGCAGCCCAATAGCCATAGTTCATACTCCAATAATATTGGCGCCGGTTACAACGAATTTTGGGCGGAGGGTAGTGAGTGGGCGGCTTTTCGTAACGAATATTACGCGGTAGGCGCCGCGGCAGTTCTCGGGTCGACATCGCGCATGGATCCCGCCTGGATACCTTGCTACCATGACTCTGATGATGAGCGCAGGGCACGGTCCTGTCCAACCACGTTCAGCGGTTACTTTAATGTCCAAACTTTTCGGTGGACGACCGGCTATTTCCGTGGGGCGTTGGTACAAAATACAATTCAATCCGGCCAGCCGGTTTACAATGTCTATGGAGGCATCTACGCCGTTTTTACAGATATAGAGACAGGCACCGGTAACATTTGGTCCTATTTTCTCGGCGCTCCTTGGAGCGACACCTATAATTGTGGAAGCAACAGATGTCAAAACTTTACCGACAACTATTGGGTTGAGTGGAAGTACTCTGCCGGCTGCTGGGCTAAAATTTGGAAGAACGGCGCCGTGCATTATTGGTCTGCTACGAGCTCAGTTTATTGTGAAGCGCAAACGCAGGCAGACCCAACCTACGGCTCAGGAGGAAATTGAAGGCTTTAGCCTTTAAGCACATCTTCCGTAGGCGGCACCCCTCACATCGTGGCATGGCGCGGCAGGAGGTCTTGCCGTGGCGCACGATCAGCGCGTGGTACTCATTGAAGAGCGCGGCATCGGTGGGCAGGGCAGTTGAGAAGAGGCGCTGCCAGTCGGCGTAGGCGTCGCTCTCTGGGCGTAAGCCCAGGCGACCGAAGATGCGTCGCGTATAAGCGTCGATAACGAACGACGGCTTGCTGGCGGCGTAGAGGATGATGGAGTCGGCGGTCTCCGGGCCGATGCCGTGGGTGGCGAGCAGGATGCGCCTCAGCTCGGGCAGAGGCTCGGCGAAAAGGCGGTCGAGATCGCCGTCGTAGCGGTCGAACAGCATATCGGCGAATGCCTTGAGCTTGTGGGCCTTGCCGGTGTAGAAGCCGCTGGGTTTAATAAGCGTTTGGAGCTTTTCCTCGGATAGCGCCTGTATCGCTTGTAGTGAAAGCGCGTTAGCAGCTTTGAGGTTGGCTAGGGCTTTCTCAACGTTCGCCCAAGCCGTGCTTTGCGTCAGGATCGCTCCGACGATAACTTCGAACGCGGAGTCGCCGGGCCACCAGTCCTGCGGGCCGTAGGCTTCGAGGAGACGGTGGTAAACGTCTGATATCAATTCTGTATTAGCCATGGCGACTTTGGCGTTCATGGTCAGTTTACTTGGCCCTTCGACAAGCTCAGGGTGAGCGGGAAGGGATGGTGACGGCTCATGGTCTTCTTCTGCTCCCTCAGTTTGTACCTGTCGAATTCATGAGCGGATTGCGATAGCGCGATTGAAGTCAGCGCCCCTCGACGGGCTCGGGGTGAGCGGATCTTGTATCATTTTTCTGAGAAGCCCTTTGACTTCGCTCAGGATAGAATCCGTGAACCCATCGCTTATAGTTAGGATTCTTCGTCGCTTCGCTCTTCAGAATGACAACTTCCTTTCTTCCTCCTACCCTCTTCCCTCTTCCATCCTGCCCAGCCAGTACTCCACGCCCTGAGCGTTCGTCCACTCTGGCACGCGCGCCCACGGTACGGCGTCATACGTAGGCACGTAGGGCTTGACGTCCAGCACAGGCGTGCCGTCGATGGCGTCGAGGCCGCGCACGCGCAACTTAGCGCCCGCGCTCTCCAGCAGCGGCACCACCGCCACGCCGATGGGGTTGGGTCGGTTCTGGGTACGGGTGGCGAAAATGCCTTGTAGTGGGCGGTCTTGGTCGCCGCGCGGATGGATCTGGGTCAGCGTACGCGCTTCATACGGCACTTCGTGCATCCAGGTGACGACGATCACGTGCGAGTAGCCCTCGATGCCGTCCAGGGCGTCTTCGAGGCCGTTTCGTAAGATGATCTCGCTGGTCACTCGCTCCCAGCCGTCCATTCGTGGCTTACGTACCGAGTTGCGGACGTACCCGATGGGCGATGCCGAAACTGCTTGCTGCCAGGCGGTTTCGGCCTGCGCGTGACGCCTGTGGAGCATTCGGTCGAACATGTCGTTCCTGCCTTAACTTTTCAGTCGTATCGAGCGTTACATAAGATGATATGGCTATTATAACCGTTGCATGTCAGCGTTTCGGCTAGGGAAGGGCGATAGGGCTTAGAACCATGTCACCCTGAGCACTTCGCTGAGCTCGGCATAAACTCCGCGAAGGGTCTAGTTCGCAAGTAGATTCTTCGCTTTGCTCAGAATGACAACCCGGAGGTCGATAGACGAATTCCTGAACTAAAGCAGTGCATGTAAAGAGTTTATCGATACTAAATAGCATGATAAAATAAAGCCATGATAGAACAGACCAACACTTATACGGCAAGCGATATTCAGGTCCTGGAAGGGCTGGAAGGTGTACGCCGCCGCCCTAGCATGTACATCGGTAGCACCGATCAGCGCGGTTTGCATCATCTTATATATGAAATAGTCGATAACAGCATCGACGAAGCGATGGCAGGTCACTGCGATCGCATTGAGATAATCATCGCTAAAGATGGCTGGGTCACCGTTCGCGACAATGGGCGCGGCATTCCGGTCGATAAACACGATCGCACCGGCCGGTCGGCGCTTGAGACCGTCATGACGATGCTTCACGCCGGCGGCAAGTTCAACAACCAGGCGTATAAAGTGTCCGGCGGTCTCCATGGCGTGGGCGCTGCTGTGGTCAATGCTGTCTCCGAGGAGATGTGGGTCGAAGTAGACCGCGACGGCCAGGTATGGCGGCAGGAGTACAACCGCGGCATCCCCCTCACGGAAGCGGAGGTCGTGCGTAAAAGCGACAACGGCCGCAAGGGTACGACCACCAGCTTTCTGCCTGACCTTAAAATCTTCAACGCCCTGGACTACGACTTCGCCATGCTCGCCCAGCGTTTTCGTGAGATGGCTTATCTCACGAAGGGCGTCTGGGTCCATTTTCGGCAAGAAGGGGAAGACAGGGAGGTCAACTTCTATTTCGAAGGCGGCATTAAGACCTTCGTCAAGCATCTCGGTAGAGACCGTAAGGTTCTGCACCCGGAGCCGATCTATATCGAGAAGGAGGTCGGCGGGACGCTCATAGAAGTCTCGCTTCAGTACAACGACGGTATCGCCGACGCTACCTTTAGCTTCACGAACTGCATCAATACCGTGGATGGTGGGACCCATCTCACCGGCTTTCGCACGGCGTTGACGCGCGTTCTGAACGACTACGCCCGTCGTCAGAAGATCCTTAAGGATGACGATCCTAATTTAACCGGCGATGACGTTCGCGAGGGGATCGTCGCCGTTATCAGCGTGAAGATCGGCGAGCCGCAGTTCGAGGGCCAGACGAAGACGCGCCTGGGCAATGCTGAGGTTAAAGGTCAAGTCGAATCAGCGGTTGCCGAGGAGCTAGGCCGCTATCTGGACGAGCATCCTCAGGACGGGAAGCGGATCATTGAGAAGTGTATTACGGCTGCCCGGGCCCGCGAGGCAGCCCGCCGCGCCCGTGACCTGGTCATGGCCAAGCGTGGCGCGCTCGACGACACGATGCTGCCCGGCAAGCTCGCCGATTGCTCCGAGCGCAACCCGGACTTACGTGAGGTGTACATCGTCGAGGGCGATTCCGCAGGCGGCTCGGCCAAGCAAGGCCGCGATCGCCGTTTCCAGGCGATATTGCCGCTGCGGGGCAAGATCCTCAACGTGGAGAAGGCCCGCCAGGACAAGATGCTGGGCCACGAGGAGATCCGGGCGATCATCACCGCGCTCGGGACCGGCTACGGAGAGCAGTTCGACCTAAGCAGGTTGCGCTACAACCGCGTCATTATCATGACCGACGCCGATGTAGACGGTTCGCACATTCGGACGCTGCTTCTGACGTTCTTCTTCCGCTATATGAACGATCTCATCCACGAAGGCCATCTGTACATCGCTCAGCCGCCGCTTTACAAGATCCAGCACGGCCGGACTCAGGCCTGGATCTACAGCGACAACGAGAAGGACCGCTACCTGAATCAGCACAAGGAGACGAAGAACATCAGCCTCCAGCGCTACAAGGGTCTCGGCGAAATGAACCCGGAGCAATTGTGGGAGACGACGATGAACCCGGAGACCCGCACGATGCTGCAGGTCGCCGTAGGCGATGCTGTCGAGGCCGACACGATCTTCGCCAACCTCATGGGCGAAGACGTGGAGCCGCGCAAGAAGTTCATCCAGGGCCACGCCACCCAGGTACGCAACCTGGACGTTTAGTCGCTGCTGCTTAATTGGGCATGACCGCCCTCATCGTAGAGACTACCGCTGAAGAACAACCTCCGTTCGAGCTATCCAATAGCGGCGCTGAGCTGACGTATTTCCTCTCGTTTGCGGTGGCCGAGCGCTATGGCGCTCAGCACGATCTCGCCCAAGCCGCCGGCGTTCTCAAACGGCAGAGTCGTATCAACCTTGGCCCATTGCTCCAGTTTGGCGACGCTCGCGTCGAAAACGAGCAAGAACGTGAAGATCTCGAAAAGCTGTGGCAAGATCCGGGACGCGTCGCCGAAGCTGCCCGTCAGGTGGTTGATGCCGTCGCCAAGAGTGCGAAACTACAGACGTTACTCGCGGAATTCCCCGACCTCGTGGTACAGCTTGAGGAGCTAGCGGAGATCGCTGATTGGGCAGCCCAGCAAAGCTCGAAACTTCGCCTCACCTACGAGTTATAGCTGCTATGCCTGCCCGGGACGAAAGGACCACCGCCGCTCAGTACGACGCTTGGGTAGGACGGAAGGACGCTCTGGGCCAGTTCTTGCGCCTAGCTATGACGCCGGCTGGCGCTCTCTTCATCAATACGCCAGTCTTTACGCTGCCGTGTGAACTTGGCCTGCTGCCAGAGCATGCTGTCCTCGATCTCGGCTGCGGGCAGGGCGCTATCGCTCGCGTGCTGGCCTCGCTCGTGCCGTTCGATAAGCCGGTCGTGGGCGTCGATAGCTCCGAAAGAATGCTGAGGCTCGGGCAGGAGGCGATCGGGCCGGACGTGAGTTCGTATGTCGCCTTTACGCAAGGGACAGCTACTTCCTTGCCCTTCAGTGATGAGACCTTCGACGTAGTAGTGTCGGCGCACATGGTGAAGCATCTAGCGGACGAATCGCTTTACGAATGCTTTTCGGAAGTGCTCCGTGTGCTGAAGCCCGGCGGCGTCTGCGTCCTGTGGGAATTTATGCCTACCCGCTCACGGCTGCTTAACCGTCTTAACCATAAGGTTTTGACGCTTCAGGTCAAGCGCTCGCACGTCCGCTCGTTCCGGCGTTTGGCGGTTGTGGCTATGGAAGCGGGCTTCTTCCAGGTGCTATCGCTGGGGTTGCGGCCTTTCCTATGGCCGCCTATCCCGCGCGTTTCGATGCTAATGCGGAAGGCGGGCTAGCCGTCTTCGTATAGGCTGTGGCTGACGATGTACTCCTCCACGGCTGCTGGCACCAGATAGCGGATCGGACGACCCTCGCGCCGCCGCAGACGAATATCGGTTGAGCTTATCTCCAGCGCTGGCATCGCGAATGGCGCTAAACGCGCCGTAATCCCAGGCACCGCCCGTTCGAGTTCAGCGTTGGGACTGACGACTACGCCCGGCCGTTCGGCGATGGCGAGCCAGGCTTGGGCGATGATGCGTTGCGGGTCTTTCCAGTGGGGCAGATCGTACAACGTGTCTCTACCAAGGATGAAGAACAACTCGCTGTCCTCATTCGAGACTTCTTTGAGAATTGCTAATGTCTCGTCGGTGTAGGACGGCCCCGCTCGTTCAGCTTCGATGGTCGAGAGCGCAAAGTGCGCGTTGTCTGCGATGGCGATTTGCACCATGGCCACGCGGTTTTCGACAGATGTCAGCTTGCGGCCTGCCTTCCGCCAGGGCTCGCCTGCGGGAACGAAGATGACTCGATCAAGCTTCAGTTCTTGGCGGGCCGCTTCGCCTAGCACGAGATGCCCAATGTGTATGGGATCGAACGTTCCTCCCAGAACGCCTACCCTCATCCCGGCCACTCCGTTTCTACGTTACCGAAGCGGACGCGGTCGCCGGCTTTAGCGCCTCTGCGGCGTAGCGCCTTTCCGACGCCCATACGCGTCAAGCGACGCCAGAACTCGGTCTGCGCTTCTTCGTCGTCTAGCGGCATCATCTCCGCGAGGGTCACCGGTCGCTGGCCCGCGACGGTGTAAACAGCGTTATGCTTGGTTACCTTAAACCCCTCATCTACGGGCCGCGGTCGGATTACGGGCGCTGTGACCGATTCCTGCGCCTCCGGCTGGGGCAGTGCCGCGGCGATAACCTGCATCAGTTCGCTTACGCCGTCACCCGTCGCCGCCGAGATGAAATGCGGCTCTACTTCTTTTGTAGAAAGAAGTTTTCCTAATTCGGCAAGACGCTCGCGGACTTCCGGCATGTCGACTTTGTTGATGACGACGAGCTGAGGCTTCTGGCGTAGCTCGGGACTGAACTGCGCGAGTTCGTCGTTGATGACTTCCATATCGTTGAGCGGATCGTCACGGCTGCCATCGAGCAGATGGATGAGCAACCGCGTGCGTTCGACGTGCCGCAAGAACTGATGCCCAAGGCCGGCGCCTGTATGTGCGCCCTCGATCAGGCCGGGGATATCTGCGAGCACGAATGTGAGGTAGCCGACCGATACGACCCCTAGCGATGGTTCAAGGGTTGTGAACGGGTAATCGGCGATCTTTGGCTGGGCGCGACTGGCGACCGAAAGAAGGGTCGACTTCCCAGCGTTCGGCAGACCTACGATGCCTACGTCGGCCAGTAGCTTGAGGTCGAGCACGAGCGCGGCCTCCTCGCCCCGCTGGCCCGTCTGCGCGAAGTGCGGAGCTTGGCGGGTCGAGGTCGTGAAGCGGGCGTTCCCCCAGCCGCCACGGCCGCCCTGTACGACGACAAATGCTGCACCGGGTTGGGCCAGGTCGGCGAGCAAGGTTAGCTTGCCGTCCTCTTCTTTACGCCGTACTTCGGTGCCGACAGGCACCTTCAAGCTCAAGTCATCGCCCGTTGCGCCGTGCTTGTTCGCTCCGTGACCATGCCCGCCGCGTTCGGCGGCGTAGTGACGCTTATAACGGAGGTGTTCGAGCGTATTCAGCGATGGGTCGGCCTGGAGGATGACGTTGCCTCCATAGCCGCCATCGCCTCCGTCCGGCCCGCCGAGCGGTACGAACTTCTCGCGACGGAAGCTGGCAGCACCGTTGCCGCCATCGCCGGCTTTAACTCTTATCTCAACGCGATCGATCATGTCAGTTCAATTATACGGGAAGCATGGAGCGGATGCCCTCTGGAGGCAATTATCCGCTTGACACACCCATATAAACCTGCTACGATTGCTCTATCAAGTTTGGAGATAGAGCAATGCACGGAGAACCTAAGTCTAAAAGCGAAATCCTCAGCGTAAGCGACGGCACGCTAACAGAGGCTGGCGCTAGGGCCATGCTCGAGCGTATAAGGTGGCCCAACGGCCCACATTGCCCATTTCCCGACTGTGGCGGCGCAGAGGCATACCGGATCGAAGTTAAATCTGGCAAGCGTAAGGACGGGCGTTTCGTCGGTCCGCGACACCTATTTAAGTGTAAGGCTTGTCGTCGCCAATTCTCGGTCACTAAGGGCACCATCTTTGAGGACAGCAAGATTCCGCTACGGACGTGGATAATGGTCATGTACCGCATGTGTTCCTCTAAGAAAGGCGTAAGCGCTCATCAAATCCACCGCGAGTTTGGCATCAAGTACGAAAGCGCCTGGTTTATGTGTCACCGCATTCGCTACGCGATGCAGGACAAGAACCCCATGCTGCTGTCCGGCACCATCGAAGCCGATGAAACTTACATCGGCCCACGTAGGCGGCGTGGTATCCCCTCCTCCCATGAACGGATCAAGGATGAGCAAGAGATGGGCTTGCGTCCTCAACCAGTCCGCGACTGGCGGCAAGGCAAGCAGATCGTGTTCGGGATAGTGGAACGCGGCGGCAGAGTTCGCACGGCTCACGTGAAGGAAGCAACGAGCGGGGAGTTAAGCCCGATTCTTATCAAGAACATCGACTTGAAAGAATCAAGGCTGATTACGGACGCTTACTCCGCCTACAGGCTGATAAGGCGTTATCTGCCGCACGACGTTATCAAGCACGAACTCGAATACGTGCGCGGCGACGTTCATACACAGAACATCGAAAGCTATTGGATCAACCTAAAGCGGGGACTCTATGGGGTATATCACCACGTAGGCGAGAACCACTTAGGGCAGTATCTTGGCGAGTTTGAGTATCGCTTTAATCGTCGGAAGATAACCGACGCCGACCGCTTTTACGCTCTTTTGAGGCAGGTTGAGGGTCGTCTTGCTTGGTATCTGAGGGATGATCCTTCTCAGGTATAGGCGTGTCTAACGCCTTCTTTAAGGCGTCCTCTAGGGATGTGCCGTAAAGGGATATACTTGTATCCTTATGCTCACGCTTAGGTTTCTTCATATGATGATTATTATTATGATGACGACAAAAGGGTTGCGTTTTACGATGATCTAGTATAACATACTCGTAGTGGATAGCGGATTCCCGCTATCGGCGCCTCAACTCCCTGAGATGAGGCGCTTTTAATTTATGCGCAATACAATGCCCTATGGACCTCAATCCTGTCGCGAATGTCAGAATCGGGGAATACCTTTAAGCCAGACTTGCCCATCTGACCGTTGCCTCGACAGTATATTTTTTGGCTAACTACGTCCCAATAAAGCGGCGTACCGAGGCAGTCGGTAACAAGCCATTCATAAATCTCACGGGAAACTATATCTGCTAACTCCATAGGGTCTGAACCTTGCTTAGGCGTAAAGCGGCATCCCGTTTCCAGCCAAGCTCGGAAGGCGGAATCCGGCACCCACTGCGAACCCTCTATGAACAATCGCGCAAACTCCAACTGGTGGGTAGCATCCTCTAATGGCCCCTGACTTTCAAACGTTACTCGCCCTATTCGCTTCGCTCGTGATGTGGAAAGATAGTCAAGGTATCGCTCCATTAGCATCGTGATTGCAAGCGCGTAGGCGTCCGTCGGTAAATACGGGTCGATGCCGGTATCCACGAAATCCTGCTCGAAGCCATTCTTCCGAACGCCAACTCCGAACACTAAGAACGGTGTGTCTTCGATAAGGGCCTTCAAGGCTTCGTCAAATTCGGCTTGCCGTTCGGTGCTACCGCTAAAATAGTAAGGCCCCTCATGAAATCTTATGCCAGGCTCATGAAAGGTAATGTCTTTTTTGCCGAAAAACCTCATCTTCACGGCGTCTGCTGCACGCACGTACTTCTGCGCATCGCGCACGCCGATGGCAACCGCTCCAACCGAAAAGTATCTGGGGCCAGGCAAGCGGGGTTCAGGGTTAGACTTCCCGCCCTCATCGATGAAAAGTAGGCTGCGAGGCAGTTTTTGCAGCAGCGGTTGGGAGAAACCAGCCTTAAATCGCTTTCGTGGCTCAATACGCCCATGACTACGCTGCAACTCCGCCGATTCCTGCCTAGACAACAACGTTAAGAGATCGTCACAGGCATCCGACTTGAGATCGGCCCGCTTCAACAGAACCATCAAGGCGTGGGCGACGCGTGCAGCCTCTGCTAGAGTTGCCGCTCTACGCCTAGCTATGCGTCTACCATGCGGGTCACCAGGACTCGAATGCGCCATAATGAGGTAAGTATAGCAGATTTTGCTGAGGTGTGTTAAACGGATATTAGCCCCTCTGGATGAGCGGAATGGTGAAGCCGCTCATGCTGAGCTGTCGAAGTATGAGCGATAAAAGTGAAATATTGCCTCAAATTTTTTGCACCGCCCCTCAACAAGCTAGGGTGAGCGGAAAAGAATCGCTACGAAGAAGCTGGCTTGCCCCAGCCGCCGCCACCGGGCGTATGGATCGTGAGGCGGTCGCCTTCCTGGACGAACATCTGGAACTTGGCCGGCAGTACGACCTCCTCGCCCTCGGCGCGTTGGAGGACGTTCTTCCCAGGTTCGCCTAGCTGGCCGCCCGCGAGCCCCCACGGTTGAAGTCGCCGGCGTTCGGAAATGACCGTAAGTAGACCGGCCGCCAGAAACTCAAGGCTGCGCACAATGCCGTCGCCACCGTTGTGCTCACCATTACCGCCCGATGTGCGCCGGATGCGGTACTCGACGATGCGGAACGGATAGCTCATTTCCAACGCCTCCACCGGCGTGTTCATGGTATTGGTCATGTGCGTCTGGACGGCGGAAAGTCCCGGTGCGACTGGCGTCCCGCCGCCACCACCGCCGATCGTTTCGTAGTACGTGTAGTAGCGCTGGCGTTCGGGGTCGTAGCCGCCCAGAGCGGTGTTGTTCATGCTGCCGGCGCTGGCGGCGGGGATGAGATCGGGTAGCGCCTGCGCGAGCGCCCCCAGCACAACGTCCACCATGCGCTGCGAGGTCTCGACGTTGCCGGCAGAGACGGCACGAGGCGGCCGGGCAGCGACGACCGTGCCCTCCGGTATGGTCAGCGACACCGGCCGGAAGCAGCCGTGGTTCGTCGGCACGTGCTCGTCGAGCAGGCAGCGGACGACGTAGTAGACGGCCGACTTCACGACGCTCGCGACCGAGTTGATTGAGCTTGGCCGTTCGGGGCCGCTTCCCGTGAAGTCAACGTCTAGGCTATCGCCGCTGACAGTCACCTTCACCCGTATCGGGACAGATTCGTCGCTCGTGCCGTCATCATCGAGGAAGTCCTCGTACTCGTACGCGCCGTCCGGTATCTTCGCGATAGCGGCTCGAGTTATTCGCTCGGCGTAGTCGAGAAGCGCCTGCATCTGCCGCTGCGTCTCGTCAGCGCCGTAGCGACCGGCGATCTCAAGCAGCCGTTGCTCGCCGATGCGGTGGCAAGCCATCTGCGCATCGAGGTCGCCGCGCCGCTCGTCGGGCGTGCGGACGTTCCGTAGGATGAGGTCGTAGACGGCCTGGTTCAGCTTACCGGCCTCGTATAGCTTAATCGGCGGGATGATAAGGCCTTCCTGGTACAGCTCCGAAGCCAGCGGCATCGAGCCGGGCGACATGCCGCCGATATCCGCCTGGTGGGCGCGGCTGGCGATGTAGCCGATCAACCCGCTCCTCAGGAATACCGGCGAGACCATAGTCACGTCCGGCAGGTGAGTGCCGCCGAGGTAAGGATCGTTGAGGAGCACGACGTCACCCGGGAGGAATGGCGCTAGGGGCATCGAATACTCGACGGCCGTTGGCATGGCGCCTAGATGTACCGGGATGTGGGCTGCTTGGGCGACCATCTGGCCGGTCGCATCGAAGACGGCGCACGAGTAGTCGCGGCGCTCTTTGATGTTCGGCGAATGCGCCGTCCTGCCGAGCGTCACGCCCATCTCCTCCGCCACCGATGCGAACAGCGCGTTGAAGATGGCGAGCGTGGCGGGATCGGAGCGGTCTGACGTCATGCTACGGCGCCTCGATCTCGACGCTGTTGAAGTCGGAGTAGTCGAAAGTTAGTGTAGCCGTGGTGTCTACAGGCGGGGCCGTGAAAACGATGCGGCGGATAAAGCTATCTTGCGTCCCTATCCAGACGTCTACTGTCGATGGATTAGTATCGGAATAGCTTAAACGTGGCTCGTGTTGATCGAGTAACTCGTCGAAACCTGTCTCCCTGCATTCTTTTTGTCCACCTGTTTGAGCGGTGCACTCCTGTCCGAAGGCACTTATACCAGCCGTGTCAAAAATACGCCGCTGGTTCTCCAATATAGAGCGCATGATGTTAACTCGCGCTTGCAGGTGGATAACTGTTTCGCCAGTCAGATCTTCTTCACCTACGACTTGCAGACCATGGGCCATCTCTAGAGCTACGATAGGCCACTGTGGTAAGTAAGATGGGGATGGGACTGGCAAAATTATCTCGCGGGCCCTTTCCCGCCATTCTCCACAGTTACGACCCGTATCATCGCACTGACGGCCGTAGAGATTGTCGCCTACAGCGAGACCTTCGCTAACCATACGTCCGGTTATGCTTGTCATTACGTCATAGCACTCCTGGCCGCCTTCTACCGGATCCGATTGGCACTCCTGTCTGGTTGGCCCTTGCGCGAAAGAGATCAAAAGGCGGTAGCTGTCTGGCTTAGCGAACTCTATATCCCATCGCTCCTCGC
>WHTN01000042.1:0-690 GCA_009377715.1 Dehalococcoidia bacterium | reverse complement strand
GGTGATATGAATCCAAGCTCTGCATGACCTCTACGGTTTGCGATGCAATAGTACTAGCACCACCTTCTACGTCGATCGTCCTCGCCTCCGCATCGTTACTATTGCCGTCTCCACCGCGGCAAGCGGTCGATAAAAGAACGGCAGCAGCGAGCATCGCTACTAATCTCATCCCGCCTCCAGCACCAGATTGCCCCATTCGTCTACAGTTGCTTGCCAGCCGGGCGGTATGGCGGTCGTTGCGTCCATCTGCACGACGACCGCTGGGCCGTCGAAACGGTGACCGGCGCGCAGCCGTTCGCGGTGGTAGATACTCGTCGTTACCGTCTCGCCGAACCAGACCTGGCGCTCACCGATGACAGCGGACGCGCTACTACTACCGTCCGCTGATAGCTTGGGCAGCGTTGGCCTTTCGGTTTGGGACGTGACTTTGAGCCGTACGTTAACAAGGTCGACCGAACGAGTGGGGTCGCTGTGCCCGTAACGCTCCTTATGCGCAGCGTGAAAGCGCTCCAGGAAGTATCCCGGGGATAGGCTCTCGACCGGCACTGTGATCTCGTAAGACTGGCCGGTGTAGCGCATGTCCAAGGCTACCTGGAGCGTCGCCGAATCGGCGTCGAGTCCATCCGCGGCTAGTTGGGCCATCGCCTGTTCCCTCATGTCCTCGTAAACGTACGTCAAAAGATGGACTAT
>WHTN01000041.1 GCA_009377715.1 Dehalococcoidia bacterium | reverse complement strand
CAGATACTGTCGCCATTCCTTCTCCTTTCACGGTGGCTCCTTCTTGGCCCGGTCTTGCATCATGCGGACTCTTGGTCCTGGACAACTGTTCGGGCTCTAGAAAGCTATGGGGTGGGAGCGCCTTGCTGAATAACGGCCTCTCCCGACCAAGAATGACTCGGCCTCTCCCACCCTCCCCATTGAAGATACAAGAATGACATCGGCCACCTAAAGTTAAAAAAACATCCTCAGAAGTCACTTCGTCTGTGCAGAGTAGCCGAGCGTGGGAAGCAAGCTGTTGCTCGGCTGCGACCGCTAAATTAAGATAGTAGAAGCCCACTGCCATGCAAAACGATGCTGCTCGCTATTTTACTTTGGACGAAGCTAACGGCCTTCTGCCGGAGATCAGAGAACTAATGACGATCCTTCAGCAAAAAAAGAAGCAGTTAGACGACCGCCGCTGGCAACTGGCTGAGCTCGCCCAGAGCGCCAAAGGCAACGGCGTTGCCGCAGAGGAGAAAGCGGCCGACCTGCAGAGCGCAGTGGAGATACTGGTAGAAGAGATCACAACAATGGTTAATGAAGTCCAAGGCTTCGGCTGCGAAGTAAAGGACCTGGACATCGGCCTGCTGGACTTTCGCTCGTTCCGAGACGGCCGGCCTGTTTACTTATGCTGGAAGTTAGGCGAAGATACGATAACTTACTGGCACGACTTGGACACGGGTTTTGCCGGGCGGCAGCCACTTTAGCCTTAGAATGAGGACATAGTGTTCGGACATCCCACATTATTCGCCGAGGTCTCCCTTGTCATTATCTTCCTGCTGACCTGTCGGCACGCCGCCCAGCACGGACGGCGTGGCGTTTTTGAAGTAGTCAGCGCTGCCGTCTACGGTCTGCTTCTCGAAGAAGGCGATATCCTCATCTTCGACAGTTATTTCTACAGCGACGATTTCGTCCTAGCTATAGACCGCGTGCCGATAGCCATCGCTCTCGCCTGGGCGGTCATTATCTACTCCTGTATGCGCCTCAGCGATGCCTTCGGCCTCAGCCGGCGGGTTGCGCCATTCGCCGATGCCATCTGGACAATCGCTATCGATTTCGCTCTCGATGCGGTCGCGATACGCATGGGCTACTGGCAATGGACCATCGATCTCAACGAAGGGTACTTTGGCGTTCCCGCCGGCAACTTCTACGCCTGGCTGATGGTAGCGCTATCGTTCTCGGCCGTCACTCGCTGGTTGCGCGCTCGCGACGACTCGCCAAAGTGGCAGTTGACGGCGCCCGTGATCGCCTATGCCGGGCTGTTGCTCCTCTTCATCCCCTATATCGTTTTAGCTCTTGCCTTTTTCCCCGGAGAAGGCAACGGTTTACAGATATTCACTGCCACGGCCCTTATCTTCGCTGCGATCACGGTCTACGGCATCGTACGCACAGGCCTACCGCGCCCTTCAAGGGCAGAACTTTGGCCTTTGGCTGCGCGGCTTAGCTTCCACGCCTATTTCCTCGCGGCTATCTTCGTCTACGACATCCATACCGAAGCGCCGACGCTCCTGGTGGGCGCTATCGGCATGATCGCTTTCGAGGCGATCGTAACCGTACCGTTCTACTGGCGGTCAATCGCCGGCATTCGGCTCGTCGAGAAAGGCAAGAGCTTCTGGCAGAGCCGCCGGAGCGCCCGGCAGTTGACAAGTCCTCAGCGCGAGCTTAGGATCGATGCACAAATGGAAGATTAGCCAGTTTTTTCGGAGGTGTTCCATGACAATTTGTCTCGCCCCGAACGGTCAAGCAGCATACGAAGGCCCGGAGAGGCCGAATAAAATCCTGATCGGCACTGCCGACGGCGTGATAATACTTCGACTCGAACCGGGCATCGGGTGGCAACTCGAATCGCGTGCCCTGCAGGGCTTGCACGTGAGTTCGTTCGCCCACGACCGAAAGAGCGATATCATCCTCGCCGGCACGCACGGGAGTGGCGTCCACCTTAGCAGGGACGGCGGTCGCACCTGGCAGCAGAAGGCGAACGGCGTCCCCTACGATAATATCTATTGCGTCGCTGCCCACGAAAGAGATGGCCGGACGATCTTCTACGCCGGGACCGAGCCGGCGCATCTTTACCAGAGCGCAGACCAGGGCGAGACCTGGAGCGAGATCCCTTCGCTGCGCGATGTGCCGCTGATCGAGACGTGGACTTTCCCTGCACCCCCGCATGAGGCCCACGTTAAGAATGTTACGTTCGACCCGCGGAATGGCAGCGTACTCTTCACCAGCATCGAGCAGGGGGCGCTGCTAAAGAGCACCGACGCCGGGCGCGCGTGGCGCGAATTGTCCGAGTACTCCAGACCAGAGGATAACGCTTACAAAGATATTCACCGCCTCGTGCTTAAGCCGTCCAATCCAGACGTCATGTTCATCTCTGGAGGAGAAGGGCTATATCGTAGCGATGACGCCGGCGAAACGTGGCAGCACCTGAGCGACCGCTCTTCGCGCATCGGCTATCCGGACGCGCTGCTGATATCGCCGCTCAACAGCGACGTGATGTTCATGGCTGGCGCTGCTGTTGACCCCGGCCAGTGGCCTAAGACTCACGACGCGAAATCGTGTATCATGCGCAGCGATGACGGCGGCCGTAACTGGACGGTCATCGACAACAATCTGACGGAGTCATTGCGCAGCAACATCGAGGCGATGAGCCTGCACGTCCGACCCGACGGCTTCAGCATAGTCGCTGGCACTACCGACGGCGAGATCTTCGCCAGCGAAGACGAAGGCGAAAGCTGGTCGATGATCGCTTCGGGGCTGCCGGCGGTTTCGAAGAGCGCGCACTACCGCCAGCTTTCACAGGTACGGTAGCCTAATGTAAGGGGAAGAGGAAGTGGAGACGTATCGTTCTTCTTCCCTCGACCTCCTCCTTCCTCCTTCCTTACTTGTCAGCTTTAAATCCGCTCACCCTGAGCCTGTCGAAGGGCGTAGACTAGAATTTTGCCTGATCCGAGAACCTTCATAGACTTAGCTTCTCTTGTCGAGCGCGTCGAAGAGGCGTTCCAGCGGCTCCTCGGCGCCATTGACGGCATTATGCCTGAGCAGTTCGCCTGGCAACCGCCCGGCTCGACGCTCAGCGTCAAAAACATCCTCGAAGCTGTCGCTGATGCCAACAATTTTACTCACTCGGCGATAGTTGCCAAGGCGCGTAACCTCGGCAGCCTTCGCTGTATAGCGACCGCCTCCTTTAGCAATCCCCTTGAGGCTGCGATGGCCGTCAAGGTCAGCCATCGCCGGGTGCTGAACCAGATCGCCGGCATCACCGCGGAACAGTTCGACCGCGTTGTCGAGCAGCCTCCGCTCGGCGAGACCTCTGTTCGTGAGGCGCTCGCCGCTATGGCCAACGTGTACGAGGTGAACGCAGAGCGAATTTCGAATACGCTTCAGCAGTACCAGGGAAACGTATAATACCGTTCTTTGGGGGGCGGTTCGCGAACCGCCCCCCACGGCTCCAACCTTGACGCCCGACTGCCGCATAGCGTACGTTGCGAGCAAAGTCCGCCGCGCTGCGGACGAAGCCGCACATAAGGAGACGCCATGAAAGCCGAAATCATCTCCGTCGGCACCGAAATGCTCCTCGGAGAGCTGGTTGATACCAATTCGCAGTACATCGCCCAACGCCTGCCCGCGCTGGGAATCGATTGCTACTGGATAACGAAGGTCGGCGATAACCTGGGTCGTCTGAGCGAAGCGATCCAGCGCGCCCTCGGCCGCTCCGATCTCGTCGTCACCACCGGTGGCCTCGGCCCGACCGAGGACGACCTAACGCGCGAGGCGATCGCTGCGGCGCTCGGCGAAGAGGTCTACCTCGATCCAGACCTGGAAGCGCGCGTTCGTGAGACGATGGCCCGCCGCGGGCGCTCTTTTCCGGAGCGTAACCTCAAGCAGGCATGGCTCATCGCCTCCGCCCATGCTATCCCCAACCCACGCGGCTCCGCGCCGGGCTGGTGGACGGAGAAGGACGGCCGCATCATCGTCTCGATGCCGGGTGTGCCGCACGAGATGTACCGTATGTGGGATGAAGAAGTAACGCCTGAACTCGCCAAGCGTCCGACGGGATCGGTGATCATCACCCGTATCGTGAAGACTTCCGGCATACCGGAGTCGCAGGTCGATGAGATGGTCAGCGACCTACTGCACTCCGAAAACCCTAGCATCGGCGTTTACGCCAAGCAGGACGGCACGCATCTCCGTATCGGCGCGAAGGCGGCGACGCGAGAGAAGGCGCTTGCGATGATCGTGCCAGTAGAGGAGGAGATGCGCCGCATCCTGGGCTCGGCGGTTTGGGGCGTCGGCGACCAGGCGATAGAGTCGGTGGTCGGACAGATGCTGGCAGAGCGCGGCCTGACCCTAGCGACGATGGAATCGTGTACGGGCGGCCTGCTCGCCAGCGCGATCACCGACGTTTACGGCAGTTCGGAGTACTTCATTGGTGGCTTCGTGACGTATACGACGCGGATGAAGATCGACCACGGCGTCGATCCCGGTGTAATCGAACAGTACGGTGTCATCAGCGTAGAGACGGCAAAGGACATGGCGCGCGCCGCCCGCGTCGCCCTCGGTGCGGACATCGGCCTTGGCATCACCGGCGTGGCCGGGCCTGAGCCGGTCGAGGGCCATCCGGAGGGCACCGTCCACTTCGGCCTCGACTTCCGCGGCGATCTTCACGACTTCACGTATACGTTCGGCCGCAGCCGCCAGCGCATCAAGCACCTCGCCGTCACCAACGCGCTGCAACTTCTGAGGCGCGTGCTGGTGGAGACGAACGGGGCTTAGGCAGCGTTACGATTGCAGAAAGGCGGACATATATGTTTATCTGGACGTATTTACTCGCACCAATTTTGTATCCCATCCTGTCTGCACCGATATTAGTCATATCTATGATCGCCAAGCCGCTACAGATCATTTTAGTCTTAGTAATTACAGGCTTATTACAAATACACTTTATTGCGGCGGCAGTTTTTGTTGGACTCGCTAGTGCTTATTATCTTTATCACGTCATGACGCCGCCATCTGTGCGGAGCGCGGCAGACTACCGCGTCTTTTCTCAGTGGCAAGCGGCCTACGGTGGCAGTGTGGGTCTTCGGTTTGCCCAGGCTGCTTTCACAATTGGCCTATTGCTGGCGTTTCTCATAGCATTTACCGTGTTGCCGGATTTCCAGCCCATCTTAAGATGGCTCGCAGCGCTAGGACTATCCTACTATACGTCGGGCGTTCTTATGGGGTACGTTACGGTAATTTTTGGGCCAAGCTTACCGGCGTTTCCTTCTGCGACTCAGGATTGATCAAACCTTGCCGGATAGAGTCCTCATCTGGCTTCGCTGGTTAGCCGCAATTCCAGTTGGCGTCCTGGCAGTACTTCTTGTTTCTTTTCCGATTCACTGGGCGGTGCTAATTTTAACTTACCTGGGCGAGGATAATGATAGCCTTGGCTTAGGTCATTTGCCGCCGGAAACGCTCGAGCGGCTTGGATACGCCCTCTTCAACCCAATTGTACTCATCTATGCTGTGACGAAAACTGTCCCCGACTTTAAGATTTATGTAGCATCTGCCATCGTGATTTTGTGGTCTGTCTTAATTGGTGCTGCTCTTACCTACGGAGCTACGACAGGAGCATACGAAGGTCTCGCTTGGCTCGAATTTATCGCCGTGGGAGTGCTCGGCATATCGGGGGCACTTATTGGTGCCTATACGGTAAAGGAGAAATATTATCCCGACCTTAACTTATCCATTCGGTAACTTGCGACAAGACCCGGACCCAACTGCAATCCGTCACCTACTGCGTCAGCCGTCGGTACAGCATCGGCAGGCGCTGGGGCAACGATTCGATGTCCGCCACCACCGCGTAGCCTAAGTCTTCGCACATCTGCTTGAGGTAGTCGTGGCCGTAGCGGTCCACCGTTAGGCAGAACGGCACGATGCCCTTGCGCTTCGCCTCCACCAGCGCCATGTGCGTGTCGTGGATAGCGTAGTCCTTCTCCGTGCGGTCACGGCCGTAGCCGTGGTCTTGCGGACGCCCGTCAGAGAGGAGGAATAGTATCTTCACTTTGGCATCGTTTGCGGCTAGTTTCGTCGTGGCGTGACGGATGGCCGGGCCCATACGCGTCGAGCGGACCGGCGAGATGCTATCGATGCGGCTCTTCACCCTCTCGGAGAATTCCTCGTTAAGGTCTTTGATCACGTAGAACTCTACGTTCTCGCGGCCGTAGCCGGAGAAGCCGTAGATGCCATAGGCGTCGCCGATTGTCTCTAATGCCTTGATGAGGAGGACGGTGCTCTCCTTCTCCAAATCGATGATGCGCTTTGGCGGCCCGGCGGCATCCATACGGCGGTTGGCCCACCAGTACAGGTGGGGCTGTACGTCGGTGGGGCTGTCGCCGCCCGTGGGCTGAAAACGACGCTCGCGCCGCGCTATCTCTTCGTCCGTGGACGCGCTCATATCGAGCAAGAAGACGACCGCTACGTCGCGTTCGATCTTGTTGCGGCGCCAGTATACCTTGCCGGGTGGGGTATGGCCGGCCTGCTTCTCGACCAGGAACTCGATCGCCGCATCGAGGTCAAGGTCTTCGCCGTCGAGCAGGTGCTTCATCTTCCGGAACAGCTCTGGCTTCAGCATCTCGAACTGCCGTCGCGTCGCACCGACGAGACCGCTGTACTTACGGTGCGTCTGCTCGAAGAAGTGGGGGCTGCCCTCTTTTAGCGGGAATTCAGCGATACGACACCAGCGTGGTTTGTAGTCGTTGGCGCGGAAGTCCCATTCGTCGTAGAAGTAGTAATGAGGCTGGACGGGGAGTTCACCTTGTTCCTGCTCAGGCGTAGACTCGTCGCTCGTCGTCTGGTCGCCCTGCGGGCTGTCCTCGGCCTCTTTCATAAGGTTCTCGAGAAGCTGATCGAGCGATTCTTCGTCCTCTTCACTGACGTCTACTTCTACGCTCTTCTCCAGCAGTTCGCGCATTTGCTCCGGCGTTAGCTGAAGGAGCTCCTCATTCTGCTGCTCCTGGTCATCGCGCAGACGCGATAGTAGCTGCACCAGTTCCGGCTTGAAGTCGCCGCGGAAGTCCACGGGCTGTGGGCTTTCGTATGGAGCTTCCTCGCCCGACTCTTCCGATTCGCCGCCCTCGCCGCGTTCATTGCTGTCTTCGGGTCGCTCTTCCGGACCCTTCTGGGGAGGCGGCTCTTCGCCAACGTTCGGGATACGCTGCAGTATCTGGTAGATACGCAGCGTCGCCTCCGCCGAATCCTCGACGGTCGCTTCAGTGCTCTGCACCGAGCGCATCGTCTCGATCGCCTCTTTGACCAGTGGCGCGACCGGGCCGGGGTAGAAGAACTCCTCCATCATGCTGCCCAGGCTCGCCCGTATCAGCGATTCCATCGCCATCTGACGCATCGGCATCCAGTCCATAGGCGGCCTGTTGTCCACCTCATCTTCCTGGATGTGGCGGTAGGCTGAGCGTATGCCGGCGTATTCGCGGGTTAGCAGATAGTCGATACGCGTATCTTCGACCATCATGAAGATATCGCTGGCAAGCTTTCTTTCCTCGAAGAGGTTGAAGAAGCGCTCCATGTCAGTGGCCGAATCGTGAGCGCCGTTGCGCTCCTTCTCTATACGCTCCGTAGGAAAGATGTTGCCGGGCGCATCGAACCGGAAAAGGAAGCTGCCGAATTCAAGATGTCCGGCCTGATGCGTCGAAAAGACCTTATATACAGCGAAGTTTGCGTCTTTGTCGCGGTACTTCTCGACGACGTCCGGCAGGTAGATGGATGTGCCCTCAGTGGAGGCGTGCTCGGTCGAGACCCAACCGATGCCCTTCTCGGTCAGCGCTGACGCTGGATGGATCGAGACATCGACACCGGTTAGGGCCTTACTGTAAAGCCGCAACACCTCGCCCACGCGGTTGAGTTCAAGGCGCGATGACAGCGCGTCGAGCACCTCTTCGCTGCGGCTCGATTCGAGACGGAAGTAAGCTTCGCCGCCCTCGCGGTTCGTCGCCAGGATCTCGCGCCCGAACTCGTACCAGGGGGCGAGAGCATCGAGATAAATACGTTCGAGGACGACAGGCGCGCTCTTCAGGAACTCCATGGACGCCACAGGCGATTCGTCTGCAAGCTTCTCGGCCATAACGAGGAGATACGGGTGGTTGCTCTCCTCCACCTGACCTAGGGCTTTAGCGCCAGCGGCGTATAGCGGATATATCTGCTGACCGTCCTGAGTCGCGAGACTCTGGGCTAGGGCCAGGAACTTCGCCCGCTGCGATTGCTGGAGGTGGTCCAGCAGTGTCGCCCCGCGTTCGACGTATGAACGGCTGTCCGCCCAGGCGCTTTGGGCCATGGTCAACGCCAGTTCGAGGAACGGCTTACGGTCGGCCGGCGCTAAGCTGCTGACCACTTGAGGCATCAAGTTTAGGCAGTGGTTGGCGAGGTCATAAGACCGCTCGCCTAGAATATCGATGAAGCGCACGAGCATGTCCGCTTCTTCCGCGGACAGATCGCAGAGCAGACGCGGCCCCGAGTCCAGGAGCTGTACGGCCAGCGAAGCGGATCGCCAAGTGCCGCGATAGAGTCGCCGGGCGCTGATAGCCCAGCGGGCTACCTGCGTCACAGACTTGTGATCGAGGCAGGCTACGCTCGAACGAGCGTAGGCGGTAGCCAGTGCTGGCGCTGCTTCGCCGAGTTCGACGGCGGCCCGGCTCCATTCGCTTAGTTCGTTGGGATTAAGCTTCTCAAGCACCTTGGGCGTTGCTCGAAAATACTCACTGGCCGCCTCCCAGGAGCGCCAGGAGTAATGGGCGAGCGTAACGCCGGAGTGCGCCCACTGCGTCAGTTCGTCGTCCGAAAGACGCCTAATGGCTATAGCGGCTGCCTGACGGAAGTCAGAGGCTAGCGCCGGCGAGAGCGCTCGTAGTTCTTCTTCGATAGGGGATAGGATATTATTGCTGGCCATATCAAACCAACTTCAAAGACTTGTGCCTTGCCTGTACTATTTTACTCGAAAATGGAAGTGACTACTTCCTGGATGCTGCGTTGTACGTCCCGGTCATCGGTAAGCGCCCAGACTATCGCCACCTGACAGGCGCGCCGCGCTGGAATGCCCTGATTCATCAGCCGTCCAGCGTAGATCAGGAGTCGGGTGCTGACGCCTTCGCTGAGGCCGTGCTCTTTAAGATGGCGTACCTTCTCGCCGAGGCGGGCTAACTGCGTCGCCGTAGGCTCATCAATGCCGCTTTCGTGATGGATGATCTTCGACTCCAGGTCCGGCGGTGGGTAGTTGAACTCCATGGCCATGAAGCGCTGGCGAGTGCTGTGCTTGATGTCCTTAAGCGCGCTCTGGTAGCCGGGGTTGTAGGAGATGACTAGGAGAAAGCCATCGCTGGCCTCTACGATCTGCCCTAGTTTGTCGATCGGTAGGATACGGCGGTGATCGGTGAGGGGGTGGATAAGCACCGTTGTGTCCTTGCGCGCTTCGACGATCTCGTCAAGATAGCAGATCGCGCCGACCTTCACCGCGCGTGTCAGTGGGCCGTCGATCCAGCGCGTGCTCTCGCCCTCCAGCAAGTAGCGCCCGACGAGATCCGATGCCGTAAGGTCTTCGTGGCAGGCGACGGTCACCAAGGGCAGGCCTTCGGCTTCTTCCCGGCCGTCGGTGTCGCGTCGCTCGCGCATCACCGTCATCGGGCTGCCGAGACTGTACGCCATATATTCGATGAAGCGCGTCTTCCCACATCCAGTAGGGCCTTTAAGTAGCACCGGCATCTTCTGATGGAAGGCGGCGGTGAACAGCTCGACCTCATCACCTATGGGGACGTAGTAAGGCTCTTGCTCTAAGACGTACTCTTCGATGGCGTACTGTCGGTAATCTTGGGCCACTCTATCACCTACGTTCTAATCACGATTTCCTGTTGCTGTAGCGGATGCTGTCCGGCCCTCCAGGGCCTGCCAAAGCTCATCCAACCTTCGTTCGAGGTCGGCGAAGCTGCCGCTGTTATCGATGACCGCGTCGGCGTGCCTTTTCCGCTCCTCGTTGCTGATCTGTGACCGCAGGATCGCTTGCACCTGCTCCCGGCTGCGGCCTCTTGCGATGCTGCGCTCGATGGCGGTCTCGTCAGGTACCGTCAGCACCCAGACCTCATCGACCAGGTTATGCCAGCCGCCTTCGACGAGCAGCGCAGCTTCGACTACGGCTATCGGCCTATCGGCTTGCCGCTGTTCATCGAGTCTACGGGACAGTTCAGCGCGAATGCGAGGGTGGGTTATTGCGTTGAGGCGCTCCAACGCTGCCGGGCCGTCGAAGACGATTTCGCCGAGCTTCTTACGGTCTATCTCACCGTTCGCCCCGACTATGCCTTCGCCAAAAGCCCCTACGACCTCTCGCCAGCCCTCGCTACCCCCCTTATAAATATCGTGGCCCACACGGTCGGCATCGATTACGTAAGCGCCCTTCTCTCTAAGGATCGCTGCGGCAGTCGATTTGCCACTGCCGATGCCACCGGTAAGCCCGATAACTATCATCTATCTTTTCGAGGAATCTTGCAAGGTCTAGTCGAATGCGCCCAATTAGGATAGCAAGGGGAGGGGATGGGGTCAAGGCGGACTCACATTCAGTGAGGCTGTTACCAAATATGCTTAGCTGATAAGGAATCGGAATGGTTTGACTGCACTTTCTACTAAGTGGCCGAACTTTGTAAGCATTGGAAGAATAGGCTCGCCATCAATAATCTGGCCTTCGCCAAACGCTACATAGATCGTAAATTTGGGATCCATCCCGATCCCACGCGACCACGCACTAGGCTTGACTCGGTAACCTCTGCTCCATCTTGTAACGGGAACGTCGGCTTGCTTCGTAGGCTGGTTGGAGATCTTGGATAGAGATCGGATATAGCGCCGAGCGCCTTCATCTGAGCAGCGATGTCCACGGTGATATCTCGAACTGCAGCACCGACAGGCATCAAGAATCGGTGCTTTTCACGCCGGTTCAGTTCATGCAGTTGCCATAAGGCATGCCCGCTTCCGCCCTTATACGCTTGGATAGTCAAGAGTAGCTTCACAACGATATCCCCAACCAAATTCTTCATACTGTGTACTTTGGTTTCGAAACCTTTAGCGGTGTCGCTAATCGGGAAGTATAGCTGGCTTCCTCCTTTGCCTCCAGCAAGCTCCCATATGATGTAATCCAGGGCGGTTCGCAAGTTATTAAGGACATCACCCAGAATGCCGGCAAAAACGGGTGGCACGTCGTGGCGAACTTCAATTGCCCAGACCCTTATCTTGGTGTCTATCTCGCTATATTCGATGACTTCATACGGTTTGGCATCGCCCCATGTTTTGATAGCGACCTGCAACTCACCGATCTGATGTTTGGCCCGTTCAATCTTGGTATCGATGCCTATAACGGACATAATCTCACGTCAGATTAATGAGCGACTACGGCTGAAAGAGCCAACGCAAAATACGTTAGGAATTGGTAGCAAAGATGGTTCAGGATAGCGTATTACTCTTCGTCCCCAGTTTCCTCCCCCGTGCCGTTGATGGAAGGTGCAGGTGCATTAGTGGCGGCGCTGTCCGCGTTGCGGATGAGCGTCTCGATCTCCTGCGCCGTCTCCGGGTGCTGGCGTAGGTACTCCTTCGAGTTCTCGCGGCCCTGGCCTATACGCAGGTCGCCGTAGCTGTAGAAGGAGCCCATCTTCTTGATGATGTTCATCTCTACGCCCAAGTCCACCATGTCGCCCTCGTGGCTGATGCCCTTCTGCGGGCCGGAGAAGACGATGTCGAACTCCGCCTGGCGGAAGGGTGGCGCGACCTTGTTCTTGACCACACGCGCCCGCACGCGGCTGCCGGTCACGATGTTGCCTTGCTTGATCGACTCCAGTCGGCGCAGGTCGATGCGCACCGAGCTGTAGAACTTCAGCGCCAGCCCGCCCGTCGTGGTCTCGGGGTTGCCGAACATCACGCCGATCTTCTGGCGCAACTGGTTGATAAAGATGACCGACGTCCGCGACTTATCGATGACGGCGGTGAGCTTGCGCAGCGCTTGCGACATCAGGCGAGCCTGTAAGCCGGGCAGGGAGTCGCCCATGTCGCCTTCGAGTTCCGCCTTCGGCACCAGCGCGGCCACGCTGTCGATGACCACGACGTCCACGGCGCCGGAACGCACCAGCGCCTCGCAGATCTCCAGCGCCTGTTCGCCGGTATCGGGTTGCGAGATGAGCAGGTCGTCGACGTTGACGCCGCAGGCGGCGGCGTAGCCGGGGTCCATCGCGTGCTCGGCGTCGATATATGCCGCGAGGCCGCCCGTCTTCTGCGCCTCGGCGACTATCGCCTGGGCGAGCGTCGACTTGCCGGCCATCTCAGGCCCGAAGATCTCCGTGATCCGCCCGCGGGGGATGCCGCCGATGCCGAGCGCCATATCAAGAGATAACGACCCCGTAGGTATGGCGTCTATCGTCTGATGAGGCTTCTCGCCGAGGCGCATTACGGCGCCAGGCCCGAACTGCTTCTGGATCTGGCTTATCGCAACGTCTAGAACCTTAAGCTTCTCTGGGTTGGGTGTCGTCATAGCATTCCTCCAGTGCCGTAAATCAGTCCGTTCGGGGCTATAATACCACCCTAAAAGGCGAGTAACAATAGTTTTTAGAATAAAAGTTCTAAAAACTATTGTTACTCGTGTGTACCTTCTGGCTCAGGCGACAAGCAGGTTAGCTTATTTCTTTAAGTGTACCAAGGAATTCAGCGTTTGACTTGGCCCGTGATAGCCTATCGAGCACGAGTTGCATCGGCTCGGAGGGGTTGTTCGAAGTGTCTGAGACCAGCGAAACCATCCGACGCAGCAGCAGAACGCGCTCGTAGGTAGGCTGATCGAACAGCAGATCGTCGCGCCGCGTGCTGCTCTTCGGGATATCGATCGCGGGGAACATGCGGCGCTCAGCGAGGCGCCGGTCGAGGTGAACCTCCATGTTGCCGGTGCCCTTGAACTCTTCGTAGATCACGTCGTCCATCCTGCTGCCGGTGTCTACGAGGCAAGTGGCCAGGATGGTCAGGCTGCCGCCCTCTTCCATGTTACGGGCCGCGCCGAAGATGCGCTTGGGGGAGTGCAGCGCTATGGGGTCGATGCCGCCGGATAGCGTGCGACCCGAAGGCGGTAGCGCCAGGTTATACGCTCTAGTCAGCCGCGTGATGCCATCGAGTAGGATGACCACGTGGCGACCGCTCTCCACGAGCCGCTTCGCGCGGTCCAGGCCCATCTCGGCGACCCTGGTCTGGTCTTCAACCGGCTCGTCGAAGGTGGCGCCGATGACCTCGCCGTCCACGGAGCGGCGCATGTCGGTGACCTCCTCCGGCCGCTCACCGATGAGCAAGACCATGAGATGCACATCCGGATTATTTGTGGTGATGCCGTTTGCCATGCTCTTGAGGAGCATCGTTTTGCCCGCCTTAGGCGGCGAGACGATGAGCCCGCGCTGGCCGCGGCCGATCGGTGCTATAAGATCGATGAGACGGGTCGAGAGGTTCGAAGAGGTGGTTTCCATTTTTAGTTGCCGGTTCGGGAAGATAGGTGTCAGCGACTCGAAATACGGACGGGCCTTGGCAACTTCGGGGTCGAGGCCGTTGATCGCCTCGACACGTAGCAGGCCGTAGTACTTCTCGCTGTCCTTCGGTGGTCGAACTTGGCCGGTGACGTAGTCGCCGGTGCGCAGGGCAAAGCGGATGATCTGCGAGCGCGATACGTAGACGTCACTCAGACCGGGACGGAGGCTTTCGCCACGGAGGAAGCCGTAGCCATCATCCATGATGTCCAGGATACCGCCGGCCAGGATGTTGCCCTGGCGGGTCGCTTCTTCTTGCAGCAGGCGAAAGACGAGGTCTTGTTTCCGTAGGGTACTGTAGCCGGTGACGCCGAGCTCTTTTGCGACGTCCATAAGTTCTTCGCGCGTTTTAGTCTCTAGTTTGGCAAGGTTCATTATTGCCTTCGTTATCTCCTTTAAGGATTGCTTTATTTATGAATATTCGAACGCTTACAGCAGCGATTAATCGGTATAGGTTTACAAGGAATTTAATTGCGATATGGATAGTGAAGCTATAGGATGCGCACGCTCGCGCGCTAAGAATACTATATCACAACTTTCTTAGACGCAAGACTATTTACATTAAGTCTCTTGTCTTCTGGCAATCGGAACGGCCGTTGTTTCCGCTCGTGGTGAGCCTGTCGAACCATGAGCGGATTCCCTTTTGCTCATCCTGTCTCCGAAGGCGACTCCGCCATAGGCGAGCGTTGGCGTCGCTGTGGCGAGAGTTCATCTAAGGGCATGGCTCGACATCACGGCCCTGGTCGATCCGCGTACCCCTCTGAGCGGAGCTGTTGCCAAGTGGCGCTGCTGTCGGCGTACTGCCCCATAAGGAACGCGTACGCTTCGGGATGGTTGAGGATGGCGTCGAGACAGCGGCCCGAGAGAAACTTGTCCAGGATGTAAGGCGCATCGTTCGGATCGACGTCTGCATCGCCCTTTTGCAGCGCCTCGGGCGTCTGCAAAACGATCAGTCCCATGCCGACCGGCGGCACGTCCACGGCGAGCACGCCTTTATCGACCAGCGAGCGAACTGCCTTTTGGAGCTCTTCGGAAAAGGCTTCCATGCAGTCAGGCCCTTCTCCGAGTAGGTAAGTGTCTTTCTGTTCATCTTTCAGAGCAGCGTAGGTCATAGCCGTAAGGTAATCTAGCCGCAGGTAGGGATCGTTGGTCAGCTTGCTGGGCGGTAGGCCAAGTTGTAGTACGGCGAGATAGATTCGTTCGAGTTCGTTGAGGTCGTTAAGGGTCAGCGCCACGTATTAATCGAAGCCGAGGTCGGCCTTGGCCTCATCGCTCATCATGGTGGGGTTCCAGAGCGGATTGAAAGTGAACTGTATCTGTACGTCCTTGGTGCCAGGGATCATCATCACGTTCTCCCGGATCTGGTCCTCCACCATCGGCCCGATAGGGCAGGCCGGCGTGGTCAGCGTCATCCGCACGTTCACCAGGCCGTCGTCTACGTTAATATTGTAGACCAGGCCCAGGTCGACGATGTTGTAGTTGATCTCCGGGTCGTATATCTCTTTAAGCGACTCGCGTACGATGTCTTCTGTTAGCATGGTTGCTTTTGCGGGACCTCCTGAAAGTTCTACCGATATTGTACTCGATCCTGAAACTTAACTCCACTTTAGTAGGATGATAGAGAGTGTCTCCTGAGATTCTCCGAATCTCAGGAGACACTCTGATCTTACGCTTACATAACGCCGGTCGCGGTTAGCCCGGCCTTGGCGCATTCGACGTCCTGCTCGCCGCTGCCGCCGCCCACGCCTACTGCACCGACCACTTCTTCGCCTTGACGGATGGGCACGCCGCCGGGCAGCGGTACGATCTTGCCTTGGGAGAGGTCCGGCCCGCTACCGAAGAACATGTTCTGGCCGAAGCGTTCTGCTAGCGCCTGGGTCTCCGACTGGAAGGCCACCGCCGTGAATGCCTTACCCCTAGACATATCGATCGTGATAATGCGCGCGCCGTCCATCCGCCCCTGCGCGACGATATGGCCGCCGGAATCCACCACAGCGATACTTACCTTGATGCCCAGTTCGCTCGCCTTCTCACGGGCGCCTTTAATGATACTGTCAGCTTGATCTAGAGTTAACGCCATTTCCTTCTCCCTTCGTTTTTTATCTGGCTAAGACGAAATTGTAAGCACGCCAGCCAAAGGATGCAAGACGTGGAAGGAAGAGGGAAGGAGGAAGGGAAGCATTAGCCACAGATGCGCACAGACAGGACACCGATAAGAGAACATCTGTGAATTATCTGAGATAATCTGTGGCTAAATTAAACTTATCCTTGCCAAACGCGTCGCCTCCGACATATCATCAAGCAAATCATCTGCGGGGAGCCGATATGTCTGTACTGAGCTATCTGTGGTTCAACATCAAAGAAGAGAACTTGCCGGAGTTCCATGAGGACGTTGACAGAATGCTTCGGCTGGCTGAAGACTACCCGGGCTTTCAGTGGGCGCAAGTCTTACGCGACGAAAGCAACCGCGCCGTCCACGTCATCCTCAGCGAGTGGGACAGCCGCGACGATATGCGCTCCTGGGAGCATTTTGAGGAGCACGAGGGCATCATGACGAAGTACGAAGACCGTTACGTCGAACCGATGCACCACCGCCGCTTCGTGCCGATGTAAGCGTTCGCAGTACGAGTACATTGGGCATTGATTAAATTCGACATTCTCTCTATATTCAATTTAACGAAACTTAAGGAGAAGTGTTGTGCTTAAAGGCATGATCTTTAAGACCTCGAATAAGACTGAACCACAATGCTACGAGCTTTCACTGTTTGGAGCAGACGTTGTTGCGCGAGATGAAGTCCTATCATTGGAGCCTGGGGATAAACTGTTTCTGTTGAACGTGGAGAGAAATGTTTTAAGCGGAGTATTCGAAGCTTCCACGAAAGGCGCGCATCGGATCCTGCCGGACGCTTGGGACGGGCGTTATCCTTATCAAGTAAAAGTAATACAGCCTCCCGATGTTCATAATATTGGTCGCGCCAAAGAGATTCTTGATTCCTTGAATCTTCGCTCTCATAGAATTCTTCAGGATTTCGAGGCAGATACTTTGACTAGTCTTGTAACTAGTAATGGGGTTAAACCACCTTTTGAAAGTAACGGCCATACGACTCTTAGCTCGGAAGCTACTTCTTCACCAGCGCTCGCAAAAGCGGTAAAACAAATTAGTAAGGCTCGCCGCGAGAGAGGGATCGCGGAATCAGGGGATGAACGCCCATCGCCTGAGTCTACGACCTTGTGGGACTATCCGAAGCAAAGTTACGGACGTAAACCTAAGGGTAACAATAAATACGCGGGAGTCACTCCAGCCTTTATCATTTACAATCTTATAAAACGTTACACCGAGCCAGGGGATCTGGTCATCGATCCAATGTGTGGCAGTGGGACAACAATTGATGTCTGCGAAGAAGAAGGACGAAAGGTTATTGGTTTTGACGTAGTTCCTACTCGGCCAGATGTTATCGAGAACGACGCGCGAGTAATACCGTTGTTAAATGAATCTGTGGATATGGTATTTATTGACTCTCCCTACGGGGACAATATTAAGTACAACGAGAGTCCTAGATCCATCGGGAAACTTTCAGCGGAAACTGAAGAGTTTTACGACGAGCTAGAGAAGGTGATGGCCGAGGCTTATAGAGTTTTAAAGCCTGGGAAGGTGTTAGGATGGCTGATTGGCGATCAATGGGTCCAGAAGCGGTTTACGCCAGTGGGCTTTAAAATCTACGAGCGGCTAATCAAGTATTTTGAGCCAGTTGACATTATATCCGTGACGCGCCGGAGTCAGACATCGAATACTGGTATGTGGCACAATCGGGCATTGAAGTTCAATTTCTATCTACGCGGATTCAAGTACTTACACATAATGCGTAAGCCCCTTCTTGGCCAGCCATCGTCTAAGAACCGGCCCGTCAAATGGGCATCTTACGAGAGAGATTGAGCAGCTACAAAGAGAAGCGTCAAAGGCCAGCGACGACTCATGGCGTTAGTAAGCTGCTAGCCACAACTTCAAATCCGGCACGACGCCTTCGATCGTCGAGACCGACTCTGCGACAAGCGTCTCACTTGTTAAGAGGTAAATACGATCATACAGTGCTCGTCCCAGCTTGACTGTTTTGCTGGTTCGGGTAGCGTGGTAACCAAGGCCGTATCGAAGTAAAACCGGCTCTGCTGTAATAAAACAGAATTTTATGCCCCTGCCGCGCAGGCGCTCAGCCCAATAGAGATCTTGCTGGTATCTCTCTCTAGCAGAGGACTTGCAGCTATATACACTTATGACGCCTTTGATTTCACCAGTTTCATCCAAGGCAAACGCAGCGAGGTCGACTTGAGATTCTGCTGTTTCAGGCTCTCTAATTTCTCCTCGAGGCCAAACAAGATCAGATAAAATTCCCGTTCGAAGCTCGATCGGTATATTATTCCATCTCCTTACCTGAATCACCTTGGAGAGATCGCTTTTTGTTACCTCCTCTATCACTATCCGCTGACTTATTTCCTCAAAAGCACCCCCACTTGCACTATTCCAACCTTGTCCAGGCTGCTGCAAACCGCGTGCCCGCCCTTGCTCTAAGGACCATTGCTTAAGAGCTTCCCAGGCATGGGCATAGTTGCCAACTTCCCCATAAAGTTCCCAGAACCGTGTTACAAGCTGTTGCGTGATTGGCTGCATCGGTTGCGTTGAAGCTTATCTTTTAAAGAATTTTCAGTCAATAATTACCCCAACCCCAAGCGCCGCATGTCGTGTTCCTCAATGCCGAGGTGGTGAGCGATCTCGTGGAGGAGCGTCTTGCGGATCTGCGCTTCCAGCGCTTCCGGGGTGCTGGCGACGCGCTCGTGCGTCTCCTGATAGAGGATGATCCTGTCCGGCAGGACGAGGTTGTAGTGGCCGCGATGTGAGAGCGGCGTCCCCTGGTACAGACCGAAGAGCGAGCCGCCGCGCAGATTCAAATTTCGCACCTCTTGCGGGGACGGTCGCCACTTGATCACGATATCGACGTTGTCGAGGTGTTCGAGGACTGGCGGCGGCAGTTCTTCGAAAACTTTCGCGACTAATTTTTCGAACTCGCGTCGGAGCACAGCGTTGCTGTTTAGGCGCTTACTTTTTCATGATGTCGACCCAGCTATCGGCCGCCATCATCGCCGCCCAGCGGTTGTACAGGCCCCGCTGGTTGTGCTCGCTCACGCGCGGGCCGAGAGCGCCGGGGTACTCTTCGCTGAAGCGCTCCTCGCCGAGGCTCATCGCGTAGTTGAACGGGTAGCGCTTAGCCATTACGCCCATGCTGGACTCGGTGCACATGCTCCAGTTCTCGCCGTCGTCCTGTTCGAAGAGCGCTCCAGGCCCGGCCTGACCGAGCAGCGTGCCCAGGCGGTTCTCGTTCTTGACCTCCGGGGGCGCATCTTTGTCGGTAACGACCCACGACCACGCCTCCGTCTTGCCGGGGCCGCGTGGGTGCCACACGCGTATCGTGCGATTCGTCTCCGAGGCCATGAAGAAAGAGAGGTTCGGGAAGATAGTCGCAGGGCCGATCCTCAGGTTCGCCCTGTTCGCTCCCAATTGCCGTTCCGCTTCGGGAGCGATTCGCTCGAGGTAATCGCCGAGGATCGGGTTGGGATCCGTTTGCCTCTCGACTTTGTTGATAGCGAAGCCGTGCCCGAGGTCGGTGGAGACTAGGCCGTTCCGCTGCCGATCCGAGGCAGAGGATAAGACACTCGACCCCCCTTCGGCTCTCTGCGCCTGCCGGGCGGAACTGACCTTCACCGCCGAGATGTGAGTGACCGGCGTGTGATAGGAGTCACCGGCGAAGTTGTCCGCGGCGAACTTCCAGTTGGTCGTCATGATCCACTTGTGCACGCCGCCGATGATCTCGCTGCCATTCTCGCGTCGGCTGAACATGACATCGAGGAACCATGTGGCCGGGCCCAAGTACTCTGGCAGCGTTGGCGCCTCGGGGTCGAAGGTGCCGAAGATAAGGCCGGCGTAGGAGTCGACCTGGGCCACCGGCACCAGGCCCCACTGCTCCATGTCTAGCTCTTCGTAGTAGTACTCTTTGTACCCCGGGACGCCGACGAGCTTGCCGTCGTTGCCGTATGTCCAACCGTGGTACGTACAGGTGAAGGCGGCTGCGTTGCCGGCATCGGCGCGGCCGACGCGCATCCC
>WHTN01000040.1 GCA_009377715.1 Dehalococcoidia bacterium | reverse complement strand
AGCGCCCGCCGGATCGGTAACATCGGGGCGGAATTCGTATTTGGCATCATAAGCGTCGGCGAAGCGCGTAAGCTCGTCGGCGTCCGTCACTTTCACTAACGCTCCCTCCAGGATCACGACGTCGTCGCCACTCTCTAGATGCATAACGATCTCCGGACTTGCGGCGATGTTCCTCCCTTTCCGCGAGGTAGGGTCGGTGGAGAAGTAGAAGGTCTCGTTAAGCCACAAGCCCCATACCGGCGCGGCATGCGGCTTACCGTCTGGGCGAGTGGAAATAATCCAGTAGTTGCGCGACGCGGTTAGTTGCTCGCTGACCGTGCTCCACGGGAGCATCCCTCCCGCGCCGCTATCGATCCCGTAGCCAGGCGTAAAATGCGGACGGCTTTGATTCACTGATTCACCGCTTGACCGCCTCGCGGCCGAGCATATAGAGGGCAGGCGTCGCCAGAGTAACAGTAGCGGCCCCCGTTCCGGCCAGAACCGCACCGAGCCCGATAACCAGGTCGGTGACGCCGAAGCCCATCTCGGCGACGTTAAGAGCGGTCCGCAATGCTATGCCGCTGACGTACTGCTGCCGTCGTGGATCATCGCGCGGGATGCTGCCGAGCGGGCCGTGCTCGCCAAGCGTGTGGGCTTTTATTACTTCGGCCTGAGCGCGGGCGGTGACGGCATCCTGCACAAGCACGCCGGGAATGGTTGCCTCCCGGGCGGTCATTATCTGCTCCTCCAGCAACTCATCGCGTATCTGGTTCCTTATGGCGATGCCGCGAGTTACAAACATCACGCCCAAAGTCAGCAACTTTACGCCTATTAATAATGTAGAGATCCAAGGCAAATTGCGCGCTAAAAAATATCTCATGTTCAACTTCACCCTCGCCTTTGCGCTATCTGTAATAGAGAACAGCCTCAGTAAGAGGTCATTCGATATGGATTAATACCTAGTGACAACGGATCAAGCCAATTTAAGTAGAAGGCCAGGCACAGGAATCAGCCGCTGACGTACGGGGTCTACAGCAAGGCCAAACGCTTCTAATGTATAGGCGCCAAGCAGGGAAGGGCTCTCGTCCCCGAAAACGACTAACGTTGTACGTTCTTGACCATCGATTCGAGCTTTAGTTTCGGCTATATCCCTCTCTACCATTCTGCCGTCCGCTGTTTCAAACTCACGACGCAAGAGGGGGATCACACCTAGATGTTCAAGTGTCGATCTGGGTATTTGTGTATAGCTCGCACCGGTATCTACTAGAACCTCAATTGGTTCGAACCTGAGACCTTGAGGATCTCCTATCCGTAGCGTAACTGTAAATGTGCCCATCCTACGCCCGCTGGGCTTCGGCGCGCTGGGCTTCGTCGATGACCCGTTGGGCCTGCTGTTGCGGCACCTCTTCGTAGTGGCTAAACCCCATGCTAAAGCTGCCGCGACCCTGGGTTATCGAACGAAGGTCCGTAGCGTAGCGTTGCGTCTCGGCGAGCGGCACCTGTGCCTCTATTACCGTATGGCCATTGCCGGCCGGGATCATGCCGTGGACGCGCGCTCGGCGACCGTTGAGGTCGCTGATGATGTCACCCGTGTAGCTATCAGGCACCGTGATTTTCAAGTCTACAATCGGCTCCAGCAGCACGGGCCGGGCGTCTTGCGCCCCCTTCTTGAACGCCATCGCGCCGGCGATCTTAAAGGCGATGTCCGAAGAGTCCACCGGATGGTCTTTGCCATCGACGAGCCGTACTTTAATATCGGTGACCGGGAAGCCGGCGAGTACCCCTTCATGAAGACCTTCGATAACGCCTTTCTCAACGGAGGGAATATACTGACGCGGCACTACACCGCCGACGATCTTGTCCTCGAACTGGAACCCTTCGCCGCGCGGCAACGGCTGGATCTCGATGGCGACGCGGGCATACTGGCCGTGGCCGCCCGTCTGCTTCTTGTGGATGTATTCGCTTATGGCCGAACCTATGACGGTCTCTTTGTACGGCACCTTCGGGACGGCGACGTTCAGCTCTAAGCTGAACTTACGCGCCAGCTTCTCGATGGAGACCTGAACATGCGATTCGCCGAGCCCCGAGACGATTGTCTCCGCCGTATCGGCGTTGCGAGCCACGCGCAAGGTCGGGTCTTCCTCCACCATACGCGTGAGCGAGCCGCTCATCTTATCGAGGTCGGCTTTGGTCTTGGGATAGACGGCAGCGCTGTAGGCTGGCTCTGGGAAGTCGATGCCGGAAAGGATTACCGCCTTCTCGTGCAGGCAAAGCGTATCACCGGTGTGCGTCTCGGCCAGTTTAGCGACGGCCCCAATATCACCGGCGAGCAACTGGGGCACAGCCTCCTGGTTCTTGCCTCGCATGTGGTATAGCTGACCGATGCGCTCGGCTCGCTCGCGGTTGGCGTTCCATACCTGTGAGTCCGAAGCGAGCGTGCCGCTATAAACGCGCAGATAATTTAAGCGGCCGACGTACGGGTCAGCCGTGGTCTTGAAGGCGAGCGCAGCAAGCGCGCCCTTGGGGTCGGCGGAAAGACCGTCGCTGCCGGTGGGCGAATCGATAGGGGAGGGCAGTATCTCAGCGATAGCATCGAGCAAGTTGGCAACGCCCATCGCCTTCGCTCCCGAGCCGGTGAGCACAGGCACAACGCCGCCCGATAGGACTCCAGCGCGTATTCCGGTCTGTAGCTCTTCGAGGGTTAGCTCCTCGCCTTCGAGGTACTTATTAATGAGGGCATCGTCCGACTCAGCGATGACTTCTACCAGCTTTTCGCGTTGCTCTTGGGCTACACCCTCCAAATCGGAGGGTATCGCCTGCTCTTCGCCATTCTCACCAACATACGCTTTCATCGTCAACAAATCGACGATGCCGCTGAAGGTAGCCTGGGAGCCTATCGGCAGGTGTAGCGGCACACACTTATGGCCGAACAGCGATTGCAATTGCGATAGCGTTTGGAAGAAATCGGCATTCTCACGGTCCATACGGTTGATAACTATCAGGCGCGGTAGGTTGCGTTCATCAGCGTAAGACCAGACCTGCTCGGTACCGACTTGGACGCCAGAAGAGCCGCAAACTACGATTATCGCCGCATCTGCGGCGCGCATCCCGCATTTCACTTCGCCGACAAAATCGGCGTAGCCTGGCGTGTCGAGTATATTGAGCTTGCGGCCGCTCCACTCGCAGGGAATGAGAGAGAGGTTGACGCTTATCTTGCGCTTGACTTCGTCTGGGTCGAAGTCGGAGGCAGTGGTGCCATCCTCGACACGGCCTAAGCGAGAGACGGCGCCGGCTTTAAAGAGCATCGCCTCGGAGAACTGCGTCTTGCCGACTGAGCCATGGCCCACCAGGACGACGTTCCTGATCTCTGCCGTGCCGTATTCCTTCATTGTTAATGTACCTCCATGACGCTTGCCGTCGAGTTCTAAGAGTTCGTCACGCGTACGTCGCGAGCGTGCCTACATTGGTGATAAAGGTCTGGGCTTATTCGTTTAGCCGATTGTAACGCAGCCGCAAAAGGCTAGCAAGGCGATAAAGGAGCGTATTTTGCGACGCCTGCTTGCATAATCGAACACGACTCCACTCAAGATATTTTCTTGCTACGGATAGGCATCCTTGTGGCTTTTCAGTAGTTATAAGCTCCAGCTGTGTGGGGCAACATCATCGCTTCTGGCACAACGGACGCCAACGGCAACAGGGGCTCCTCTGGCCTAGGCGCCGGCAACTACTCGGTCGGTGAGACGCAGCAGGCTGGCTGGACGAACACCACGCCGGTCTGTCTAGACGTGACGCTATCGGCCGGGCAGAACGCGGTAGTGTTCTTCGGTAACGTGCAGCCACCCCAATTCGGCTCGATCACTGCTCACAAGTTCCAGGACACCAACTCCAACTTCGTCCAGGACGTAGGCGAGCCGAGCCTCTCCGGCTGGGCGATGACCCTCTACTCAGGCTCGAACTGCACGGGCACCGTCCTAACGAGCGGCACGACCGACGTTAACGGCAACCGCCTGTTCTCCAACCTGACTGCGGGCAGCTACTCCGTCGGCGAGACACAGCAGACTGGCTGGACGAACACCACGGCGACCTGTGTCAACGAGACGATAACCCCCAACGAGAACGCGACGGTCAACTTCGGCAACGTCCAGGTCCCTGACACAGGGAGCATCACCGCCCACAAGTTCCAGGACACCAACTCTAACGGCGTCCAGGACGTAGGCGAGCCCAACCTGGCTAGCTGGACCATGACTCTCTACTCCGGCTCGAACTGCACGGGCGCTGTTCTCGCCCAGGGCACGACCGATGCTAACGGCAACGAGGTCTTCTCTGGCCTAACCGCTGGTAGCTACTCGGTCGGTGAGAGCGCTCAGACCGGCTGGACGAACATCACGCCGAGCTGCATCAACGAGACGCTGACCGCCGGCGAGAACGCTACGATCAACTTCGCCAACGTCCAGCTCCCGACAGTCATCCCCGTTCCCCTATTCCCTGGTTGGAATAACGTGGAATGGATGCCCAACGTCTGCAAGCCAATCCGCGAGGCAGTCGCTAACCTGACTTCGCCGACGGATGTCCTTGAAGTAGTCGGGTTCTGGGTCGCATCAGGGCAATTCTTCCTCCTCTTCGACGACGATGCCCCTGACGCGGTCAACGATCTAGAGCAGCTCTGCCCAGGAGACATCGTCTGGGTATACGTGACGACTTCGATCATCTGGCTGCTGGACCCCTAGGTCGGAACAGTTAATAATAAAGAGGCCGGGACTAACCGCTCCGGGCCTCTTTATTATTAACTGTAAATTATCTGTCAACGGATGAACAACGGATAAACGCATGAGCGTCAGTAACGTAGGGTTTGTACAAGTTCTGCCTTCTTCTGTGCTTCTAACTGGTATGCTATTCTAGGTACATTGAGTACAGAATTAGCGGGGGTAAAAGATGAAGCGAGTGATGACATTAAATTACGCGACGTTCCGGCCCATCCTGTATGCCGGCCTTTAGCGCTAGCCATCAGCGTGCTGGCCATCCTGAACCAAGGCAGTGCGCAGGGCCAAACGGCAACTTTGCTTTCTGTCGATCCGGCAATACAGACCGTTCAAGTCGGCGACACCTTCGAAACTTCGATTATGATAGACGATGTCGAAGGCCTCCAGGGCGCCGATATCGACATCAGTTACGATCCCGATAAGGTCAGCTACGTAAGTCATGCAAACGGTGATGTACTGCCATCAGATTTCTCCCCGTTCCGTTATGTGCCAATGGCCTTTGTGACTACGTCGCTGTGCGCTTAGGCGCGTCCTTTTAGCGGCTCGGGCACGCTTCTCACCATCACCTGGGAGGCCGAAGCGGAGGGCACCTCCCCTATCGACATCCTGAACAGCACGGCCCTGAGCGACGGCGACGGCACACCGATCGAATTCAGCTTCCAGGACGGTTCGGCAATCGTCGGTACGCCGTCGCCAACAGGATCGATCACGGCTCACGTCTTCCACGACGAGAACCGAAACGGCGGCGATGCCGGCCTTCCCGGCTGGACGGTCACGCTTCATGACGATCTCGATTGCATCGGCCCCGAAATAAACTCGGGTGAGACCGACGAGAACGGCGACATTGTCTTCACGAACCTTACGGCTAGCAGCTACTCCGTCGCCGAGACGCCCCAGGACGGCCACACTATCACCACGCAAACGTGCGTAGACGTTTTCCTCAGAGGTGGGGAAGAAGGTACGGTATCCTTCGGCAACGCCGAGTTGGATTCTGTCGTAATACCTCTCGTTCCGCTCTGGAACCTTGTTGAGCGGCAGGCGACAATTTGTCTGCCTATCGATGAGGCAATGGCCAATCTGACAGACGCAGAAGTTCTGAACGTTGTCGCGCTTTTTGTTGCTCAAACGCAGTCCTGGCTGCTCTTCGACCCCTCTGTGCCGCCGGCGATCAACACGCTCGATGAGTTGTGTCATGAAGATATCGTCTGGTTGAACGTCGATGAGGCGATAGACTGGATGCAGGGGCCTTAGCAGGGCGATTATTCGCCGGCTAGGCGCAGATCGTGGAGCCGCAGCTCAAGACCGTCTTCGCGATTGTCCGGCGCTAGGGAATACACGATATCGACGGTCTGACCGGCGCTGACTTCGAAATCGCCGCGCCGGAAGGCTATAGCCGGCCAAACTACGGGCGCATCCCGGAGCTTGAGCCGCAGGTGACGGCCATCGCTGCCGATGGGACGGGCATCCGCTACCAATACGTTGCGGCTGAGGAACGTCGGCTCAGGACAGGCAGCGCCGCAAGGCTGGAAGTGTCGTAGCCAGCGGATCTCCTTACCCGTCAGGTCCTTCAGCGGTAGCTCAGCATCGATCTCTAACGTAGGTACGGGCTCCATACCGGCGAGCAGTTCGCTCGCATAGATCTGGAGCTCCTCTTTAAGCCGCATCAGTTGGCCGTTAGCGGCCGTGAAACCTGCCGCCTGGTGGTGCCCACCGAAGCGCACCATAAGTTCTGCGTGATGTCGTAGCGCCTTGGAGATGTCGAAGTTGGGGATGCTGCGGGCGCTGCCCCGGCTTTCGTGTTCGCCCCGGTGGTAAACGATCGCTGGCCGGCACAACTGCTCTGCCAGCCGGCCCGCCACAAGCCCTACGATGCCGACAGGAATCTGCGCATCTCCTACGAAGATCAGGGACATGTCGTCTTCCTGTTCCAACAGTTGTTGGGCCAGGTCTACAGCTTCCGCCGTCTGCCGTTGCCTTTCGCGGTTCAAATCGCTCAGATAGGCCGCTAGATTGTCCGCCTCGTCGGCATCCTCAGTGGCGATCAGTCGATAGCTATGGCTGGCGTGGGTGAGCCTGCCGGCAGCGTTGAGCCGCGGAGCTAGCATAAAACCTATCGACTCCACGTCCAATCGTTCCGGCGTGACGCCTGCGGCCAACATCAGAGCTTGCAGGCCGGGACGCTCGGTGGCTGCCAGTGCGACAAGCCCTTCTTTCACCAGATACCGGTTCTCATCCACCAGAGGCACAACGTCCGCGACAGTGCCAAGCGCAACGAGGTCCAAGAAACGCTCCTTCACGAATTTACGTCCAGTAAAGTCGTAAAGAGCCTCCATAAGGCGATAAGAGACGCCTACCGAGGCCAACTCCGTAAAAGGATAGAGCGAATCGAGCCTTTTTGGGTTTACCAAAGCCAGAGGGGCGGCAGCACCGGGCGGCACAGTGTGATGGTCGATGACGATAGTATCCATCCCGATCTCGCTAGCGTGGGCCACTTCCCCTACCGAACTCGTTCCGCAATCGGCGGAGATGAGCAGAGTTGCGCCGGCACTCCGCAATTCCGATAAGGCCTGGACGTTTAGGCCATAACCTTCACTGAAGCGGTCGGGGATATAGGCCGTTGCGCTCGCACCGAGTTCGCGTAGCGCCTCAGTTAGAATAGCCGAGGCGGTGATGCCGTCCACATCGAAGTCGCCGTATACAGCGATCGCTTCGTTATGTCTTATCGCGTCGCCGATCCGTACCAACGCCTTTTCGGCCTCCGGTAACGAAGCGAGATCAGGAAGCGGCGGCGGAGTGCGGTGCAGGAAGAGGTCCGCTTCGCTGCTGGTCCGCACGCCGCGGTGGTAAAGAATCTGTCGTATAAGCGACGGCAGGCCATCGATAGCAAGGAACTCGGGTGGAGCCTGGGGCCTAACGAGCCAGCGCTTGCCTGCCTGACTACGGCGGTACATTTCTGCGTCAGTATATCACAGCCGGGCCGTTATTTACTGACATGATTGTACATACGTGCTATTCTACTAAAAATCCTGGAGGCCATAATGAAGAAGAGCATGTCCATACTGGGCTTAGGCGCCTCAATAGTCGCCCTCGCTATCGCGATACTCTTTTTTCAGCTGCACCGCCGGTCAGCGCCCAGGTATACGTGGAGAAGATCGTCTTCCATTCAGCACGAGACGGAAACTTCGAGATCTACATGATGAACCCGAATGGCAGTGAGCAGACGAGACTGACAAACAATCCCGGTACTGATTCATATCCAAGCTTAGCGCCCGATGGCACACAGATAGCCTTTGAGAGCTTTCGGGAGGGCAATTCTGATGTTTACGTGATGGATATAGATGGCGCCAACCCAACTCGCCTAACTTTTAGTGCGGCCGTGGATGGCGTGCCGTAGTGGTCTCCGGACGGCAGCCAGATCGTCTTTATCTCGGAGCGCGACGGCAACCGCGAAATATATGTAATGAACGCCGATGGCTCGGGTCAGACTAACCTCACGCAAAATCCGGCCCATGACAATCTCCCGGACTGGTCGCCGGACGGCTCTGAGATCGCATTCGAAACGGACCGCGACGGCGATTTTGAAATATATGTTATCGGAGCGGACGGCAGCGATCCCTTCAACCTCAGCTTCGCGTTCGGGACAGATGCCGGTCCTACTTGGTCGCCCGACGGCACCCTAATCGCCTACTAATCGTATCCGGATGACGATCCTGACGCCACAGAGATATACGTGATGGATTCGTTGGATGGATCGTTTTAGCGCGTCTGGCGGATAATCCCGCTGTGGATTGGGGGAATACCTGGTCACCTGGCGGGGATCGGCTAGCATTTCAAAGCAACCGCAATGGCGATTACGACATATATTCAATAAACCTGGCCGGCAGCGGCGTGACACCACTCACAACCGACGCCGCTGACGATACGGCTCCTGTCTGGGGGTACGTCCTGGATAGCACTCCAGGCGATTTCCTCATCGAAGAGCAGTTGGGTGACTGCCTATCGGTGACGAACATCTTATGGGGCCGTGACAACATTGCTGAAGAGTGGCTCGCCTACGAGCCCGGAGCACCTGACTTCTTGCAAACCCTGCCGGAGTTGGAGCCGGGCGGCGGTTATCTCATCAACCTGGGCGACTTTTGCACCATAGATGACGGTGTGAACTTCATCCCAATGGCGCCTTGTTGGAACCTGTTCGGCTGGATGGGCTAGCTCAGCCGCTCTTGTGCCTCAGCCCGCGTCACGCCACCGACCGCCACGAGTTTACGCCGTGAAGTATGGCCCGACACAAGCCTGACGTTGCCCTGCGCGACGTTTAGCTCGCGCGCCAGCAACTGCAAGAGCGCATCGTTCGCCTTGCCGTCAACGGGCGGTGCCGCGACGTGAACTCGAAGCGAGCCGTCTTGCCAACCCAAAACTTTGTCCTCGTGCGCCCCGGGCGTCAGCCAGACGGAAATCTGCGCTTCGGCCATCACGTTACGGGTTGTTACTTAACCTTAAGATGATTCATCGATCAATGCATGAAGTGTATCTAAGGTCTATTGCCGCGCACAGCCCAAGCGCGAGCCTGCAAAAGAAACGGGCCATCAGCCCTTCCATATAATATCTGTTCTTTCAGTCTCTCATGAAGCTGCTCTCGGTGTTCTACGGTAAGGCTGCTCACATACATTCCGGCCGGACCTTGGCCTCCCAAAAAAGGCGACCAGAAATCATCAAAGGAAGTGAAGTTTAACGGAACTATTAGGCCGGCTTCCTCGATGTCTTGAAGGCCGCTTTCAGCCCACAAATAGAAAGCTCGCCAACGCGGCAGTACGGCATATGGCGTTCGTCTAAGCTGTCGGCAGCCGGGTCTAAGCTAACGGCTGTATCCCAAAAGCTTCTCAACATCTCCATACCGTCACCGTAGTCCCATACCGCGGTAGCTATAGTTCCTGAAGACCGCGTAACCCGGCACATTTCGGACGTGCTTTACGTGCGTCGCTAACAAAGTTGATCACTAGCTGCGACAAACATTTGTCGAAAGAGCCATCTGCGAAAGCGAGATCCTCTGCCCCGCCGACTTCAAAGCGGAGCCGCGGGTCGTGTGTTCGCGCACGACCATGTTCAACATAGGAAGGTGATGAGTCGATCCCCACAACTCGCGATCTCGTTGTCGAGTTTATCACTGCTTGCGCGAGAGCGCCGGTGCCCGATCCTACATCAAGAATGAGATCGCCGTCTTCGACTCCGGCGAATTCGATCAGCATCGGCGCGAGGCGCTGGCTCCAGCGGCCCATGAATCGCTCATATGCGTCTGCACCAGAGAATTCCACAGGGTTTCCTACGTCAAGATATCAGCCCGGTGCATGGATGCCTCTCACTTCGACAGATCGCGTATCACAAGAGGCAGCATGGGGAGCAGGTCGCCCGCCAATAGGCCGGCGTCGCCGATCTCGCGCCTTAGCCGCTCGCCCGCCTCGGCGTGAAGATATACGGCAGCCGACGCCGCATCGAACGGCGATAGACCCTGCGCTATCAGCCCTCCGATCGCTCCGGCGAGCACGTCGCCGGTGCCGGCGGTAGCCAGCGCGGGGTTGGCGAAAGGGCTGATCTGCGCGCGGCCGTCCGGTGAGACGATAACGGTATGCGCGCCCTTCAGCAACACTACGACACCCCACTGCTCGGCGAAGCGTAATGCAACACGAAGGCGGTCCGCCTGTATCTCCGACACCGAAAGGCCGGTAAGCCGCGCCATCTCGCCCGGATGGGGCGTCAGCACTATCGGGATGTTCGTACGACCCCCCCATTCGTAGTCGGTTAGCGAGTTCAGTCCGTCCGCATCGATAACCACGCCTCGGAGACTTTCGCTCTGTAGCAGAGGTAGTAGCGAATGCACGAACGCCCGCACGTAGGCGCTCTGTCCCAGGCCACAACCCAGCACCAGGGCTTCGTAACCCTGTTCCAGCGCGTGGACAACCGGCGCGACGGCCTCCGCCGATAGCTGACCCTCGACGTCCAGCAAAGGGAGGAACGTGGACTCGGTAAGCTTGCCGGCAAGTATAGGATAGACCGTCTGAGGACAAGCGAGCGTAACAAGCCCCGCACCTACCCTACCGGCCGACGTGCACGCAAGTGCGGCCGCACCGACATAGTTCACTGATCCTGCTGCCACCAGCACCCTACCAAACGTACCCTTATTCGAGTTCGCCGGACGTTTAGGCAAGACCGAACGCATTGAAGAAGTATCCATGAGTTCGTATGGCATGTCGTCGCTCAACTCTTTCGGAATGCCGATGTCGGCGACGCTCACCCGGCCTGTATATTCAGCGCCTGGCGAAGTATACAGGCCGACCTTGCTATGCCCCAGAGGTACAGTAAGATCGGCGGCGACGCACAACGAGTCGACGGCGCCTGTGTCGGCGTCGAGGCCGGTGGGCAAGTCTACGGCGAGCAGCTGCGGTCGGATGCCCCGCGGAAACTTCTGAGATGGCCCTTCGACAGGCTCACCACAAGCCTCCGCCAAGCGCTTCAACACCTTAGCCAACTCGCCCTCGATCGGCCGCGCCCGACCTGTACCTAGCAGCGCGTCTATGACTAACTCCGCGCCCGCCAGAAGCCGCGTCAGCGTCTCGAAGTCCGGATCGTTTTCGGCTATGTTTATCGCAACTTGCCGTTCGATCAACTGGCGGTAGTTGGAATCATCTTCATCGCGCGATCGCAAGAAATAGACGCTGACCTTCGCCCCCCAATCGTGCAGGCGGCGAGCCGCCACCAGGCCGTCGCCGCCGTTGTTACCAGCCCCGGCCAGCACGACGATACGGCGGTCGTGCACGTCTCCCAGGAGCAGCCAGGTTTCCTGGGCGACGGCCAGACCGGCGTTCTCCATTAGCTCCAAAACAGGCATTCCCGCGCGCTGCTCCAGAGCCTGCATCTCCTCGACGGTTACAAGCTTCATGATGCGACTGCCGAACTATTCACGACAATAGGCCCCGCGCCTTAAGGCGCCTTATCAACTGATCCCGCCACTGCGCCATCTGATCGTCGGAGACCTCGTCGCGGTGGCCGACGACCATCGCCACAGCAAAGTCGTGCGAATGTGAAAGGCTTACGTCGAGGCCGGCCAGGCCGATCTCCCGCGCTCTTTTTTCGGCGCCACCGTAAAGGTAGAGCAAGGGCTTGCCACGATTGTCGGGCAGCACCTCGATGTCGCGCCAGGCCACTCCCCTAACGCCAGTGCCGAGCGCCTTCATCGTCGCCTCTTTTGCCGCGAAGCGCGCCGCCAGTTCCCCGATACGACCGCGACAGTAGGCGACCTCGACCGGCGTGAATACGCGCCGCAAATAGCGCTCCGAGTGGCGTCGTAGGACGCGTCGCACGCGGTCGATCTCGATTATGTCTACTCCAACGGCGGCAAGATGCATGATGAAATCATTGTAGCAGACGCGTTTTTGCACTGAAGTTATGTATCAAAACCCGTATAATGAGGCGGCAGCGTCATCGTACTAATCTTTACCGCACAATAGATGATGACCCTTCGACAAGCTCAGGGTGAGCGGATCCCGCTCGTGGTGAGCCTGTCGAATCATGAGCGGAGAAGGAGCGGACGTCATGAACATCATACGTGAGCCGAAGGTATACCTCGTCGGGCGGCAGTACGTCGACGAAGACGCCGTCGACCGCTTCCTGGACGACTACGGCATGGCCTGGGAGACCGACACGGAGCTCGGCGGCGAAATGCTCGCAGAGGCGGCTGGCCGCCTCTGCTACCTCTCGTACGGAAAGGGTCGTAAGACCAACGCCGAATACCTGGACAACATCATCGAGATGAAGCATGGCTCGGTGCTCGAGCACGCCGTCTGGAACTTCGTCATCGCCGGCGTCTCCCGCTCTTTCAGCCACGAACTCGTCCGCCATCGCGCCGGCTGGTCGTACTCGCAGCTGTCGCAGCGCTACGTCGACGAATCGACCGCGAACTTCATCGAGCCGGACATTATCGCCGAGGATGAGGGGCTGCACACGCTCTGGCTGCAGGCCATCGAGGCGTCGCATCAGGCGTACCTCGAGCTTGTCGAAGGGCTGATGGAAAAGTTCAAGGACATGGAGGACCGCACGCAGCGGCGCAAGCTGGCGCGCCAGGCGGCCCGCAGCGTGCTGCCGAACGCGACGGAGACGATGATCTTCGTGAGCGCGAACGCCCGTGCGCTGCGCCACTTCATCGAGATGCGGGCGAGCGAGTGGGCGGAGACGGAGATACGCAAAGTGGCGCTAGAAGTGCTGGGCATCATGAAACACGAGGCGCCAAACATGTTCGCCGACTACGAGGTCGTCCGCCTCTCGGACGGCACGGACGTCGCGCGCACGCAGTATACGGATGTTTAGTCCAAGCTGAATTTATAGTTTTTTTGAATGCGTCCCATCCCCTCGAAGTAGTTGAACGCGAATACAAAGCCTATACGCCTCTCGTGGCACACACGGGAACAATTACTGTCTCGCGGAGTGACGGAACAGGAGATCGCTGACGCGATTCGCACGACTACCTGGCAGCCAGCAGAATACGATCGCCTGGAATGCCGCAAAGACTTCCCTTATAGTATGGATTGGAACGGAAAGTTCTATGCGACGAAGCAGGTGCGACCAATTTTCGTAGACGAAGAGTCTGAGATCGTTGTCGTAACAGTTTATTCGTATTACTTCTGAGGTGTAACCATGCGAATTACTTATGACGCTGAGGTTGACGCACTCTACATCCGCTTTCTGGAGACTACGGTGACGACCAAGCATTTAGCCGAGGGCTTAGCGGCGGATTATGACGCTGAAGGTCACTTAGCAGGCATTGAGATATTAGATGCGCTTGAGCGACTAGGCGATAGAGACGTTTTTCGACAGATAGTGTTGGAGGACATTTCCCTGGGAACGACAAAGCCTTAAAAAATGCCAGCGCAGATCATTGACGGGGCGGCGATAGCCGAGCAGATACGCCAGGAGGTGGCGCAGCAGGCCATCGCCTTTGCCGAACGTGCCGGAATGCCGCCCGGGCTGCGGGTCGTGCTGGTGGGCGATAACCCAGCCTCGGTCTCATACGTGCGAGGCAAGACGCGAGCGGCCGAAGAGGTCAGCATGAACTCCGATACGATCCGTTTGCCAACCATCACGCCGGAGGAAGATGTCCTGGAGATAATTCAGAGCCTTAACGCGGACCGCAACGTCCACGGCATCCTTGTGCAGCTCCCCCTGCCCGAGCACATCGACGAACGCCACATCCTCAACGCCGTCTCCGCCGATAAGGACGTGGACGGCCTCCACCCGTTAAACGTCGGCAAGCTGATGCGCGGCGAGCCGTATCTGCTGCCGTGTACACCGTCGGGCGTCGTGGAGATGCTGCTGCGCAGCGGCCAAGCGCCGGAGGGTAAGCACGTCGTGGTCTGCGGCCGCTCTAACCTGGTCGGCAAGCCGCTGGCCGCGATGCTACTCCTACGCGGCCACGGCGGCAACGCCACGGTCACCGTCTGTCATACCGGCACGAAAGACCTCCCCTACTTCACCCACCAGGCCGACATTCTGGTAGCGGCGATGGGCCGGGCGAATTCCATCACGGCCGACATGGTGAAGGCTGGCTCAGTAGTCATAGACGTCGGCATCAACCGCGTCGACGATGTCAGCCGGAAGAGCGGCTATCGCCTCGTCGGCGATGTCGATTACGATGCCGTTGCCGAAGTCGCCGGCGCCATAACCCCTGTGCCGGGCGGCGTCGGCCCAATGACCATCGCGATGCTGCTGCAGAACACGGTTAAAGCCGCCGAAGTGCAGCTAGGGTCGAAGGACTAGCGACCTTATCCGCTCAGCCAAACCGTCAGGGGCCCCCTTCGAAGAGCCTATTACATCGTTGTAGGCAGAGCGTCGGGGATGAAGATCACGAGCTCGCCGTAAGCGATCAGCGCCACGGCGGCGAAGCCTGCCGTCTAGCGAGCAAGCGGCAGAGATTTCTCAGCGAAGATCAGCAACGTGATCAAGGCCATCGCTGCGATGTTCATCATGCCAAGCGGGAACAGTATCACAAAATAGCAGCCAGCAACAGCCCAGACAGTACATGCCGTGTTCGAGACCCATACGGAAGGAGCCGCCGTAGCCGTCCCGCCAGGAGCTGAGTATAAAGTTCAACGGCGTGCGGCACTTCGACAAGCACAAATGCTTGAGCGGTGAAAGCTGATAGAGGCCGGCCAATACTAAAATACTGCCACCTAAACGAGCGGCGTTGTCCATGATCCATTCAGACCTATCAGCAATGTCCTCCACACCCACGGCTATGCCGTAAGCTATAGCACCGAACAGCGTCCAAACGAGCAGGTACGAGCTGACGAAGACCCAGGTAGGAACGAACGGTTGACCGCGCTCCCGCTTGCCGCCGTGGACCCGATTAAACATGAGGATCATCGGCGCTGCCGTGGGGAACATCATCGCTACCATCATGGCCACCCAGATCGCCAGGAACAGCGGCACGCCCATGCCCATGGTGAGACCCATATGGTTGTCCTCGCTCGCCTCAGCAGTCGTGCTACTCACTGACTCGGTTGTGCCCATCGCCTGTTCATCGCCATCCATTGCGGCCATAGATTCACCGCTGATGGGAACCTGCATCGCATTATGGTCGTCGTGGTCAGTCGTCACCGACTGCCAAGCTACTACGCCCCAGGCAACGGCTGCCAGGACCAGCAATGAAACCAATATCAGATTGCGCTCACGCGCCAGTGGGTATGATGATGCGGTAGTCGCCATATGTATTCTCCGCCTAACTGCTCTTCCGTTGTTTATGAGCCCGCTGTTTATCCACTCCAGTTAAAGACGTGCAGGGTACCCGAATCACCTTCCCATGACCCGCAATTCAGGTCAACCCAGCGGCTACCTTTGCTGCTCGCTAGGTCGATGCTCTCCAGCTGAAACGCGCCCATGGTTAAAGCATTATGAACCTTGGTCGGGCGACCCGCCTGGTCCTTCAACGGTTGCAATCTCAAAGAGGCCACATCGCCGATGGTGATGTATGGATTATCGCCCCACTGGATGTCGATCTTGGTTAGCTGTGTAGGCAACACTTTTGTTACCACGGCGGGGAGCACGTTCGCCAGCGGGCCGCCCTTCTGGCCACCGAAGATGGCTCCCAACTCTCGCCGCTGCTCGGCGCTAGTCGCTTCCTCGATATAAAGGCGAGCGGTGCCGTTACCGCTCCAAAAGTTGCCCGGCCATTCAAAGCCAGAGGCGACTCCCCAGGCTTTAAGACAGACCGGGCGGGTGCCGCCAACGGTGCAGCCGCCGAGGGAGGTACTTTAGATGGCACGTTGATGATGACGCCAGCATCATCGGGATGTTCGAGCAGGCGCAGCAGGGCTTAACCGAGCGGGCCGTGCAGCAGGTTCAGGAGGCTTGGGAGCAGGCAATAGACAGGCCTGCGGGAGGTGAGCGGGTATCTCGTGACCAGCGGTTGGCGCTGTGGAACAAGCGGCGGCAGAGCGTAATTGAGGCGATGGCACTATTTGATGCGGAGACGGGGGCACATTCGCTAACGCCTATGACCCTACTGTTCCGGACCAGTGGCAGGTTCCACGGAGCGTTTTGGAGTATATCAAGGCTAGAAAGAGGGATATGCGGGCTGAGGAGCGGAAGGAGGGGCGTTAGTTATGGGTACCGGGCGTCGCGAAGCTGGTCAAGTTCGTACTCGCGCTGCTCCGCGAAGTATGTTTCTGCGCACTCTATGCGCGCATCCGGACGCTTGCCCGCGCAGGGGTGGTCACTGGCTTCGCCACCTAGCAGAAACGCGTAAAGAACCGTCATGACGCCAACGACGAGCACGGCCCAGAAGAAGGAGCGCATGATTTCTAACGATTCGCTGCTTAGTAGGTTGTGTAGTTTTTGTCTCATTCCGTAAGGATCATATCATAAGATGGACGAAATTAGGCCAAATGAGCAGAACCAAATCGAAGCGCTAAGGGCGAAGGCACTGGACACGCTGGAGCGTCGCCTGGACGGCGATATTATGACGAACGTCGACCAGCTTCAGGCGGCAATGCTCGTCTTGCAGCTGATGCCTGTAGCGCCAGTTCAACCCGTCGTTATGCCCTGAAGCCAGAGTTGGCGGCGTGGTTATCTGACTTTCGGACGAAGGTCGACAAGATATTCGATGCTCTGGGCCTTGAGGAGAGTGGGCAGTAAGTGGCACCTTTCGACATGAATGAAATTGGTAACTATACCATGAGTGTACAAAAGAAGCTAGAATCAAAGGGCGATGCGAACGCCTTAAAGGGTGATATTGGGCTTACCTAGAAAGAAGTTGATGAATTCAGGCAGCAGCTTATCAGCAACCATCTCGTACATGGAGTCCAATTTAGGCAAACCGACCCCGCCGATAGGACGGGGTATATCAATCTTTACCTCAAAGGAGAGGCGTGGGTCGAAGTCTGTTTCGGGATTGAGGTGAGCGGGCATAAGCGCAAATACGTCGCCGTCATCTACGTCGCCACTGACCAGGATTTGAATACCTTCAGGCAGGTTGGTCGTGTTGATGTGGATGAGACCACCCGCAAACTTGACAAGCCGATGCTTGTCCACGATGTTAATCTGGTCGAGCACGGCCAACGGCTCAAACTCTGCGCTATCCCCTCGATGATATGGCTGGTACGGATCGAGGACAGCGGCCAGCCCTATCACGAATGGTGTCAGGAACATACTTGAGTCGGCCTTCGACAATGCCAGCGTTGTTGGGCATGCGGATTGGAAAGCCCACACTTCGCTCGGCTCGTTCCAACTCAAAGGCAGTCAATCCAGCAGGAAAGACAGACAAGGCATAAATGATTTGATCCAGGGCCGAACGGAGCTGATAGGCAAATTCAGGTATGACGACCCCGAAATCGAGAAATGGTGGAAAGACCGCGATCAAGCGATATTCATAGAACGTCTTCTCAGAATTGAGATTGCGCCGAACTCCGTATGGATTAGCCGCAGTGTAAGTGGAGAGAAGTCCATCGAGTTCTTCCAGGTGCTTTTTTGCCCTTTTGATTTTGAGAATCGGCCCGTCAAGCGGATGTGGCCTCTTCAAGTTTGGGATGACCATGAGGTAAACTCAGGCTATGAGCGACAACAAGCCGAAGGAACCGACCCAGAAGACGCCGCAAGGATTAGAAATCCCCGTCCCGACGCGAAAAGAGGTCGAGGACGCACTCGACAAAATAGCCAAATCCAAGAAGCCGCTAATCAACCGACGCCGACCGAAGAAGTAGCGTCTCAACATCGCCTGCCCGTTCCGGTGGTTATAGCGCCAGGCATACTCGTTTAGGTAGCCCTGAAGATGCTTAGCCGAAACTGCGTGGTAGACGCCACCTATTCCCCGCTTCGTGAGCGACCAGAAGCCCTCTATCGTGTTGATATGAATATCCCCGCTCACATAGACTTTCTCCGCGTGGTAGATGCGCTTGTGGAAGTAGCCAGCCCGCTTAATGCCGCTGTAGGACTTGAATTCGTCGGTATAGACAGTAGACGACTCCAAGACGCGCTGAGTGACCAAAGGCATCAGCGTAGCCTTCTTAACGTCCATTACAGTCTTGGCAATGACTTGCCCGCGCCGTTCCACCATGCCAAAGACAGGCACTTTATTAGAGTCTGGGCCAGGGCGACCGCGCTTACCATTCCGCCGCTTGCCGCCGACATACATTTCGTCAGCTTCTATCGAACCTTGAAGCATCAGACCATCATCCTGTCCCATAAGCTCTTTCCGTATGAGATAGGCTATACGCCATGCCGTCTTGTAGGTAACGCCCAGCTCCCGCTCCATTTGTTTAGCGGAGATACCGCAGCGGGTGCTGGCCATCAGGTAGATGGCATAGAACCAGAGATGGAGCGAGGTAGAGGACTTGTGGTAAATGGTTCCCGCTGTCGGATGGAGCTTGTGGCCACAGCCTGTGCACGACCACGACTGCCGTTGCTGGGTGGTCTCATATCGGTGAAAGACGCGCTCCATTTCGCACTTAGGGCAGTAGGCATGTTCGCCGTCAGGCGAATAACGCTTGCGCCAAAGCTCTTGAAGGCAGGATTCATCATCAGGATAGCGAGCCAAGAACTCCATAAGAGAATATTGGGACTCAGACGACTTGGCTCGAACGGGTTGTCTTCGGTCTACTGGCGGCATGGCAACACTCCTTTATGCTTTGGAGCGTAGCACAATATGTTTGTCCAGTCAAGGGATAGTTACCTTATCTTTTTCAGTGACGGATCTCGTTTGCTGTTGTGGAGCATATGTTCTACTATATTCATATGCCTCAGACTGGGATCGCCTACTCTCCTCTACACGGCGGCAAGGCGCCGCCCTGGCTCTTCGAGCGCATGGTCGCGCTCGGCCGCCAGGTCACGCTGGTCGTCGCCGAAGAGTTCGGCCCGCATGATATGCTGCGCCGTCTCTCCGACCCGTGGTGGTTCCAGGCCCTCTGTTGCGTCCTCGGCTTCGACTGGCACTCCTCGGGCATCACTACGACCGTCTGCGGCGCCCTGAAGGAGGGCCTGCGCGGACTGGAACGCGACACAGGCATCTTCGTCGCCGGCGGCAAGGGCCGTACCTCGCGCAAGACGCCAAGCGAGATAGAAGCTTACGCCGACCGCTTCGGCTTCGTGCCGGGCGGACTCGTCTGTTCGTCCCGCATGGCGGCGAAGGTCGATTCGGCGGCCGTGCAGGACGGCTATCAGATCTACCACCACAGCTTCTTCTTCACCCTCGGCGGCGAGTGGGCAGTTGTGCAACAAGGCATGAACGAAGTAAACGGCTGGGCGCGACGCTACCATTGGCTTTCGTCCGCGGTGGAGGACTTCGTCTGCGAGCCGCATGCCGCCGTCTGCTCGGATAACTACATCGAAACTCTGAATATGGTGGCGCTTGAGAGCGCCCAGGCGCGCGCCGCTAGCGTTGTTATAGCCATCGAGCGGCCGGAGGCGATCATCGCCGATTACAAGCGCGTGCTGGAGATGCCACGCCACCATCACGTCGACGGCGAAGACATCCGACCGGAGAACTTGCATAAGATATTACTCTCCTCGTACGAACGCCAGCCAAACGATTACGAAACACTGCTGGGGATGCCGGGTGTAGGCCCGAAGACTGTACGCGCCCTCGCCTTGCT
>WHTN01000002.1:10232-81295 GCA_009377715.1 Dehalococcoidia bacterium | reverse complement strand
TACGCTTTCGGCAGACCCTGCTGGTAAAGTTCCCAGGCTAAGACGATAAACGTAAGGTTCGACATGTCCATGAGCATACATGGACTGTCGGATTTCTACGGCAACATTCCGGAGTTTGCTTTATCATTTCTGCGCGCTCGTGTCATCCTAAGAGTTAACATGATGACGGCGTGTTGCAATAGTGCTAAACTTTGAGTACTTTGGCGAAAACTACCACTGCTCACCTATTGGATGTGGCTGAACTCCTCGAAGGGGCGCAGCAGTACTTACCTGCAAATAAGCTGGCGGTTATCGAGGAAGCGTACCAGTTTGCGGTTGCCGCTCACAACGGTCAGTACCGCCAGTCCGGCGAGCCGTACGTTCAACATCCTCTCCACGTCGCTAAGATCATCGCGGAGCTCCAACTCGATGCTGCCACCATCGAAGCAGCCCTTCTCCACGATGTGCAAGAGGACTGTGAGATCACCAATCAAGAGATCGCCAAGCGCTTCGACCCTGAGGTTGCCAAACTCGTTGAGGGCGTCACTAAGTTGGGGCGCGTGCCCTGGCAGACGCCAGAAACGCGTATCGGCGACGAAGAGATCCAGGCAGAAAACCTTCGCAAGATGTTCCTCGCGATGGCCGAAGACCTACGCGTGGTCATCATCAAGCTCGCCGACCGTTTGCACAACATGCGCACGTTGGATGCACTATCGAGCGAAGACCAGGTCCGCATCGCTCGCGAGACGATGGAGATATACGGCCCTATGGCAGGCCGTTTGGGCATCTGGGACATCAAGTGGCAGCTTGAAGACTTAGCGTTCCGCCATTTAGAGCCGGAACACTACAAGCAGATCGCTAAAATGCTCGACGTTACGCGCGCCGCCCGTGAAAAGTACTTGGCGCAGGTGGAAGAGATATTGCGGGACGAACTCGCCAAACACGATGTCCAGGCCGAGGTAACAGGCCGGGCAAAACACATTTATAGCATCCACGAAAAAGTGCACCGCTATACGGAACAAGGCCGTAGCGTCGACGAGATATATGACCTTCTCGCGATACGCATCACGGTCAATTCAGTGGCAGACTGTTACAACGCTCTCGGCGTCGTCCACGGCCTTTGGCGGCCGATTTCAGGGACTTTTGACGATTACGTAGCGAATCCCAAAGAGAGCATGTACCAGTCGCTGCACACTAGTGTGTGGTGTCTCGGCGCGCGGCCTTTAGAAGTGCAGATACGCACGCATGAGATGCATTACGTTGCCGAATACGGAGTTGCCGCCCACTGGCGCTACAAAGAAGGCCGTAAGCAAGACGAGCGCTATCAAGAGCGTCTCGCCTGGCTGCGTCAGCTTCTGGAGTGGCAGCGGGAAATGGCCGGAGCTACGGAATTCGTCGAATCCGTAAAGACCGATATCTTCCAGGACCAGGTCTTCGTCTACACGCCCAAGGGCGAGATCAAAGAACTGCCGTCCGGCGCTACGCCCATCGATTTCGCATATCGGATCCATACCGACCTTGGCCACCGTTGCGTCGGCGCCAAAGTGAATGGTCGTTTGGTATCGCTCAATTCGCAGTTGCAGAATGGTGACCAGGTGGAGATCATCCCGGCCAAATCTGAACGCGGGCCGAGTCGCGACTGGCTGAATCCCAACGTCGGCTATGTTCACACCAATCACGCACGCGAGAAGATCCGACAATGGTTCCGTCGACAGGAGCGCGCCGAGAACATCGTCAAGGGCAAGGAGATGCTTGATAAAGGCCTTCGCAGGCTAGGCATCTCTCTGTCGAGCTGTCAGAACGATCTGCTTCAGGCTTTCAGGTGTCAAGAACTTGAGGAGCTTCTGGTAGCGCTCGGTTCTGGCGAAATAAGTATGCACCAGGTTTCGGTTAAACTTGCAGCGCCACTACAATCCTCCGCGGACGCCGCCACCACACCAAGCCAGATTGGGGCCAGACTGTCATTTGTAGGAGATGTACAGGTGCTTGGAACGGGTGGGTTGTTAACAAGGTTCGGTAACTGCTGCAATCCCGCGCCCGGCGATCCCATCTCCGGCTATGTCACACGCGGATACGGAGTCACGATCCACCGTAAGGACTGCTATAACGTGATGCATACTCCTGACCCCGAACGTATCGTTGACGTGGAATGGGGACGTAGGAGTAAGACCTATCCAGCAGATGTACGAATCGAAGCATTGGACAGGGTCGGGCTGCTTCGGGACATCAGCACAGTAGTCGCGGCGGAGCGCGTAAACATGGTGGGCGTCCACACGCAAGAACAGGGCGATGGCACCATATCGTTGTCAGTAACGTTGGAGATCACGGGTATGGAGCAGTTCTCCCGCCTCTTAGACCGCTTGGAGGCCGTGCATAGCGTTATGTCGGTAAGCCGCCATCCGAGCGCCCAAGACGGCCTATGATTGCGAAAGATCTTGGATGCTTGCGAAGGTCTTGACCTGTGCCGTCATCGGCCTCGACGGCGCTGTCGTAGAAGTTGAAGTAGACTTAAGCCCCGGCCTCCCCGCTTTTAATATCGTCGGTCTGCCCGATACTGCTGTTCAGGAAGCGCGCGAGCGAGTACGGGCCGCGATCCGCAATTCCGGTTTCCAGTTCCCGCAGAAGCGCATCACCGTTAATTTAGCGCCCGCGCATCTTCGCAAAGAAGGCCCCGCTTACGATCTCCCAATAGCGGCCGGCGTGCTGCTGGCCTCGGAGCAGATCGTTGCGGATGCCGCGAACGCTCTCTTCCTCGGCGAACTCGCCCTGGACGGCCAGCTACGCCATACGCATGGCATCTTGCCGATGGTCGCCTTAGCGAAGGAGCAGAACATCCCGACCGTTTACGTGCCGAGTGTCGATGCTGGCGAAGCAGCGTTGGTGGCTGGCATCGATGTTATCCCGAGCGTGAATCTAAGAACGATCGCCGAGCACTTGCAGGGCCTCGTGCCGATACCGCCGTATAAGAGCGAATTGGCCGTCGAAACTTCGACTGCGCCTTGGGATGGCGTAAATTTTGCGCATGTGAAGGGCCAAGAGCACGTTAAGCGGGCGTTGGAAGTTGCCGCAGCCGGCGGCCACAACGTGATACTGACCGGCCCACCGGGCGCGGGTAAGACGCTTTTGGCGCGAGCCTTGCCATCGATATTGCCGAGACTAACGCTTGAGGAGTCGCTGGAGGTTACGAAGGTCTACAGCGTCAGCGGATTGCTGCCCTCGCAGACGCCGCTTATAGCGCAACGGCCGTTTCGATCGCCGCACCATACGATCTCACACGCGGGCCTCGTGGGCGGCGGTCGCCAGCCCAGGCCGGGCGAGATAAGCCTGAGCCATCGCGGCGTCCTCTTCCTAGACGAACTGCCGGAGTTTGCCCCGGCCACCCTCGAAGTCTTGCGTCAGCCGATGGAAGACCGCATCGTAACGATCAGTCGCGCGCAGGGTAGTGTCACATTTCCCGCCAACTTCATGCTTATGGGTGCGATGAACCCTTGCCCTTGTGGCTTTTTTGGCGACCCAACGAAGGAATGCACCTGCTCTCCATCGTCGGTCCTGCGTTATCAGCGACGGATCTCCGGGCCGTTGCTCGATCGGGTTGATATATTCGTCGAAGTGCCCCGCGTGGATTACGAGAAGCTCTCTGACCTCGCCTCCTCCGAAACGTCGGAGGCGGTACGCGACCGTGTAGAAAATGCGCGCGAGCATGAGCGTCAACGCTTCGAGGGCACTAGGCTTATCGCGAACGCGGAGATGACGCCGGTAGAAGTTCGCGACTATTGTCAGATGCGCCTGGACGATGGCGCTCGGAGCCTACTGCAACTGGCTACCAACCAGCTTTCGTTATCGGCGCGAGCTTTCCATCGGGTGCTTAAGGTCGCGCGTACGATAGCCGATCTCGCTGATTTCGACGGTATCGCCTCACATCATTTAGCCGAAGCGCTGCAGTACCGGCACCGCAATCAGTTTTAAGCTGCTCGAACAACGCATACATTGTTTCAGCCCGGGCTTCTTTTGACCCGCCGGGCATAGCGCTACTGTTTCTTCAAGCCCTTCTCTAACTAAACCCTAACGTTCTGCATATCGCTCTTTAACTATTCTCTAATTGTTTGCCCACCCTAACTTTGAAACTATATATCTAGCAAGTTCGATTACCTAAAAATTTCAAAATGACAGACGATTAATGAGCAGGATATGTGTTATCGGCGGGGGCTATGTTGGCCTGGTTACCTCGGCTTGCCTCGCTAAACTTGGGCACGACGTCACCTGCCTTGAGGCCGATCTCGAAAAGACCGTAGCTATTAAGCGTGGCCGGTTGCCTATCACCGAACCCAACCTCGATGCTCTTTGGCGTAAGTTCAGCCGTATAGGCCGGTTGCGAGTAACAAATGAGGTCGCGCCTGCCATAGCACATAACGACTTTATTTTCATTTGCGTCGGAACGCCGGCGAGCGAAGGCGGCACCGCCGATTTAAGCTATGTCGCTGCGGCAGCCGAAAGTATAGCCGACCACGTCCTGCCCGATGACCGGCCGGTAGCGGTCATTAAGAGCACAGTTCCCGTCGGCACCGCTGAACTCGTCAGCGGTATTCTTGCCGAGCGAAGCCGTTTTGGCTTCCGCCCGGAGGTCGTCTCGAACCCAGAGTTCCTGCGCGAGGGCGCCGCTGTCCGCGACTTTCTTCGTCCTGATAGGGTGATCGTGGGCTCAGCGAACAGACCCGCCGCCGAAATGGTGGCCGAACTTTATGCGCCACTAAAGCGACCGATTGTGTTCTGCGACTCTCGTACTGCGGAACTGATCAAATACGCCTCGAACGCTTTCCTGGCGACTAAGATCAGCTTCATCAACGAAATGGCGGAGCTATGCGAAGCCTTCGAGGTAGACGTGAAAGTCTTGGCGGAAGCCACAGGCCTCGATCACCGGATCGGTCCGCACTACCTCGAGGCCGGCTTGGGTTGGGGAGGCAGCTGCCTCCCGAAAGATCTGGCCGCCGTATTGAGTATGGCCGCTAGCGAGGGCTTATCCAGCTCCATCCTCGAATCAGTCCTAGAAGTCAATCAGCGCCAACCGCACCTCATCGCGAGAAAGCTACGACGAATCCTCGGATCGCTTAACGGTAAAACCATCGCCGTGCTGGGGCTTACCTTTAAGCCGGACTGCGACGACCTACGTGATTCGCCAGCCTTAAGCTTGATCTCTTTGCTGCAGCAAGAAGGTTGCTGTATCCGCGCTTACGATCCAGCCTCCATGCCGCTAGCCAGGCTTCAGCCGTCCGTGGTTCTATGCGAAAGCCCCTACGTGGCGGCAAGTAGTGCTGATGCCGTAGTCTTGGCCACCGCCTGGGAGGAGTTCAGGACGCTGGACTTCAAGCGGCTTCGCGATTTGGTGAGCCAGCCAGTCTTTATCGATGGGAGAAATTGTCTAGCCGTCGCAACGGTTGAAGAAGCAGGCTTTATCTATGCGGGGGTCGGCCGTGGCAGACGGCTTGCCAGAGCCGCATCCTTAATAGCAAACACGCAGCAGATCGCCGAGGGAAGTAAACCCAGAGACCTGACGTTGGCAAGTGCGCCTGAAAGGACGCTTTGAACAACAGCATGGAACGAATAACCGGCGATACGCAAAGCGCTGCGGAGGCATCGTCGTTCAGCGTGCTCAGCCGGTCTCAATTAACTCTCAAGCGTTGTCTCGATCTTGTTGTATCGCTTGTCGCACTGGTCCTGTTTTCTCCCTTGATAGTCATCATAGCTTTTGCTATCAAGCTTGATACGCCAGGCCCCATTCTTTTTAAGCAGCAGCGGCTCGGTAAAGACGGCAGGCCGTTCACCATTTTTAAGTTCCGCTCTATGTACGTTAACGCAGACGACGCAGCCCACAGAAAAGCTATACGTCTCTTTGCCGAAGGCAAGCCTACGACTGAAGAGGATGGCCGGACATCCTTTAAATCTGATACCGACCCACGAATAACCCGCGTGGGTAGGTTCATCCGGAGAGGGGGATTAGACGAATTGCCGCAGATAATTAACGTTATTCGCGGCGAGATGAGCGTAGTAGGGCCACGGCCCGCCATCGCTTACGAACTAGAGCTTTACGAAGACTGGTACTATAAACGCTTCGCAGTCCGTCCGGGTATTACGGGCCTGTGGCAGATCAGTAGGTCTAGGGCGACCGATCTTGAGGGCATGGTTAGGCTCGACATCGATTACATCGACTCTTATTCGGTCTTACTTGATTTAAAGATCATCCTTGTTACAGTGCCGAAGATATTTTTTCGAGGCTGGTCATTCTGAGGGGGAATACCATGATCAAAATTGGCATAGTGGGTAGTGGTTACTGGGGAAGTAAGTACTTGCGCGTTCTAAACGAAACCTCCGACGCAATGGTCGCGGCAATCTACGATGTAGACCCAGAAAAGCTTCGCCAGGCAGAAATTGTATGTCCTGCGGCTTTTACTACCTCCGATTACGAAGAGTTTCTATCGCGTGACCTTGAAGGCGTCATCATTGCCACGCCAGCGGTCACTCATTTTCCGCTGGCCAGAGAAGCATTGCGGCGGGGGAAGCACGTCCTCGTTGAAAAGCCCTTCGCAACCACTACTCACGAAGCGTTGGACCTCGTTCTTCTCGCCAAGAGACAAAACCTGGCACTAATGGTCGGCTCGACGTTTCTCTATAGTCCCCCCGTGCAGTTCCTTAAGGGGGTTATCGATAGCGGTGAACTCGGCTCTATCCTTCACATCCACAGTTCTCGTTTAAACTTCGGATTGATTAGGCAGGATGTAGATGTCCTTTGGGACCTCGCCCCGCATGACATAGCGATAATATTGCACCTTGTGGGTCAAACACCCATTGGAGCCGCGGCCAGAGGCATCGGTTGTTTCAACGGCGAACTGTCCGAAATAGCGCACGCTGACCTTGCCTTCCCAGGCGGCCTCTTCGCTCACATCCATGTGAGTTGGCTCGATCCCACCAAGATACGCCGGCTCACTGTAGTGGGTAGCCAGCGCATGGCGGTTTACGACGACACAACCATGGGAGAGGCAATCCGCATTTACGACAGGCAAGTCAATCTCGCGTCGCGGGACGAGTTGGACGAGGCGTCTTACGATATTTCCTACTCTTACGGAGATGTGCGGATACCGCATATAAGTTCCGCTGAACCGCTGAAAGAAGAGTGCCTACACTTTTTACAGTGCATCGATACTGGACAAACGCCGTTAAGTGACGGCAAACACGGCCTCCAGGTAGTGGGCATACTTGAGGCTTTCCAAAAATCGCTCGAAACGGGTGGCAATATGGAATCCTTAACCGTTCCCTCTCTTGATTCCGAAAAACAAGAGGAAGCCTTAACAACTGCGACTGTGGCCCGGGAGATTAAGAATGCAAATTGAGCTCGTCGACCTTAAGCTGCAGTATCAGACCTTAGAAGATGAAGTCATCGCCCAAATTACCCAAGTGCTGAAAGGCATGAACCTTTATCTGGGAGAAAACGTCTTTCATCTCGAAGAGGAGTTTGCACAGTACTGCGGCGTTTCGCACGCCATTGGGGTCGGCTCGGGCACCGATGCTTTGTACTTAAGCCTGCTTGCCGCCGGCATCGGCAAGGGCGATGAAGTCATTACGGTATCGCACACCTTTGCAGCCACCGCAGAGGTTATTGCACTTACCGGTGCGCGTCCTGTGTTCGTCGATGTCGATCTCGAAACCTATACCATGGACATAAGCCAGCTTGAAGCAGCTATAACGACGAAGACGAAAGCCATTTTGCCGGTCCATATTTACGGCCATCCTGCCGAAATGGACGCCATTATGGCTGTCGCTAGGAAACATAATCTCTTCGTCCTTGAAGACGCTTGCCAGGCCCATGGTGCTGAATACAAGGGCGCGCGCGCAGGGGGCCTGGGCGACGCGGCCGCCTTTAGTTTTTATTACGCAAAAAACCTGGGGGCGTACGGGGAAGGTGGCATCGTAGTCACAAAAGACCGCCAACTGGCGAGCCGCATCCAAATGCTACGCAACCACGGCGCCAAGGAAAAATATCGCCATACGCTAATCGGACTAAATTCGCGTTTGGACGAAATGCAAGCGGCCATCCTGCGGGTGAAGCTCCCTCATTTAGACCGCTGGAATGCAAGACGTCGAACTTGGGCCCGGCATTACACCAGCCAGTTGTCAGACCTAGATGATGGCATAGTCACGCCGGTAGAGTTGCCAAATACCAAACATGTCTACCATCTATATGTAATAAGGACTGCGCAGCGTGACGAACTGCAGCGCTGGTTGAAAGCCCACGGTATCGCTACCGGCATCCACTACCCCGTACCGGTACACCTTCAAGAAGCGTACGAATACCTGGGTTATAAGCCCGGCTCCCTTCCCGTCACAGAAGCGATATGTGAAAGCATCCTTTCCTTGCCTATGTATCCTGAACTGACACTGGACCAAATCAGCTATATCCGTCAATGTATTGGCGATTTCGTTGTTGGGAAGCGCCATAGGCGAAAGTCGCAGCGAGACCTTTTTAGTCCAAGCATAATAAAGGAAACTAATGTCCGAAAGTAGCTCGCAAATCATCGGGCGCTGGTTCTGGTTGATCGCCCTATTCGGTTTGCTCGGGGCTGCGGCTGGCTACCTGGTCATCCCCCGAAGTCTCCCCACCGTCGCTTCCTATGACAGCAGCAGCATACTTGGTGTAAGCCGGTTCATCTCGGCGGCGGGCGGCGTCTCTAACGACGAATTAAGCAGTGCAAACGGTCCTCTTGCTAGATATACGACAACGATCGGTGGAGTAGTGCAGAGTCCTCAGTTCCGCTCGCGTCTCGACGATCGACTGGCTGAAAAAGGATTGGTAATCTCGGAGACTGAACTGGCCGATAAGGTCAAGGTAACGTCTGAGCCAGAAATCTATCGGATCACCGTTCGGGCGGATGGTGCAACAAATGAAGAGGCGACTCTGCTGACGCAGACGACGACCGATCTCCTAATAGAGGAAGCTGCCTCAGAAGAGCGACGGATACGAGATAGTATGACGGTGGCCAATTCACTAAGGACTACCGACCTTGTGACCCAACTTAACGATGTCTATGGAAGGCGGCTTGTGCTTGTGCGGCAATTAGACCCGTCCGTGATAGGCGCCAGCCCTTCTTCGCTTATCCAACAAGGTAACAGCGCTTTCACTGACATTATGCGAAACCTCGCAAGGCTCACCGGCAACCCTGAACTAGCGCTCCTCAACGCACGCGCCGAGGCGCTAGAGGCCGAACTTCAGAGCATCGCCTCGAATCAGCAGATATTCGACGCCGAAGTGCTCAGAGCTGGACAGCCGCTTTTTATAGTCAGCGGCGTTGAGACGGTCTCGCAGACCGCTGAAGCCCTGCTAGGTATGTCTGAGAGCGTCCTTATCGGCGGGGTTGGCGGGTTGATTTTAGGGTGGGTATCCGCCAACACTGCCGAGGGTATTCGCCGGAGACGGCGATCTTCAGGAGCGGCGACCGAGGAAGGCGAGTCACCAGTGCCCGAACGCATGCACGACAATAAGAGCCAAAATGGTCATGCCCTTACCGGCGATGTGCTATCGGCTTACCGCAAGGTTATGGCAGAGCCTGAGACTTCTTTCTTTAATATCAGTAAGTTTCCCGCTTTCCAGAAGACGCTGGTGGTTCACCCCGGCCACCCTTTCAAGCAGGTAGCAGCGATGGAAACTTTATTCAGCAGACTGATGAATTTACCCGAGGTCAGCCAGGTCAAGGTCAGTCGGATTTCGGATGACCAGTTAAATATAGTGTTGACCTGCAGCGGCGACCCGTTTCTTGCGGAGAGCCTGAAAAAGTTGGATTCGTTTCCCCATGAGGTCGTAGTTGAGGACTTCGATCGGTTGGAGATAACGCTCGTCGCGGGTGTGGACATTTATAGAGGTTGAGCATATGGAAAACGGGAGTGCTGTAAAGCGAAACATTCTGGTTACAGGTGCGGCAGGGTTCATCGGGTCGCATCTGGTGCCGCGGCTAGTTAATAACGGCCACAGGGTAATAGGTCTTGATAACTTCGATACGTACTATGATGCGGAATTTAAACAATCCAACCTTAAAGAGGCAGGAGCCCAGGCTCGCTTTGTACAAGCGGATATACGCGACGAGACTATCATCCGCTCAGTGTTAAGCGGTCACAACATCGATACGGTAATCCATCTGGCCGCGCGGCCGGGTGTTCGCCTCTCTCTCGCCGAGCCGCTGCCATACTTCCAGATCAACGTGGAAGGAACGGCCGCGCTTCTTCAGGCATGTCGCAATTCGAGCGTAGAGCGTTTTATCTTCGCTTCCTCATCGTCCGTGTACGGCGACAGCGAGGGAATCCCGGCCGTTGAAGATGTAACGCCATTACGGCCGCTATCGCCTTACGGCGCGAGCAAGGTCGCCGGCGAAGCGGTCTGCTATACCTACTCGCGTCTCTACGATATGCCTATTCTGGCGCTGCGGTTCTTCACGGTTTACGGGCCGCGCCAGCGACCCGACATGGCCATTCATAAATTCACCAAGCTGATCGACGCGGGCGACGAGATACCCGTGTTCGGCGACGGTCTTCAGCAACGCGATTTTACCTATATCTCCGACATCGTCGATGGAGTTGCGGCAGGGGCAGAGCGGACGCTTGTAGGATTCCAGGCGGTCAACCTGGGCGGCGCAAGTCCGGTCGACGTTTTAACAGTCATCGAACTGATAGCGCGGAATCTCCGAAAGGAAGCGCGAATCAGCTTTCAACCCCTCCAACCGGGCGAGCCAACCACGACCTTCGCAAATGTTAGCAAGGCAGGGGCTCTCCTTGGATTCGAACCGAAAGTAGGAATAGAAGAAGGCATTAGCAATTTTGTCGCGTGGTATAAGGAGAGACGGAACGTTCTTGTTGGGGCTTCTTAAGTCGATAAAAGACGGTCCCACGAGGGAACTGAACGTTGCGACCGGGACTGCTTTCACGTTCGGCATGAACTTGGGTGGCTATGCTATAGCGGCTTTAGCGGGAATTGTGGTGGCGCGCGCCCTGGGCGCTCACGACCGCGGAGTTTACAGTCTTGCCGTTACCATCCCCTTGCTCTTCGCCGCATTTGCCGAACTAGGAATATCTAAAGCAGGGATCTATCTGGTTGGACAGAATAAGGCTACCCTTCAGCAGATCGCTTCAAACAACTTTACCTGGTTTTTTTTAATAAGCGCCATTTGGGCCGTATTTATGAGCATTCTTGGCGCAGTTCAGCCGGCTTTCCTGCCCGACGAACTGGGGAGTCTTCACTTTGTCGTCTTCGCTATAGGAAGCGCCCTCCTTCTCATGCTAGCTTTTATCGCCGACTTACTTATCGCCAGCGGCAGCATTGTGGGCTACAACCTGGTTGAGTTCTCGAGCGTTGCCTTACGCTCGATACTGGTTGTAGGGGCGATAGCGGCTTTCGCGATCGAGATCGAGGGCGTTCTTATCGTTTGGCTCGTGGCGTTGGCTCTAGCGAGTGTTTTGGCGCTGATATTGCTTGCTACGCGCGTAAGTTTCAGGCTGCTATTCAACTTCAAAATCTTCAAGCTTCAGCTTTCTTTTGGCTTGCGAACTTATCTCGGATATCTACTCCAAGCCTCTAATCACCGGCTGGACGTCCCTTTAGTCGCGGCATTCGCTGGTACAGCGGCGCTAGGGCATTACACGGTAGCTTTCGGTATGGCGGAACTTCTCTGGCAATTACCTTTTGCGCTGGGCGCGGTCTTTTTCCCTAAGGCTGCTTCATTAGACCTGCAGTCGAATGCCCAAGCGGCGGCTGTTACTTGCCGCCGGGCACTCTTCATCACGATCTTGGGCGTGCTAGGCTTGCTAATCGCGGGGCGTTTTATTATCGAGTTGCTGTATGGCGAGCAGTTTTTGCCGGGGCTCTCCGCGTTCTATATCCTTGCTCCTTCGGCTATCTTTTACACAGTCCACAAAGTCCTGAGCAGCGCTCTTGCAGGTCGGGGCATGCCGGAGGCCAGTCTTTACGCGGGCGTGCTCTCATTTCCTCTCACTATCGTTTTGGGTTTCCTCCTGATCCCCTGGTTAGGTATAGAAGGCGCCGCGATCGCGTCGGTATGCGCCTACGCCGCGCACGCCCTTGTGGTGCTTTCTATCTTTTTGCGAGTTACACGCCAATCGTTATGGGAGACGCTCTTAATCAACAGGGCCGATATCTCTTCTTCGCTTCGAGGGGCGCGGCGACTGCTAACCACGACAGAACCGGTGGGGGCCGAGTGATGGGTCTCTTCGGCGTCCTCTCGGAACTCCGCGATCGATGGCTCTTGAGTTCTTACCTCAAGGCTGGCCTTAAGCTCGGACGTGATGTTCGGGTCATCGGCAAGCCCGATTTCGGTAGTGAACCTTACCTCATCGAGATCGGTGACCACGTAACTATAGCTAGCCAGGTAAGCTTCGTCACCCACGACGGCGCAACCTGGGTATTTCGTCACCGGCCGGAATTCGCCGGACTGCAGCGCTTCGGCCGTATTCGGGTCGGAAACAACTGCTTTATAGGGGAGCGGGCGATCATCATGCCCGGCGTTGCCGTAGGCGATAACTGCGTTATCGGCGCCGCTTCGGTCGTCACTCGTTCGGTGCCAGATAATTCGATCGTGGCCGGAGTGCCCGCCCGGTACATCTGCTCATACGAAGACTACGTCGAGCGCGTCAGTACGCAATGCGGCTACTATGCACCGGACATAACTAATGACCGCGATCGCCTGAAAGAAGTCCTTCTCGAAACCCTGCCCCAGTCGGAACGGGCGGTGATGCGGATCACCGAGGATGTACAACCAAGCGATGAAGTTAAATCGTCTGCTGAAAGAATTTGATGAGTAGCGTGGAAGTTCTATCGCCTGCAAAGGTAGAGATAAAGCCGCAGATCTGGTTGCCGCTCCTGCCTCTGGTGGCCATTCCGTTCGTAGGAACGCCACAGCGAGTCGATCATCTCATCCTGATATCCGAGTTCGCGTTCTTCGCGATGGCCTTCCGCAATCCACTGTGGCTACTGGGCGGTATTGCGCTGTCCGAGTTTAGTATAAGGAACTTCGTCATAGAACAGAGTGCCTTCACTATGAGCAGTCGCCTCCTCATGAGTATGGCAGCGATTACTATCGCGATCCCGTTGTTCGCCCGTGGCGAGACGTTGGGTTCGCGGGCCAAAATGACGATCCTGACTGGCGTTGGGCTCATCGTCGTTGCGACGCTTTCTAACTTCATTAATGTCGAGCAGGCGTTGCTTTTTCAGTTCCTAAGATTCATCATTTGCGGTCTCGTAATTCTAGTGGCGATACCTCTGGTCGTCAAGAATCGCGAAGACTTATTGCAAGTGAGCATAATTGTGCTCGCGATCGCTACAATCTCCGCACTTGTCGCCGTGGCGCAGCAAATTCCAGGCGCGCCATCGATTGCTTCTGTGCCGAACGGCATCATTCCAACGGGCCTCGAATATTGGGAAGGGCGCTCGCTTGGCCTGGGGGAAAACCCGATTTATCTAACAAACGATCTCATGCTCGTGCTTTTCCCACTGGTCGGCATCTTGCTGGTAAGAGGCACGGGCGGTCGCCTTAATCGCACGCTAGCCATCTTAGTAGTTTTGTTTGCGGCAGCCCTTTACTTTAGCCTCACGCGTTCGTGGGCCTTTAGCGCCTTAGGCGCAACGATAGGGATGTCGTTCGTGCTTCGGGGTGCCGTGCAGAAGTACTTGCTGCTCTTGCTTATGGTGGGCGCCCTAGTGTTTTGGTATCAGGCAGCATCCTCGGAGAACAGGTACTCCGGAGAGGAAGATGGCGGAAGCGCGGCTGCGAGGCCGGTGCTTTGGTCTGCTGCTGTGCAGATAGCACTCGATTATCCAATTCTAGGGATCGGTTACGACCAGTTCGTGCGGATTTCCCCTAGGTACGTCGAACCGGAAACTCCGACGTCGCCAGGGGAACAGACAACTGGGGTCCTAGGGAGGTATGAGCCGCACAACGACTTTCTCGATGTGTGGAGCGCTTTCGGCACAGCAGCGTTCGTCTTCTACATCCTGCTTTATCTACAGAGCGGGTATAACTATCTCCTGGCTCTGCGCACGTTCTCGGAACCGTTGCTGAAGGGCATCGCGCTGGGGGGGATGGGGGCGCTCGTAGCCTTCGCCGTCAACTCCCTTTTTCATAATCTGTTTGGAAGCACGTTGACTCTGTGGATACTCGCGGGCTTTTCGCTTGCGCTGGTTAAAGTCGCGGAGCAGACGGCTGATAAGCCGTCGGAAAGCCAAAACCAATGGGCAGCCGCATAAGAGTCTTGATTCTGGTAACGAATTTAGGGATCGGCGGAGCGCAACGTCAGGTCATCGAACTGGCGCGGGGGCTAGACCCCGATCGCTTCGATACGACGGTAGCCACTCTTTATGGCGGCTACGAGATGGAAGACGAACTGGCCCGGTCTTCTCACGTCAGATTGCTGTCTCTCGATCGACACGGCAAGTTCGACTTCAGTACGTTGACGAAGCTTGTGCGTTTGCTGAAGAGCGAACGGTTCGATGTTATCCATCCCTTCATTACGCCTTCGACCTTTTTCGGTCTGCTTGCCGGGATGCTGGCAGGAACGCCCGTCAAGGTTGGTTCCGAGCGGAATGGGACGCGAGTGCAGCATAATCGGATCCGATACAGCATCTACCGCACCGCCGAGGACTGGCTGCTCCGTAGAGCAGACGTTGTGGTGCCCAATAGCGAAGCCGGAAGGGCTACCGTCATAGCTCAAGGCGTACGTCCCGAGAGGACGAAGGTTATTTATAACGGCCTTAGCCCGGCGCGAACCGCTGTGAGCAGCGTGGCGCGCGCAGAGCTTCGCAACCGGCTAAACATTCCGCAGGAAGCGCTCGTTGCCGGGATAGCTGCGCGATTAGAAGAGCACAAAGATCACGCGACTTTCCTGCGCGCTGCGGCCGAAGTCCGTACTTCGGTGGATAATAGTTACTTCCTGATCGTGGGCGATGGACCACTGCACTCGGAGTTGGAGGTATTCGCTGATCGGCTGGGTATAGCTGACTACGTTCGTTTCGTTGGCTACCAGCTAGAAGTGGGCCCTTACATAGATTGTTGTGACATCGCCGTTCTCTCGTCCTACGACTTCGAAGGATGCTCGAATTTCTTGCTGGAGGCGATGGCCCTCCGTAAACCATCGGTGGCGACAGATATCGGCGGCAATCGTGAAGTCGTCGCCGATGGCGAGAACGGCTTTCTCGTCCCGATCAAGTCGCCGCCGATGCTGGCAGACAGGATCGTGCGTCTACTGCTGGATAGTCCGCTTCGCGAAGCTATGGGAGAGGACGCACGCCAGAAATTCGACTCTCGGTTCAGTGTAGCACGCATGGTGCAGGAATACGAAGACTTGTACACGCAGCTATGGTCTCTAAACATAGGCCAAAAGCAAGAAGCGGAAGCGCTCCGGCCCTAATCAATCATAAGGAACAAAGATGAAAGTATTGGTAGTGACAAACATGTATCCCACCGAGGATAGGCCGCATTTCGGCATCTTCGTCGAAGACCAAGTGCGCTCGCTTCGGAACATCGGCGTAGAAGTCGATGTCCTTTTCGTCGACGGCAGGGCGAGTAAGCTGAACTACCTCGCCGGCTTCGCCCGGCTATACAAGCAGCTGCGCGAAACAAACTATGATGTCATTCACGCTCACTACATTTTCTCCGGCCTCATAGCACTAGCTCAGGTGGCCTGTCCTGTGATCCTTACCCACCACGGGCCGGAGGTGTTTATGAGCTGGGAGAAATTTCTGTGCCGCGCCTTCACCCGATTCTTCGATTCAGTAATCGTGGTATCGCCGGAGATGCAGCGCCGTCTCGGCGTCGATTACGCGCATGTCGTCCCCTGCGGAGTCGACATGCAAAAGTTCCAGCCCATGCCCCAAGCGGTATGCCGGTATGAGCTCGGCCTGCCTCTAGACAAGAAGTTGGTGTTATGGGCCGGTGAACACACGCGGCCCGAAAAGCGCTTTGAACTCGTGGAGCAAGCCATGGAGGTACTACGGAGGGATCGAAGTGATGTTGAATTGGTGCGGCTTTCGGGCAAGCCGCATTCGCTCGTGCCGAAGTACATGAACGCGGTTGACGTGCTTGTGCTTACGTCGGATGCTGAAGGCTCCCCAATGGTGATAAAAGAGGCGATGGCGTGCAACGCACCGGTCGTTTCAACGCCGGTGGGTGACGTGCCGGAAGTCATAGGCAGCACGGAAGGCTGTTACATATGCAGCCAGGAGCCGGTTGACATTGCTGCCAAGCTGGCACGCGCCCTCGCCCGGGGTGGCCGCCGCACGAACGGTCGGCAGGCTGTTGCGGCAATGGACCTGAACGACATCGGCCGTCGCATAGCCGAAGTCTACGAGCAGACCTTAGCCACAAATCGCAAACGGTCCGTGGGGATTACGGTCGGCAGCAAAGGCAACGGAAGCTGAAAAATGTCTGGCAGAGTATGCATGGTAAGGCAAAGCTACTTTCCAGCCGACGCGCACGTTAAGAAGAACGTCGATGCGTTGGTCGAGGCCGGTTATGTAGTTGACGTGGTCTGCCAGCGAGAGGACGGCGCTAGGGCGAAAGAGTCGTATGCCGGCGGTACGATACATCGCTTACCGATATCGCATAAGCGAGGCAATAAGCTCCGCTACCTGTTCGAGTATCTCGCGTTCTTTGTTATGGCTTCCGTTATGGTAGCCTACCGCAGTCTACGGCGACGGTACGACGTGATCGAAGTCTATAACATACCGGACTTTCTAGTCTTCGCGGCGCTGCCGGCTAAGCTTCGGGGTTCAAAAGTCATCTTATACCTTTTCGAAATGATGCCGGAACAGGTGGCCTACGAATACGGCCTCACCGGTTCACACCCGCTTATACGCGTTTTACGCTGGCTGGAGAGGCGTAGCGTCCGTTTTGCCGACAGCGTAGTTGTTGTGAGCCTGCACCAGGGCGAGGTCGTCCGAATGCGAAGTTCGCCCCGGGCAGAGCTCGTGGTATGCCTCAACGTACCGGACGAAGCGTTATTCCACCCGCCGGTAGCAAATTGCGATCGAAGCCACTCCCCGGCTTTTCGAGTGATGACGCATGGCAGCATCCTAAGGAGATACGGGATCGATGCGCTCATACGCGCCACGAAGCATCTTAAAGACGAATTATTACCAGGTCTAGAGGTGTGGATAATCGGTGAAGGGGAGCATAAGCCCGAGCTTATGACGCTAGCCGCTGAATGCGGAGTGCAGGAGGAGGTAAAGTTCTACGGTTGGGTGCCACTCGAAAAAGTGCCAGATTACATCGCCAGCGCCGACCTCGGCGTTGTGCCAGCATCGGCAGGCTGGCTTCTACCGAATAAGCTTTTCGAGTACGTGGCGATGAACAAGCCCGTAGTCGCGTCTACCAGCCCGGCTGTCCAGGCGGTGTTTCCTAGCAGCGCCATAGCCTACATTCCGCCCGACGATGAGCGTGCCCTTGCGGATAAGATCCTGGAACTTTATCACGCGCCCGAAAGGATACGCTGTTTAACTCGAAACGCCGCACAGACGTATCAAAACTACCGGTGGGAGGTTACGAAACGCGCCTATGTCCAAGCCCACAACGACCTCATCAGCTAGCCCATTCATTGGATCTGCCGCAAACGGCTTCAGGGTGAGCTCTCTGGATCCGCTTACCGACTCGGCGTGGGAGGAGTTCGTCGCTCTTCACCCCGAGTCCACGGCGTTTCATGCTACTTCTTGGGCTAAAGTGCTCCACGATACCTATGGTTTCAAACCAAGATATCTGGTTTTGCGTGACGAGGACGATAGGATCTTGGCCGGCGTGCCCCTAACAGAGGTCGGTGGCGGCCGGATGGTTGGCTTGCCGTTCAGCGATCTTTGTCCGCCCATCTTTACTGATAATGAAATGTTAGATGGCTTACTTATGGCTGTTCGAGAACTGGCGGATGCAGGCGTAAAGAATGTAGAACTACGAGGCGACGACAACTCGAATGCCGAACGCTTGGGCTTCAGCAAGGGGTCGCCTCTTTATCATCACGTGATCGATCTCGAAGGTGGTCTCGAAGAAATTTATAAACGCGTCCATCTTTCTGCTCGGCGGGCTGTCACAAAAGCGGCCAAAGAAGGCGTGCAAGTGCGGCAGGCTGTAACTTTGGAGGATATGCGGCGTTTTTATCACCTCAACGTTAAAACTCGTAAGAAGCTGGGCCTGATACCGCAACCGCGGCGCTTCTTCGAGCATATCCATGAGCATATGATGAAGGCCGGACAGGCCTATCTCCTTATGGCCGACTATAAAGGGAAGCCGATCGCCGGGGAGCTTGTGCTCGGTTTTAACGGCCGGCTTATCGAAAAAACAAGCGCTTCCAACCCGCGATACCTCTCGCTTCGGCCTAACCATCTGCTGAAGTGGGCAGCGGTCGAACTCGGCGTTTCTAATGGCTACCGTAGTTTCGACCTCGGCCGCTGCGAGCCGGAGCATGAGGGACTGCGTCGCTTCAAGCAGTTGTGGGGCGGAGAGGAGCTTGCGCTCAACTATTACTATTACCCATCGGTGCAGAGTGGCGTGCCGCTGGCTGGCGAAGCGAAGATGCGGAGGCGTCTTATGGCCCTGGCAGTGAGATTCGCTCCGCTTTGGGCTCTGCAGACTGCCGGCGGTCTACTGTATAAGCGTTTGGCATAACTTAATAAGGAGGCTCACATGAAAAGGTCACTGCTATCGAAAACACAGACGACAGGAACAAGCGCGAATAGCCACCCTGGAAGTCCCACTGACGGCGAAAATTATTGGGATTTCGTGGACAGTCAGACCTCGATGGGTAGATATCTTACCGCCAACGAAAAGAAGTTCATTGTTGAAAGCCTGAACGGATACCCAAATCCTATCGAGCTGGCTTTAGACGCTGGAGCGGGTACGGGTCGGCATACCCGCATCGTCGCTACCTACGCGACACAGGTCGTAGCGATGGAGATTGAGGACGACCTGGTGGCAGCGCTTGCTCGGGTAGCCCCGAATGTGCAGGCGGTCCGCGTTACACCTGAAACTACCACCCTTCCGGTCGACTCAAATTCCACCGACTGCATACTCTGCATCGAAGCCGTATTCCTGCCGGAACAAGAGTGGTTTCGCGAGGAGTGCGGGCGTGTCCTTAGGCCCGGCGGGATGCTCATCGTAACGCTGCAGAACCGGCTTTCGTGGAAGGGCCTTTGGGCGAAGCTCCGGCCCGGTCGCTACCGCTACGCGACCGGCGACGTCTACTACGTCCATTCACTCGGTGAATTCTCCGACATGTTCCGTCGTGTGGGTCTAGAGCTTAGGGATGCGCTTGGCTATAACTGGCTGCCTTTTAACCGCGCGTCAAACAGCCTTCTCTTACGACCGCTGGCGATACTGGAAGCGTTACTCCAGTTGAGACGTCTGCCTTCGCTCAGCCCGTGGATCATAATGAGGTTCGTGTTTAAGGAAGAATCGTAGGCCAAGTTTGACGCGTTTCTACGTCTCCAAGAGAGCGATCCTCTGGGCTTTACCCATACCGGCCGTTATTGCTCTTTTGATAGGGCTTTATTGTGGCGAAAGTACATCGCACATCCTTAAAGTAGCGACGGAAGGCGAGCGTTATAAAACGATCAGCCAAGCCGTGCAGTCAGCCGACGATGGGGACATCATCGTCGTAAGCGCAGGTGTTTACAGGGAACAGTTAGAACTCGATAAACCGCTAACTCTTAGACCTGATGCTGACGACGTTGTTGTAATCGACGGTGAATGCCAGCGAACTAACGGGATCGCCATTACTTCGTCAGATGTTGTTGTCGAAGGCATAACGGTTAAGAAATCGATCGAGGCTGGTGTGCATATAGGCAGCGGCGCAGCGAATGTAACTCTGGACCGAATGCGGATACAGGACTATAACTGTGAAGAAGCCCAAAATCAATCGCTGGCTGGCATCGCTGTCCGGTACTCTGGCCCTGGCGTGACGATCACGAACAGCGAGATCACCAGGCGGGTCGAACTTCCCGGATCGCCATACGGCTTCGGCAATGGTATCTGGTTCAAAAGCGACAACACCGACCCTAGTGGTGGGGAACACTACATCGCCGATAACACTATTATTGGCGGGTTTGATGGTATCGGAGGTGAGACAGAAGGCGATCTGCACGGGTCGTTCGATAAGGACACCATAATTGAAGGCAATATAATAAGCGACTGCTGGGATGACGGTGTGCAGGTGGAGGGCGGCAACGCCGAAGTGCGAGTGCGTTACAACCGGATCACGGGTTGCGCGATCGGCATTGCCTTAGCGCCAAACCTAAAGGGGCCGTTGTACATAGAGAACAATAAGATTTTGGACCTTGAGCCGGGGTTCTATGGCGATGCAACAGCCTTCAAACTCGGTAGAGGAGATGACCAGGCGATCGCATATTTAACCAGTAACACGGTGATCAGCGATGGCGATGGGATCAAGCAAGGAGAAGAAGGGCTACCGAAGCTGATCGCTCGAGGGAACATAATAGAGATTTCAGGCTACGTCCTTGCAACAGTCGATCCTCTGCCTGCAGGGTCGCTATTCGACGAGAACTGTTTCTGGACAACTGACGATGCTGGGCGATTTGTTAAGCTCGCCGACTCTCGGTTTTCGAATTTGCAAAGTTTTCAGAAAGCGACCGGCCACGAGAGTAAGGGACGCCAGAACGCAGAGTGTTCGTCTATAGTTGAGCGACGCTAGAGCAAGCTACCACGGTTCCTGTTGCCACAGCGCATTGTCTAAACTTCGAAGGGCCGCCGCAGGAAGTCTACAAAGGTCATCGCATCGATATCCCCCGTTATCGATAGCGCAGACCTGGCCAGCCTCGGCCAGCGCCAAAGTCTCACTAGTGGTGCGCCGCTCGTTTCGATAGTGTTCAATACTTTGCGCTTGTCCTTTTCCGAAAAAGTTTCGATGCCGGTCAGGCGATAACCGCCCGACTGCAAGCCATCCCAGATTACGAAACCTTCTTCCTGTAAGAACGCCTTCAGACCAACCGGGCTGTCCTCATCGAGCGAGATAACCGGCGCTTGTTTGGTCGGGATAGTGAAATTTCCCGGTGGGGCGACCCTATATCGGTCGTCCCAGGGCTGGCTTGGCGGATCGGTTTGGACGCCGCTTACAAGTATCGTAGCATCTCCATCATCAGGCGCCAGGACACGATAGGAGGCTTCGGTGAGGCGCTCAACATTGAGCTTGAAGGAAGAGCGACGGTTCCACCAGTCAGCGATCTCGCCCATCGAGGCTACGAAGACCGGAAGCTGCTGCTGACGACTCGCCTGAAGAACTGCCTCGAGGGCTTCGGCGCAGTAAGGGACGCGCTCGTGGTGAAGGATCGTTACCAGCATTTCGCCGCGTTTGTAAGCCTCTTGAAAAGAAGCCAGCCACGTTTCTACCCTCTTCTCGACAGGCAGGCCCAGACGGTCGATCATCGCTTCGTCGTCCGGCATGGATGCTGGTAAATCGAGCAAGGAACCGTTGATACGCGACGGTAGACTCATATAATCGGCCACTTCATCTGTTCCATAGAGACGAAGGCCTTTACGATAAGCCTCCCACGCAGACGCATCGGTCTTCTCAGGCCGTACTACGTCCCAAACCACTGACCGGTTGCTACCATAGGTAAGTCCGTACTTGCTGGCAACGCTGATGGAATCTTCATTCCAGCGTAAATAAGGACAGCGAAAGCCCTTCGGTTGTATTCCCAAGGCCAAAAACGCTTGTAAAGAACGCTCCATGTGCTCGCCCTGGGCCTTCTCGTCGAGTAGGCTGTAATCGGTGTGTACGTAGCCGTGGACACCCAGTTCCACCTGTTCGTTTAGCCATTGGAACACCTTTGGGTAACGTTCGAGCAATACGGACGTGACTGCTAGGGTCGGGCGGCAGTTATGCGCCTGAGCGATCTGTATGTAGGTCTGCAGCGCCTTCTCCATTTTGCTCGTGGAGACGCCGAAGCGCCAAGCGATCGTCGGTAGACGACGGGCGGCATTGCCGATGCCTCTCGATTCCATAAGATAGGTAAGAACGTTCATCTGTTCTCCTTTAGGTTCCGATGTGGCAAGTGCTGGGTATGACTTGTAGCATTGGATAGGACTTATGAAATCCGCTCGTTGAAGCAGAGGCGGAATTTCGGCGATAGATCCGATGATAAAGTCAGGGTCAAGAGCTTCAAGGAAAGCCCGTTCGCGTATGCCACTCGTGACACATACTGAGCGGATGCCGAGCTTTTTCGCCGCAGAAACGTCGGCTTCGGAGTCGCCGATTACCAGTGCAGGATAAGAGCCCGGTCGCACTTTCTGCGAGATCAAGGTGGCTTTGCTCGAGATGGACCTCTTGTCAGGTGGGCTTATTATGGTGTCGAAGAAGTGCTCTATTTTTAGAGTGCTAAGCTGTTCTATGAGAAGCTCTCGTTCTCGTCTGAGCGTAACGAGCACTAAACAGAAGCGTTTGGAAAGGTCAGTCAAAGTTTCAGCGGCACGTGGCAGCAGTTCATCCATACTTATGTAGGGGTGCGTTTCGATGCTTTCTAGCCATCGCTGCCGGAACTTGCTACGAACGGTTTCGCCAACGTTTGCGATCGTTTGGTCCGCCGGTTCACCCCGTCTACGCCTGTCCCAAAAATCCTCTAACGCCAGTGGGGTCAGACCAAGATCGGATACGATTACCGAGTAGACGGCATAGTACCGTCGCTTTACATCCAGGATGGTGCCGTCGAGATCGAAGTAGATCGTCGGTCTCTGTTCTGACATTCGACTGCGGACCTATATCCTGGCCACGATTCGTGCTCCCAATTCACGGTCGAATTTAGCTAAAGCATCAACTGTGGTGAGCACCGGCTCTGCATCCATTCCCCGTATCCAGGCGAGGTTGCAAGGCAGGGGGTTGATCTTAGCCGGCACTTCGGGTGGTTCTTCTCCGTAGGCGAGCTTTACAAGTATGTAGGGCATATTGAGGCCCGCCATGCTGAAGAAAAGGTGGGTCGTGAAGAATCGGCCGATGTTTATTTCGGTCGGGTTAGGAACACCATCATCATCGTACGTTAGATCGACCGAAAAGATGCCGTGCGGCTCGCTATCGACGGCATGTACCGCGCGCAAGGCGATATCGTCCAGCTCTGGATCGGCGACGGTTATAGCCGCGCCCGTAATGCCGGTGACGCCCGAAGGGGCGCGGTCTGCAAATTCCCAGTACAGCCGGCGTCTGCTCTGCGCGACGACGAGTTCGCCGTGACTCCAGATGGACTGCCAGGTTACCGAATCGGGGGATAAGTAGCGGGCCGCAGTGTAGAAGCCCCAGCCCTCGTTGACTTCGAGCCAAAGCCTCGCGTGGTCTAGCTTGTCCGTGTGCAAGGCGCCGCGTCCCGCTGCCCCTATAACCGGCCTCAACCATGGGTCGCCAAACGTATCGAACGCTTCGCGAAGATCGTCGATGTTGTTCACGAATAGCGTGTCAGGCACACGCAGTCCTGCCTCAGTCCACAGGCGATAAGTTTCGTATTTATCCTGGCATGCCCGCACGACCTCTTTGGATGGGAGGTAGGTTCGGACTCCTAGCTCCTCTCTTTTTTCCGACAAGACCGTTATCTCCGGATCGGGCTGAGCGAAGACCATCTCTGCCCGCTCTTGCTCGATGATCTGCTTTAGCACCGCGATGTACTGCTGGTCATTGGCTCGAGGTACGAGGTGGCGCTCATCGGTTTGAGCCCGCGCTAGTGAGTAAGTGTTCGAATCCGTGCCGATGAGGTGAAATGGCTCTGGAGCCAACCGGAGCGATTTAATGAAGTTTAGGGCTGGCGCGCCGCCGGCGCCAGTGACCAATATTCTTTTCAAGTCAAGGTTACCTTTCGCTTGGGGTATTTAGTTTTAGCGATGATTTCTTGCTGTTCGCGGTCCTTGTGGAGGCAGGGTGGTCTTCCGGTAGGGCAGTGTATTCGTCGGCGAAGGTGTAGCCGATACCGCGTTTGGTCAGTATCCAACGAGGGTGCGCTGAATCTACTTCCAGTTTGCGACGAAGGTACCAGATGTACAGCTTCACATACTCTTTGTCGGCCGTGAACTGGTCGCCCCACACGTGGGTGAGGATCTCGTCGAAGGTGAGGACCCAGCCGCGACGCCGTACGAGAAGTGACAGAAGCTTAAACTCTGTCCGGCTCAGATGCACCATCTCCCTATCGATCCGCACTTCGAGCCGTTTCCAATCGATCGTCAGGTTCTCGTGGCGAAATATCAGAGGTGAACTCGCGGTGCGGGACGTTCGATTCAAAGTTGCATCGATTCGTCCCAATAATTCCTGTCGCTGGAGCGGCTTAATCAGATAGCCGGCTAAGTGCATTTCGAAAGCTGTCTCTAATGAGCTTCTTCTCGCTTGCGTCGCTACTAAAATCACCGGAATGTTAAGCTCTCCGAGCGATCGGAGTTGCCTCCAGGCTTCCTGAGAGGCTATTTCTATAGAACAAACGATCACATCAGGGTGATGCTGGTAAATCAATGGAAATGCGCTGGTAATCTCTTCGCAAACGATCGTCTCATAGTCCGCATCTTCCATCCATTTGGCTGTTTCTGCTAAGTCGGCGTGGTTTGAATCGATCGCTAGGACTGTTATCCTGTCCAACATTCTTATCGCTGCCGTAGTCTACTTTTAAGCGTACTCAAAGCGTTGCCGATGCCCGTGCTTTTAAGGAAATGATCTCCTGGAAAGCCGACATAGCGCAGTCCCAGAGAGGTCGCGCTAGACGAGGGTCTATGTAAGCCTCACCGCATTCAGGACAGACCTCGGCGGGAACGCCGGCTAGGTTGAAGGCGATGCCTTGACGGGCGAATTGTAGAGCGGACGTACTGTGGACCATCTCCTCTTCGCAGTTTGGACATTGTCCATGCCCTGTGGATTCGTCCGCGAGTTCACGAGTGTCTGCATAAATCATTCCTTTAATCCTCCGTAGATTGTTCATGGCTTGGTTAAGAAGTTTTCTCTCGGGCTATCTTTCGGAAAAAGCTCTCATCAGAATCGACATGGAGCCCGAGCCATTTCGCGAACTCTCGTGCCACCGCCTCAAACTGGGATTCGAGTCGCTGCAGTTCATTGCGATATTCGATGGCTTCTTGCATAGCTGCCGCGGCTGCGTTATGCGTGTCTTCCGATTGGCGGCGTGCCTCCTCGATCATGCGGGTGGCGCCATCATGGGCTTCTCGAAGCGTACGGTCGTGGGTTGCTCTGGCCTCTGTGAGCAGGCTGTTCACTTCTTGCTGTGCTCGTTGCATCGTGGCTGCTGCTTCAGCTTCGGCCTGATTACGGATCTGGCTCGCGTGTTCTCTGGCCTGGCTCAAGAGTTCGGCGCTCTGTTCCTCCGTCTTCTCAACGTGCGTTCTCGCCTCGCTGATGGCTTCGAACCTGACTTTTCGAGCTGTTTCATAGGCTTCTTCTAAGGTTTCCTGTGCCTTCTGGTACGCTCTCTCCACCTTCCCTATCTCCTCGGCCGACTTGTCAGCTTCGCCGGCATGAAACTCAGGCGGAGACTTTGCTTGCGGTGGATGGAGAGAGTTAGATCGTAAATCGTTGTTGGGAAGGATCGCAGGGCTTAGATTGTTGGCCTGCCGCGGAGCAAGGCCTTCGGCATCTCGATGCATCATGATTAGTTTCGCTCCTATACGCTGGATATATTCGCGTTGACCCATATTGATATGATTATATTGACTGTGGACAGAGAATTCGGTAGAGGAAAGGTTTCAAACGGTAAACGTTCGGTTAAGATGCGGTAGAAGCTTGGTACAAAACTTGTTAGAGCAGCTATGAAAGCGCTGCCCACTGATATCGCGAAATCAAGCGGAGTCAAGGAAAACCGTAGGGGCACGGCATGCCGTGCCCCTACGCAAAACTTGCAGGTTCGAGCGTTGCGAAGTCAGGCATTCCGAACATCAATGTCCGCCTGTCGAATAACTCGCCGAAACGCCGGATGAGCGCCTCCGTGACTTTTGATTCATCGACAGGTCCGCCGAAGATGTTAGCGACAGAGGTCACTCTACAGTCGGGTATACCGCAAGGAACGATTCGCTGAAAATAGCCTAAATCGGTATTGACGTTGAGAGCGAAACCGTGACTGGTGACCCAGCGGCTGAGCTTGATACCGATGGATGCGATCTTGGCGTCGTCGACCCAAACGCCTGTATAAGGCTGATTCCGTTCCGCGGCTATGCCTACATCTGCGAGGGTGCTTATTAGCACCTCTTCAAGTGTCCAAACGTACAGATGGGCGTCGGCGTGCCATTCTTTGAGATCGATTATTGGATAGCCTACGATCTGCCCGGGGCCGTGGAAGGTAATGCTGCCGCCGCGATCTACTTCATATGTTCGAGCGCCGAGCTCTTTTAGAGCACCGTCGGGAACGAGCAAGTGGCTAGGGCCGGCGCTTCCTCGTCCGAAGGTGTAAGTGGGCGGATGCTGTAACAGCAGTACCGTATCCGGAATCAGTCCTTGTTGCCGGTTTGCCACCAACTGCTTTTGCATCTCCCAAGCAGATGCATAGGGGACGGTGCCCAAAAGAGACGTACGGCAGATGGGAGGCGACATTGGAGATAGAACGCGAAGTTTTAAGCCAGGTTTACTCTGATGCGGCTGGCTACCTCGGTGCTGAGGGGGACTTGAGCGTCGTTAACCTCAAGAATGATAACGCCCCCAGCTTTTTCCAACACCTTTACCGATTTAGTTGGCATAATGCGGCCACGTTCCAGGTACTGCAATATCTCGAAGTCTTCTTCAAGCTCTTCAGAGATGAGCGTTACTGTAGCAGCATCGCCAGAGTTAAGTTGTGAGAGCGGTACGGCATCGGCGGGAAGCGAGTATCCGCTTCCGGGGATCGGCGACCCGTGGGGGCAGGTCAGAGGGTTCTTCAGGAGCGCGATGATCCCTTCTTCGATCTTAGGGGATATGCCGTGCTCGAAGCGGTGCGCTTCGATGTGAGCATCGGCCCAGCCGAAGCCTAAGACGTCGGTCAAGAAGCGTTCAGCCAGACGGTGGCGCCGCACGATGCTTTCGGCGAGTTCCCGGCCGCCGGGCGTTAGGGAAATCGACTTTTTCGTGTCTAACTGGACAAGCCCGTCCCGGGACATACGCTGCACGGCTGCCCATGCGGTCGGGGGTGTCACGTTCATCCGCCGGGCTAAGCGAGCCGAAATGACGGCATCGCCCTCGGCGGTGAGTCCGTAGATCCCTTGTAAGTAATCCTCGATAGCAGGACTAGGAGTAGTTTTCTCCAACACATCACTAGTATTAGTATCGTCTAATTTGTCGAAGCCGTCAATTGAGGAATATTAGATTGTTGTAAATGCCGAGTTAGGATTAGTATTGGGCTGAAGCGCAGCAACTACGATTAGGACTTGCTGATCATAGCGGGCTGAGCGCTCTGGGAAATGTAGGCCCCTCGCAGGCTCGGGTGAGCGGAAATTACTGACGCGGAAATAATCGTAGCTGCAACCTTTAGGTTTGCTGACTGACTTATGGGTTCCGGGCGAGCTTACCCTTCGGGGCCTAAAGTACGCCCGCCAAGGACGTGTAGGTGCAGATGATAGATGGTCATGCCGGCCGCCGGGCCGCAGTTGATCGCTAGGCGATAGCCGCTTTGCGCGACCCCTTCCTGCTCGGCGATGCGATTAGCCGCCTCGAATAAGCGGGCGAGTGTCACCGCGTGCTCACTACGAACGTGAGCAGCGGTGGGTATATGCTCTTTCGGGATGACCAAGACGTGTACTGGCGCCCGCGGGTGGATATCGCGTATGACGAAGACGAGATCGTCATCGTATAGCTTATCGACGGCCATTTTGCCGCTGGCCATATTGCAGAACAGACAATCTTCAGCCATCGTTCACCTTATCGAAGCGCTTTCCCCTCGTGCAAGAAAGTTTCCACTTCGATGAGCCGCCCTTCTCGCATGTAGAGCCGGGGGACGCGCTCTGTGATGTGACATAACACCTCATAGCTGATCGTGCCGGCCAGCTCTGCTACTTCGTCGGCGGTGATCTCATCATTGCCCTGACGACCGATGATGACGACTTCGTCGCCCTCTGCCACTCGGGGGACGTCTGTGACGTCTACCATGCACATGTCCATACAGATGCGGCCGACTATCGGCGCACGAGCGCCCCGGATCAGGACGCTGCCACGATTCGATAGGCTTCTCGGCAGGCCGTCTCCGTAGCCACACATCACAAGGGCGAGCGTGGTCGGTCTGTCTGCGCGCCAGGTGTGGCCATAGCTCACGCCTTGCCCAGGCTGAAGGCGATGTAGCCTAGCTATGCGGCTCTTGAGGCTCAGCACGGGTAGCAGCATCAAGCGGTCCTTTAAGTCCGGCGAAGGATAGCAACCGTACAGACCTATGCCCGGCCGTACGATTTCAAGCGCCATGTGGGGCGCGCGCAAAAGGGCGGCCGTATTGCAAACGTGTCGGACGGAAATCCCCGGTATCTGTTCGGCCGCAGTCAAGAATCTTCGGAACTGTTCTTCCGTGTAGGGATTCTCGCCATCTTCGGCCATCGAAAAGTGGGTGAAAAGACCGTCCAGGCGTAGCGAATGCATACTCCGTACCGCTTGTGCCAAAGCTATAGCATCCCTCGGGATAGAGCCATAGCGATGCAGCCCAGTATCGACTTTGATATGCACGGAAAGAACTGTATTAGCTTCACGAGCCGCGCCTGAAAGGGCGTGCGCGATTTCCAAGCTGTTGATCGTAGGCGTCAGAGAGTTCTCAATTATGCCGTTGACTTCTCCAGCCTGAATATGCCCTAGCACGAGGACCGGCGCGTCGATGCCCGAACGGCGTAGCCGGACGCCTTCATCGACGCACACGACGCCCAGCCAGCGCGCGCCCGCTTGGAGGGCTGCTCGGGCTACCGGCACTATGCCGTGTCCGTAAGCGTTGGCTTTGACTACGGCCATGATGGCCGCGTCGCCGGCTAAGGACTGCAATGAGTGGACGTTAGAAGTTAAAGCGTCGAGATCTATCTCGGCCCAAACGGGACGGCCTTCCCAGTTCACCTGGCTTGCCGCTCGCTTCGATTCCAGTTCCTTCACCGTATCCGACGATAGCGTAATCTGAACACTCCCACCAGGAATCCTAGAGCTGCGGCGACGAGCAAAGCCCAGATGAGGCGGGTATTTATGGTCCAGAAGATAAAGTCGATCTCAACCCTGTTCGTGTTCTGAAGAACGAAGACAACAAGAAGCACAAGGGCACCCACTTGGACTGCCAACTGGGGCCAGGTACGCCCGAGAATGCGAGTTTCTTCTTGCTCTTGCACGCTACGTCGAAGCTGTCTGCTGAATATTTAAATGCAGTCTACCACTTTTGCGAAGGGTAACAAAGAGGCGTGTGATCAGGGCACTAAGGCCCATTCTCTTGGCAGCCGGTAGCTGAAGACTGTGCTTGTAAGCCCTTCATCTGTGAAAACGCGAGCGTAGCCTGTGCGGCGGATCTCACGGTAGGTGTTCATGAGTTGCACAATACGCTTCGCCTTAAGGTTAAACAGGACTACGCCGGCTTTCACGGGCTGCAAACTCGCCTCGCGCGTCGTTTCGTCGACGATGCGAAAGACGGGCTGCTGATCGGCTGCTGAAGCCTTCAAAGTGTCGTGGATCGTCTGATAGCTGCCACGCGTGTTGAACTCGTCGAAAATGGCCAGCCCGTTCAGCACTGGTTCGCGTAAGTTGCGATAGTACGATTCCGCGATATCGAGGAACTCTCCGAGGTTCCTTGGATTATTGCAGCAGGCCGCTACCATAGCAGGCAGCGCCTCGCACGGTATAACGAAACTGACGGAGCCTTGGGAGTCGATGACCGTACAGCGCATCAAGTCCATAAGCGAGCCTTCGCAGAGGGTAGTATAGAACCAGCGTACTATCGGGCCCTCTAGCTTGTCAACGCGAATGGCTCTGCACAGCGCCGATGATTATGCGATGACATATCGTAGGGGCGCAAGCCGTGCGCCCTACGCGTTAGATACGTAAGCGCTGATTACGCTCGCGGAGGCATTAGCGAGCGCATCTGGACCGCCTCGTCTTGTAGCTTTTCAACGTCTACGGGCTGGCCGGCTTGGATGATCTCGCGGCAGGGGCGGATGTCCATGGGCCGGTTCACGGCTAAAGCAGCCTGCATTTTGCCGTCCTTGACAAAGAAAGCCGTAAACTGCCGGTCGGGCACGCTTCCCCGGAAGACCAGCTTGTCCCAATGATGGGGATGGCCTATCAACTGCATATTAAGATCATACTGGTCAGACCAGAACCACGGCACTTCAGAGAACACCTCCTTTATGCCCATCATGTTCTTCGCCGCCGCGATGCCCTGGTTTTGCGCATTCTGCCAGTGTTCGAGGCGCACCCGCTGGCCGAGGATCGGGTTCGGGAAATTGGCGACGTCCCCGGCGGCGTACACGTCAGGTACGGACGTCTCGCAATACTCGTTGACGACGATGCCGTTGTTGACCTCTATGTCCGTGCCTTCGACAAGCGCAGTCTCAGGAATTACGCCGACGCCGACGACGACGAAGTCGCAGTCGAAAATGGCGCCCGAACTGCCGACGACGCGCTCGACGCGCTTATTGCCCTCGAAGCGTTCGACGCCTTCGTTCAGCCGTAGGTCTACTCCGTGATCGCGATGGATATCGCCATAGATGGTGCCCATTTCATCGCCGAGCACCCTGCTCATCGGCACCGGCAGGATCTCGATGATGGTGACTTCTAAACCTGATTCGCGGGCTGAAGCAGCGACCTCTGCGCCGATGAAGCCTGCGCCGATAACGACGCAACGCCGGCCCGGCTGTAGCTCCGCGCCGATAGCTTCCGCGTCGGCGATAGTGCGTAGGTAATAGATGCCCTCCAAGTCCGAGCCGGGGACATCCAAGCGACGCACTTTAGCGCCGGTAGTCAAAAGGAGCTTGTCGTAATGGACCTCTTCGCCATCGTCGAGCCGGATAGACTTCTCTTTAACGTCCAACCCCTCTGCCCAGTATCCCAGGCGAAGTTCGATCTGGTTCGTACGATAAAAGTCTGCGCTGAGTATGAAGAGCTTACTTTTCTCTTGTTCCGCCCGCAGGTACTCTTTGGAGAGCGGGGGGCGCTCATACGGCGCGTCGGGCTCGCCGCCGATAAGGATTATGCGGCCATCGAACCCGTTTTTCCTCAGCGCCTCCGCAGCCCGGCCGCCGGCGAGATTCGCCCCAACGATGACAAAGGTTGGCTTGTCCTGCATTACGTGCTCCTTCTGAGCGATAGATTCGCTTCGCTATTTTACTTGAGGCGGTGAGATGGTCACAAGGCTTTTGCGTTTCACACAATGTCATTCTGAGCGACCCCTTCGATAAGCCCAGGATAAATGTAAGGAGCGGAGAACCGTGCTTTTGAGGATGTACTTATGTAAGAGTCTTCGTTTCCACTCTTGCCTAGGCGAGTCGCCCTCAGAGATAGCGACTCCCCGTAGCACCACTTATACTATCTATAATATGCCGTGAACGATCTCTTAAAGAAACGGGAGTGCAAATGGCCACGATACTGGTAGCATCGCTAAGCCCGCGAGCTGGTAAAACCACCGTTATCACTGGACTAGCCCAGAACCTACGGCAACCCGGACGTAGGATAACGGCTCTGCGCCTGCACAGTGGCGATGCCTTGCAGGAAGGGCCTCAGAGGGACGCGCGCTTGTATTCGCTTTCTCCGTTTCTGAATGATTCGCCTGGGGTTCCGCTTTCCGTAGAACAGGCCATCGGAGCAATCGCTGCTTTGCCCGCCGAGCAGACCGTTTTCGTCGAAAGCGATGACAACCTGTCCGTCGATGACGTAGCGGCTGCTCTCGGAGCTCGCATCGTATACATCGGCTCGCCCGATGCTAACGTTGCCGCTCATGGTCGAAGCGACGGAGCCATCGGCACGATCGCAAATAAAGTTGCAGAGCGCCGCTTGGATGAGGTGCAGCGCTTGCAGGTGAACGGTGCTACCCTGCCTAGCTTGGGATCGATTCCGGAGGATGCCGTCCTTGCCAGCTTTACGGTGGGACAGCTTCACGATGTCCTTGCGGCGAAGGTACTAGTGGACGGGGATTTCGACCGCGTGATAGAAAAAGTCGTCATAGGCCCGGTCAGCGCCGATCCCGGGCGGGAATACTTCTCACGCTTTCCCAGCAATGCGGTCATCACGCGTAGCCACAAGCCTGATCTTCTGCTCGCCGCGCTTGATGCTGGCACCAACTGCCTGATTATCGCCGGGGGCAAGCCTCCACTCGAATACGTGATCGACCGCGCTCAGAGCTACGAAGTCCCCGTCCTGCTAACCGTAAACAATACGTTTGAGACGGCCCGTACGCTCGAAGAGGTCTACAGTACGGCCAGGTTCAGGGGACAGCGTAAAATGGAGCGAGCGGCCGAACTAACAGCGACAAATGTCGATAGCGATGTTTTGATCCGGACCGTGGGCCTCAGTTAGTAAGACTTCTCGACCGAAGTAGCGGCTGGTGAGTCCATCGCCGATACTTCATCGGCGGCGGTCGCCGGCTCGGCAGTGGGCCTGCGTCGTGAGCGCGCTGGCTGCTGAGTGGGCTGAGTCTGTTCCGGCTGAATCGCCTCTTTCCTCTCTTGCGCAGCGATAGATGTAGCGACTACGGGCCGGTTCGTGGAGCAATAAGGGCAAGCGATCCAACTGTAGCTGAGCGGGCGGCCACAATTCCCGCACGGCTCTTTGATCTGAGTCCGGCAGAGCGGGCACACGACGAAGTCTGATCCCACGGGATGACGGCAGTTCGGGCAGGCGCTGAGTTCTTCGAGATCCTGCAGCAGCGCCTCTTCCTCGAGGCTTCGTTGATAGACCTGAGCGAGGGACTCTTGCGGCCGTATTAGCAGATATACCAGCAGGCCGGCTAAATTGAAGAAGAGGGCAAGGAGGACGCTGACGGTCTGATGGAAGATATCACGAGTGCGTTCACGTATGTCGCGGTAGACCCAAATGACTAGGCCTACCCACAAGACGATGAAATATACGATCGCCCCGGCAGCAATGATCCGTACCGTATCTTGCCAACTGCCACCTGGCCAATCCATTTAAGCCTCCTGCCGCCGCATATCATCGGCATTATAACACAGCCCAATTTTCAGTGTCATTGCGGTTAGACCTTGCCTCGTTCTGCGACATCGATTTTGTTACACTTTATATATACGTTTTAGATGTCGATCAATGGTTAGAGAAACGAAAAACCCTACTACTCGCGAGAGAATACCCGTTGCGTTGACCAATATGGCCTACGAAGGCGCGGCCCTGGGCCGGCATGAAGGCAAGGTTGTCTTCGCCGACTTCGGCATACCGGGCGAGGAAGCCGTTGTCGAGATACGGCGCAGCCGTAAGGACTACAGCCAGGGCAAGGTCGTCGAAGTGCTGGCGCCTTCGCCACACCGAGTCGACGCGCCGTGCCCTTACTTCGGCGTTTGCGGCGGCTGCCAGTGGCAGCACATGGACTACGAGTACCAGTTGGAAGCCAAAGAAGCTGTGGTCAGACATCAACTCACGCGCATAGGTAAGTTCAGCGACCCACCCATACAGCCTACGATATCGGCCCCAGATCCGTGGCATTACCGGAATCACGTCCGCTTCACCGTGAACGATCAGGGGTATTTAGGTTTCGTGAGCAGGGACAACTACCGGTTTATCCGTATCGACGAAAGCATGATCATGCATCCCTGGATCAACGAGGTCCTCGCAAACCTTCAAGGTCGCTGCCGGGGGTTGCATCAAGTGGCGATGCGCTATGGCGTAAACACCGGCCAGTGGCTCATCCACCCTTTGCTGCGACCCGTAATAGACGACGCGATCGAGTCCGGTCAGCCCTGCTACGAGGAAGAGTTGCTCGGCCGGCGATTTCGCATTTCGGGCGGCTCGTTCTTCCAGGTCAACACCGCTCAAGCGGAAGTCCTAGCGCAGATCGTCATCGACGGCCTCTGCCTTTCCGGCGATGAGGTGGTCGTCGACGCTTATGCCGGCGTCGGTACTTTCGGCGTGCTACTCGCCGACCGTGTAAAGCAGGTGGTCGCGGTCGAAGAGTCGTCGTCCGCTATCCAGGACGCGCGAGTAAATGTTTCAGGCCTCGATAACATCAGCCTGATCGAAGGGAAGGTCGAAAACGTTCTGCCGACTCTGAACGAAAAGCCCGATGCGGCCATCATCGACCCCTCGCGCGCCGGCTGCCATCGCCGCGTGCTCGACGCTATAATCGAGCGCCGCATTCCTCGCGTAGTCTACGTGTCGTGCGATCCGGCGACGCTCGCCCGTGACCTGCGCATCCTGGGCGATGGCGGTTACCAGTTGGCAAACGTACAGCCGGTCGATATGTTCCCGCAGACGTTCCACATCGAGTCGGTGACGACGCTGACCCTTGAGTGAGAACGCGACTTCAACCGATCTTATCCTTGCGTCTGCATCGCCGCGGCGACAGCAGTTGCTGGCCCACTTAGACGTACCGTTCCGCGTCGAGCCGAGTTCCATCGTTGAAGAGCTTCCCATTGAGACGGACGGCGTCACGGCGGCGAAGCATTTAGCGCTTGCCAAGGCCGTGGAAGTTGGCCTGCGCTACCCGGAGTCACTGGTTATTGGCGCAGATACCGTCGTCGTGTTCGAAGTCCGCATCCTGGGGAAGCCGGCTGGTGCCGAGGATGCGGTAACGGTGCTCACCACGCTGAGAGACCGCTGGCATGAGGTGATAACTGCCGTCGCCGTGGTGCAGCCTCTGGCTCAGGCGAACGTCGAGCACGTCCTGACGCGTGTGCACATGCGCGACTACAGCGAAGCCGAAATCGAAGCTTACGTTGCCAGTGGCAAGCCGTTGGACAAAGCCGGCGCTTACGGCATCCAGGACGAAGACTTTCATCCGGTAGCCGAATACGACGGTTGCTATTGGCAACGTTATGGGTTTGCCATTGTGGACGACGGCAACGTTGCTGAGACAGGCAGGGCTGTCCGTAGCGCTGACGTTAAAGCAGCTGACGGACGTGTGTAGGCAATGTCCGTTCGCTTTGCGTTATAGTGCTAATGAAAGCCATTGTAGGCGTTTTGTATCGCTTACAAGTCATCGCTCCGACGGGCCGCCGATTACCGGCTTCAGGTCGAGCACAGGCGTGCCGTCGACCGCTTCTAGTCCATCGACCTCGATAAATCCTGCGGTTACCGCTAGTACCCTTACGCGATGTAAACCGATCGGATTCGGACGGTCAGGCGAGCGATGCTGAATACGCCTGTCATTGGCAGGCTATGGTCACCCCTGGGGTGGACCGTAAGAGTCTCGCGGTCGGCAAGGTGAAGCCAAGTCAAGACAAGCAAATCGTCTCCTGCCCTGATGTCCCGCGCGGCCTCATGCATGTCGGGTCGCAGCCGGATGACGGCAGATGGGGCGCCCTCATCGCCCTGGCGTGGAGCTGTCCTTGTATCCCGAAGGGGAGACTCCACTCTACCGATCGGCCATATCTCGAATCTGTTATCGATCACGCCTCGCTCCTGTCATCGGAATCAGGAAGCTGACCTAACCCAGACGGGACGATGTGCGGTTAGCCCGCCGTGCGTCGCTCAGTTCTCTATCCTCCCGATGAAAAAATGATTCGTCTCTCATCCACTTAAGGTGATTGAATAAGCCCGATGACGTTACCGTCTGCGTCTTTTACAGATGCGATCAGTTTACCCCCACCGACATCTTTCGCCTCTTGCTGTGCTTGTGCGCCAGCGTCTAAGAGCAATTGGAGGCTGGCCTTGATGTCATCAACTTCCCAGTAGCCGACAGGCCCCGTCATTCCGTGGCTGTGGCCGTTGGGATCTAAGCCTATTTCCTGGTCTCCAACCTTAAAGCCAACGTAATAAGCCTCATCAACATAAGGCTCTATGCCCAAAAGCTTGGTGTATAGTGTCTTTGCTTGAGCTATGTCCTTGACGGGATAGATGATCGTTCTGATACCTGGATTCATGAAAGCCTCCTTGTCACATCGGCTGGATTTCGTCCGTCACTATAATGACGGATCGTGACGAAGGAATGTGACCGATGAATGAACACGACTGGTTGGCGGAGCGATTCGAGGAGAACCGCACTCACTTGCGGGCGGTGGCCTACAGGGTGCTCGGCTCGCTCAGCGAAGCGGACGACGCCGTGCAGGAAACATGGCTACGACTTAGCCGCTCCGACACCAGCGGCGTCGAAAACCTCAGCGGATGGCTGACGACGGTCGTCGCGCGGGTGTGTCTGGACATGCTGCGCTCGCGCAAGTCGCGGCGTGAGGAGCCCCTGGGCGCGCACCTACCCGAGCCGGTCGTAAGCCGCGAGGGAGGGACAGATCCAGAGCACGAAGCGCTGCTGGCCGATTCGGTCGGCCTAGCGCTGCTCGTGGTGCTCGAAACGCTGGCTCCCGCCGAGCGGCTCGCGTTCGTGCTGCACGATATGTTCGCCGTGCCCTTCGACGAGATCGCTCCTATCGTAGGACGCTCCCCGACGGCGGCCAGGCAGCTCGCCAGCCGTGCACGCCGCAGGGTACAGGCGACGGCCATGGTGCCTGACGCCGATCTCACGCCCCAGCGAGAAATCGTCGACGCCTTCCTCGCTGCCTCACGCGAAGGTGATTTCGACGCGCTTCTCGCGTTGCTCGATCCAGACGTCGTGCTGCGAACCGACCACGCAGCCTTATACGCGAGCGCCTCGAGGCAAAGTAAGGGCGCACCGAAGCTGGCGCCGGAGGTCCACGGCGCGGCGGCTGTGGCCGACACCTTCTCGGGGCGCGCCCGGTTCGCACAACCGGCACTCGTCAACGGAGCCGCGGGAGCCGTGTGGGCTCCCGGCGGACGCCCGCGTGTCGTGTTCGGCTTCATGGTCAGGCGCGGGAAGATCGTCGCGATCGATATACTCGCCGACCCCGCGAGCCTCCGCCAGCTCGACCTGGCGGTACTGGATGGCTGACGAGTCAGCTACGTGCTGGCAGATGCGGCAGTTATGGGCGATCGGGTACAATGACCGCAGCAGCTTCATTGACGCAGATACGTTTTAGAGCGCTCGAAGTTTGTCGGTGAGGCAGGTTTCGAATTGCACTTCCGCACTCACAGTAGCTAAGATCGGATGGCATGCAGAAGCCGCTAGTGAACAAGGTGGTATTGGTTGCCGGCGCCACCCGAGCAGCGGGACGGGGAATAGCCGTGCAGTTAGGCGCGGCCGGAGCGACCGTCTATGTCACCGGACGAACGACCCGATCCGAGCGATCGGAAATGAACCGACCGGAAACTATCGAAGAGACCGCAGCCCTCGTGGATGAGGCTGGTGGCCGCGGGATCGCTGTCCAGGTGGATCATCTCGTGCCCGATGAGGTTCGCGCGCTGGTGACTCGTATCAAAGGCGAACACGACCGCCTGCATGTTCTCGTGAACAACATCTGGGGAGCCACTAAAATGGAGTGGAATAAATCAGTCTGGGAATCAGACTTGGATTATGGGCTCCAAACTTTGCGGCTGGCCGTGGACACCCACGCTATCACCAGTCACTTCGCAATACCTCTACTAATCGAGGAGCCGGGCGGTCTGGTGGTTGAGGTGACCGACGGTACAGCCGAGTACAACGCGGCCAACTACCGAGTTTCCTTCTTTTACGACCTGGCCAAGGCGTCAAATATTCGGATGGCTTACGCGTTGGCGCATGAGTTGCAGCCTTTCGGTGCGACGGCGGTATCATTCACTCCAGGCTGGTTGCGATCAGAGCAGATGCTCGACAATTACGGCGTCACCGAATCGAACTGGTATGACGCGACAATGCGCTCACCTCACTTTGCTATTTCCGAGAGCCCGGCGTTCGTCGGTCGGGCCGTGGCGGCGCTTGCTCAAGATCCCAACGTGTCACGCTGGAACGGGCAGTCGCTGTCTAGCGGCCACTTGGCGAAGATCTACGGCTTCACCGATCTGGACGGCAGCCAACCCGACGCCTGGAGGTACCTCACAGAGGTTCAAGACGCGGGCAAACCTGCTGACGTCACAGGCTATCGATGACATCTGCGTTGCTCAAAGGCTTGTCCCGGCAGATCGCCTAATCCCGCAAAATCATTTGGTGCGAGCATAACAGAGATACACCAGGGCGCCATCGCAACCTATTGGCTTCTGGCTCGGTCAGAGTCGCGGCGGCACCGATGAATCTAGCCTTCCCTTGATATCATCGGCCTGGCCCTGCGTCATTCACTGGCCGATGCCGTCTACAAGCTGTTCTATAATAGCGACAATGATAGAATTAGTTTGCCCACAGAGATCGCGATATGGACATTCTGCAAGGACTTAACAACGCTCAGCACCGCGCCGTAGAGACGACAAACGGACCGTTGCTCATCCTGGCGGGGCCGGGCAGTGGCAAGACGCGTGTTATCGCCCATCGCATAGCCTATTTAGTGACGGAGGCCGGTGTGCCGCCGTACCGTATCCTGGCCGTAACCTTCACAAATAAGGCTGCCAAGGAGATGCAGGAGCGCGTCTACAGCCTCCTGGGTGAGCCTGCGCGTGACATAACGTTAGGCACGTTCCACGCGATATGCTCGCGGATACTGCGCGTCGACGGCGAACACATCGGTATTCCGCGCTCCTTCGCCATCTACGACGACGACGATCAGATCGTAGTCATCAAGCAGGCGCTTGTGGAGATGGGACTGGAGTTAAAGCGCAACCCGCCGCGCGCTGTGCTCTCGGCCATCTCACGGGCGAAGTCCGAACTGATAACGCCTGAGGCTTATAACAATCAGATCGGCAGCTACTTCGAGGAGATCGTGGCGCGCGTGTACAACCGTTATCAAGAGCTGCTCGAGGTGAACTCGGCCGTCGATTTCGACGATCTTCTTATGAAGGTGGTCGAACTGTTTCGCGAGCGATCGGACATTCTGGAGAAGTACCAGCAGAGGTATCACTACGTCCACGTCGACGAGTTCCAGGACACGAACATCGCCCAGTACGTGCTCGCGCGGCAGTTCGCGGGCGGCCACGGTAACATCTGCGTCGTGGGCGATCCAGACCAGTCGATCTACAGTTGGCGGTCGGCGGACATCCGGAATATCCTTAACTTCGAACGTGACTTCCCTAACGCGACGGTTGTCTATCTGGAACAAAACTATCGCTCAACCCAGACCATCCTGGACGGCGCGCACAGCGTCATAAGCGCCAACCGCCAGCGCAAAGATAAGAAGCTCTGGACCGAAAAAGGCGAGGGCTTACCGCTGGTCATCCACGAGTCCATGAGCGAGGACGACGAGGCCGAGTTCGTCGCTAAGGAGATCGAGGCGCTGGCCCGGCAGGAACATTATCCGCTCAGCGCCTGCGCGGTCATGTATCGTACGAACGCGCAATCAAGGCCGCTGGAGGATGTTTTCGTCCGCCACAGCCTACCGTACCGCCTGGTGGGTGGCACGCGCTTCTACGAACGGCGAGAAGTGAAGGACCTGCTTGCTTTCTTGCGGCTCGCCCAGAACCCGTTCGACAGCATTGCCCTGATGCGCATTATCAACGTGCCGCCGCGCGGTATCGGCCAGCGGTCGCTGGAGGAGCTTTCGGCCTTCGCGCGCCGCCGGGACATCCCTCCGTATGCGGCACTCCAGCTCCTGGGCGACGGCGACGAAGAATTAACGGGTCTCTTTCAAGCGCGCGTGGTGTCGGCCCTTCAGCGCTTCTTGGAGATGCTCAACGGCCTTATCAGGGATTCGAGGCAGCTCCCGCTGTCTCGCTTGGTTATCTCGATTATAGAGAGTAGCGGCTATCGCGATTACATCCTCAAAGATGAGCGGTTCGCCGATAGCATCGAGCGCTGGGAGAATATCGAGCAGATTTGCACCGTCGCTGCTCAGTACGACGAACTCGATCCCATCGAAGGGCTGGCGCGATTCCTCGAAGATGTCGCGTTGGTCACGGACATCGACGAATACGACGAACGCTCGGATGCCGTTACGCTGATCACCTTGCACGCCGCGAAGGGCTTGGAGTTTCAGATCGTCTTCATTGTTGGCATGGAGGAGGGCGTGCTGCCTCACATCCGCTCCTTCGACGAGCCGGCGCAAATGGAGGAGGAACGCAGGCTGTGCTACGTCGGCATGACGCGGGCCAAGGAGCGGCTTTACCTCGTCCGGGCGTTCAAGCGCGGTTTCGGAATGCCGGCGGTGGCCTCGCGCTTCCTGAAAGACGTCCCAGTTGGTCTGGTCAGCGGACGGCCGCTAACCTCCAGCAGGCCGGTGCAGAGGGTTGCCATACAGCCGGCGCCCGTTACGAACGGCGGGTCGTCGTCGCCAGCCTTCGTCGCCGGCGATCGCGTGCGACACCCACGCTTCGGCAATGGCGTCGTCGTGAGCTGTCAGATCGACGTGCACGATCAGATGGTGACGGTGGCTTTTAAAGGCGATGCAGGGGTGAAGAAGCTTCTGCTTTCGATGGCACCGTTGGAGCTAGTGAACAGATAGTGTTCGCATTCCTCATATCCGATTTAGACTGGGATAGGACTACCGATTGGCTGGCGACGCACGGCCTGCGAATCGTGTTTATCGTCCTTCTCGCTGCTATCATCGCGCAGCTTATGACGCACTTAATGCCGCGCGTAGTGGGTGTGGCCGTTAGCCGACAGCTATTGCAGGAACCTGCCGAAGACGTCAAACGCAGGGCGGAAACCATCTCTACGGCCCTCCGCAACACGGTAATAGTGTTCGTTTTCGTCACCTCGGCATTCATGATCCTGGCGGAGGTCGGGATAAACATCACGCCGCTCCTTACCGGCGCTGGCATTATAGGCGTGGCTCTAGGCTTCGGCGCGCAGAGCTTGGTGCGCGACGTCATAAAAGGGTTCTTTATCCTCTTGGAGAACCAGTACAGCCGGGGAGACCTGATTACTATTGCAGGCGTGTCGGGCATCGTCGACGATATTACGCTAAGAAGAACGGTCATCCACGATGACAGGGGCGTAGTCCATTACATTCCGAACGGCGAAATAACGGTTGCTAGCAATCGCACCAACGAAGTCCCGGCGAGCGATCAGGGTCCGGGGCAGACCCACTAGCGACTTTAGCGGCGCATTTCGGAGCGCGTTTGGAGTAGTCTCATGACGTCGGCGCGGGTGACGAAGCCGACGAGGTTGTCGTTGTCCAAAACCGGAAGCTGGTGGATATCGTGCTCCGTCATCAGCCGGAATGCCTGTAGGGCGTCATCCTTCGGTGAAAGAGCGAACAGCTGGTTGGTCGGCGTCATTATGCGATAGACCGTAGTTGTGTCCCAGGCGTCCTGGTTCACATGACGAACGTCCGACAGGGTAACCAGTCCAAGCAGCGTGCCCCCTCCCGTCATCACCGGAAAGTACCTGCGGCCGTGCGTCAGGATATAGCTATCCGCCAGCTGGCGAAGCGTAGTCTCAGGCGACACAGGCACCGGCGATTCGGACAGAAGGTAACTGACGGAGGCGCCGCGCAGCGCATCGTTGAGCAGCATCTGCTGGTAACTGGTCTCTGAGGCGTTCTTGAGAAACCAGCCGATGAAAACGAACCAGAGGCCGCTGATAAGCGCCGTAGTGACCGTCAGGATGATCCCTAGGCCGACCATACCGTACGCCACGATGACGCCAGTAGTAGAGGCGATACGCGTGGCCCGCAAGAGGTTGCGGTTTCGCCACCAAACGATGGAACGAAATACGCGACCGCCGTCGAGGGGGAATCCGGGTATCATGTTGAACCCGCCCAAGGCTGCGTTGATGATCGCGAGATAGCCAGAAACGAGCGATACCGGCTCGCTGGCGTTCATGGTAGCGAGCCAGATAAGGCCGAAGAGTATTGCCAGGACGAAGCTCATGCCCGGTCCGACGATGGCGATGCGAAACTCGTCCTTGGGGCTCTCCGGCTCTCTTTCCAAATTCGAAACGCCACCGAAGATGAACAGAGTGATGCTTTTTACCGGGAGGCCGAGTCGGCGGGCGACTATGGAATGCGAAAGCTCATGAAGGAGCACGGATAGAAAAAATAGCGTTGAAGTGAGTGCTCCCGCTAGCCACCGCTGGGTCCCGTTCCACCTCGGGAAGTTATCCTCAAATAGCGTTGTGGCGAGCGACCAGCTTAACAAGAAGAAGACTAGGAACCAGCTCCAGTGGGCGACAACATCGATGCCTACGATCCGGCCCAAGCGAAACTCGCTCGTCATCGTCTCACCTTACACGCTCGTTGAAATATGAGAGGCAGTATTATGCGTAAGTCCTTTCTCTCAACACTTCTTTCGTAAAGAGTGTAAACTCTGAAATCCAGTATGGCATCAGGTCTATACGTCGTCAAACGATGGCTACGGGTCCCTTTTCCGCTCACCTGAGCTTGTCGAAGGGCATTGCCATCTTTGCGTCATTCTTAGCTCGCCATTGCGGGCGGAGAATCCGTTTTCACCCCAAACCCCCTTTCGACAGGCTCAGGGCAGGCTCTCAAGGGGTTCGAGGTAGCCCTTCGGGATATTTTTTAATGAGGGGGACACCCCCCTGAGACCCCCGCCAGAGGGTTTTGCCTTTCTGGACTCCCTTCCTGTAACGTTACCTCCCGCTCACTCTAAGCTTGTCGAGGGCGAACTTGCAAGATGGCTTCGAGCACCTTAGGCAAGGCACAATGCACGAACTGTTATGCCTTGTAGCGATGAAGTGACTGCCTGCGGCTAAGAAACGTAACGGGCTGCCACAGCCGACCACCTTTCGCCGTGTTCGAGACGCTCTTCAGAGAGAGCTTGAGCCATTCGGTCTGCCACTACTTCGGCTGCACCGCTTTCGTCGACTAATTCGCGGGCATGGCTTAGACGCGGCTCGCCGTCTACATAAACTTCGGAGATAAACGGCTCCGGGCTGTCCCAGATGTATGCGTACGGGCCTAGGGGCTGCTTGAACTGCATATAATCGCGCGATAAGTCGCCGTCAAACCACAAGCGGCCGTTATCTACGGCAAGGCTTAGCACTATCTCCTCCACTACGCCACCCAGATCGCGTAGGCCGTTAAATCCAGCAAGGGCAGCGACGAACTTCAGTACCGGAAACAGGCTCTGCGAATCGGCGCAGGCCTGAGCATCCGTGCCCAGACAAACGTTGACGCCAGCGGACAGCATCTTGCCAATCGGCGCAACGCCGTTTTGCAGCTTTAAGTTGCTAATGGGGTTGTGCGATACCGATGCTCCGTGCTTCGCCAGCAATTCGATATCCGCGTCGTCGATCTGCACGACGTGAGCGACGATAGTACGTGGTGACAACGCGCCGAAGTGGGCGAGGCGCTGGATGCCGCTCATCCCCCATTGCGACATTGAGACCTCACGTTGCATGGCAGATTCCTCGGCGTGGACCTCGATTGGCGCATCGAGCTCACGGGCCAGGTCGACGGCTGCGTTTAGGAGGTCGTCGCTACACCACACAGGGTTGCTCAAGGCCAAGCCAAGCTTAACTTTTTGTCCCTGCCAGCCGCGGATGATCTCTTCTACCGCCTTTAACTGCTCTTCGTAACCGAGGGACGGTTGGAGGGCTTTCTGCATATCTTCGGGTAATTCTCCGGCCGGTACAGCCTTAGGATAGCGCGGATAGGCTTCTTTGGTATAACAGAGTCGGGGCAGGTCAGACGCCTCAACGAATACCCAGGCGCGCAGGCCAAGGGCCTCATACGCTTCTGCAACCGCATATATATGTTCCTTGGTCTGGTAACCTATCACATGGTCGACGATCGCGGTGTTGCCAGACGATAGGTTTTCCAGTCCGGTGATCAAAGCGCAAGACTTTAGCTGTTGCGGCGTCAGTGGGCCGCCGTGTCGGCCATCGCGGTCTGCCAGCCACATTTCGAACGGTCGAGAACGGGTCACGCCTTTGTAGGGCGGATTGGGGCTATGCAGGTGAGCGTTCACTAAACCGGGCAGGGAAGTGAGAAGCCTCGACGCCTTAGCCGTACTCATAGTGGCTCCTTCATTTGGGATTTGCGGGCTATGATTCAGGTAAAGGGATTATAGTTATGGCTTGCTAAAGGCGTCAACGGCTGCTCAAGAAACATGGCTTAGGTTCGAATATAATTAAGGACAATCGACTATGGGAGGAATAAGTGGACCTGGGACTCAAGGATAAGGTGGCTATCGTCACAGGCTCTAGCCGGGGTATAGGCCGGGCGATAGCCCTTGGTCTAGCCGATGAAGGATGTCACGTCACGCTATGCGCCCGCGGTACCGAACAGCTACAGGAGACTGCCGCCGAGGTTAGCGCGAAAGGCGTACGAGTCCTGCCCGTAGCTCTCGACATTACCGTTGGTGAAGACATCCAGCGTCTTGTCGGAGAGACCGTGACCGTTTTCGGACGCGTCGACATCCTCGTGAACAATGTCGGGAGTTCGCTGCGGGAGGACACCGATGAAGCCTGGCAGACCTCGTTCCAGACGAACGTGCTCGCCTCCGCACGCACCATACGCCACGTTGTGCCGCATATGCAGCAGCAGGGCGGCGGCACGATCATCAACATCAGCTCCGTTTTCGGGAGAGAGGCCATCGGCTTCACTCAGGTCTACAATTCGATGAAAGCAGCGATGATCGCGCAGGCGAAAATGCTAGCGTTGCAGCTTGCGCCTTACGGCATCAGAGTAAACTCGGTGGCGCCTGGGTCGGTGAGCTATCCCGGCGGTTCGTGGTGGCGGCGTCAGCAGGACGACCCTGAAGGTATGGCCGAATTCGTACGCCAAAATATCGCAATGGGCCGTTTCGGGACGGCCGAAGAGATAGCCGAAGTTGTAGTCTTTTTAGCCTCGGAGCGCGCGAGGTGGGTGACTGGGGCCTGCCTCAATGTCGACGGCGGGCAGACCCACTCCAATATTTAATCGACGCGTCTTAACTGGGGGAAGACGACTGCTACCAGCAGCGGCATGACTATGCATAGCGTGCCCATTATGATAAGGCCCCATTGAGGCCCGGCCACTGCGGCCAAAACGCCTGCCAGTATCGCGCCGAGGCTAACGAGACCACGGTCGAGGGACAGGAAGCTCATGACGCGGCCGTGCATGTTCGGTGGCGACATCTCTAGAAGGAACGCGTTGCTCGTAGACATGTAGGTCATGCGCAGCATCCCGGAGAGAGCCACTGCCAAGAACGGCACTACGAGCAGCGGTATCCAGGCGCTCACCGCGAAGGCTACGAGGCTGAGGCCGAAGATGCTCGCGCCACCTATCAGGAACAACCCGCGCTGATGGAAGCTCCCAACGGTAGCGATAGCCAGAGCGCCTACGAGCGCGCCGGCGCCCATGGCGGCGAGCATGAGCCCGAGCCCCGCCGGACCTATATCGAGCACGTCCAGGCTATAGCTGAGCAGTGTCCGCGTTTGGTACGGCATGCCGAAGACGAAGAGGCCCATGGTTAAAGCGACCATCGCAAAAATGAACCGGTCTTTGATAGCATAGCTTACCCCTTCGCCCAGGCTTCCCAAGAGCGATGTTTCGTGATGCGAAGTATTCTGGTCGAAGCGCGTCGCGATCATGGCCGTGAGGGCGACTACGGCGAACATCAAAAAGCCTTTGAGCAGGAAGACGCCTCCAATGCCGAAAGGCACAATCAGCAGGCCCGCGGCGGATGGGCCGAGAATGCGGGTCATATTAAAGGCTACGCTGTTTAAAGCGACGGCATTAGCTAGCATCTCCCGCGGGACAAGGTTAGGGATGAAAGATTGGCGCGCTGGTTGGTTGAACGCCATAGTGATGCCTGCCGCTATTGTAGTTGCGTAAAGCTGCCATACGGTTATTTGGCCCGATATGACTAAGGCTGCAGTAATAAAGGCGATGGCCGTAGTCGAACTCTGGGCTAACAGTAGGATACGCCGGCGATCGAAACGATCGGCCACCGCGCCGGCGAGCAGCCCAACTCCTAGTTGCGGCACGAGCCGCACAGCCGAGATCAATCCTAAGTGGACCGCAGATCCGGTCATTTCGAGGATGAGGATCGGTCGTAAGACCTGCTCCATCCATTCCGAAAGCGATGAGAATAGCTGCCCGAACCACAGCAGCCGATAGTCGCGATAGGCCAAGGCTCTAAACGTAGCTGGCAGGCGTAGCGAAAAAGGCCCGCGTTGCGTCGCGATCTGCACTTTTTCTTCTACAAGCGACTCGTCTGCCATAGTTCCTATAAACCTAATTATTTATCAAACGTAAGTTAATTTTGGCCCTAAATCTCGCGTTTGTCTAGCGTTTAGGCGCTTAAATGCTAACCGAGGCGTCGGCTCGTAACACTTCGCATGCATGTTCGTCATAGTTTGTATGAATGTTTACTAAAACGTTACCGAAGGTGACCTATCCACCCCCGACAGGAGGACGTCACACCAAAGCGTGGGCAGGTCTTTAAGCGTTAACCTCTTTGCTCGGGTTGTAAGCATTTTAGTACTCGTTGCTGTCGCCTTCGCATTCAGCAGTGCGGTATTGCCATCCAGCAGCTTCGGCTTATCCGACCTGAGCCCCGAAGAGCAGATAATGCTCGAATTAATCAACGAATATCGAGCTTCTTATGGATTACAACCCTTAACCCTATCACCCGTGCTTATGACGGTGGCTGACTGGATGGCCCGAGATATGGCCGATAACGACTATTTTTCTCATACGGACTCTCGGGGTCTCGGTCCCTTCGAACGGATGGACCACTTAGGTTATGCTTATAACACCTGGCGTGCCGAGAATCTAGCAGCCGCCAGCGAGAACGCCCAAATCCTGCTTGAATATTTGCAGCGATCGCCAGGACATAATGAAAACTTACTCCGGCCGGAATTTTCCGTCATTGGGATAGCGAGCGCTTACAATCCGCACTCTTACTACGGCTGGTACTGGGCCCTCGAGTTCGGAGGCTACATGGACGACGAGTACGCCAGGGAACCGATCGCCACGTTCGAAATAAAGGCCGGCTGGAATGGCATCACGCATCTAGGTAGTAGCGCAGCGGCTGAGGACGTGCTAGCTTCCATCGCCGGCAAGTATGTGATCGTGTATCACTGGGATGAAGATGCACAGGAATGGTTGTCTTTTTCGCCGCATGCGCCATTAGTGCTGAGCACTTTAAGACAACTAGAGACGTCTAAGCAGTACTGGATCTACGCCAGCGAAGAAGGGACACTCTTGCTCTACGAGTAGAGCTACCTTCGGGTAGGAAGAGAAAGCCCCGCGCATCTAATGCGCGGGGCTTTCCGTTATCCGTTTGCTTAGTCCGTTCTACTGTTGATTCGTCCTTCTGCTGCTGGCGATTAAGAGTATGCCGCCTACCAAAGCTACGGATGCTCCAACGTTGTAGAAGATCCAATTTCCGCTATCGCTACTGCTAATTCCTATGCCTGCGCTCGGTGGCTCAGCCGGGCCCTCCGGGGCGGCGGCTGTTGGCGGCTGCGCGGCCGGCAGTACCGGCGATGTAGGTGTTGGCGTTGGCGTTGGGGTGGAGGTAGGCGTAGCCGTTGGTGTTGCCGTAGGCGTAGGAGTCGGAGTCGGCGTAGCTGTTGGCGTAGGGCTTACCGGCGGCGACACGGTTGGCAGTACGGTCGGTGTCGGAGTAGGCGTCGGTGTCGGTGTCGGCGTTGGCGTTGGTGTCGGCGTTGGCGTTGGTGTCGGAGTCGGAGTTGGCGTAGGAGTTGGCGTTGGTGTTGGCGTAGGAGTTGGCGTCGGCGTAGGAGTTGGCGTCGGCGTAGGAGTCGGCGTTGGCGTTGGTGTCGGCGTAGGAGTTGGCGTTGGTGTCGGCGTAGGAGTCGGTGTCGGCGTTGGCGTAGGCGTAGGAGTCGGCGTCGGCGTCGCCGGGGCGACTATCTCGTTAACCGGAATTGGAACGGTCTCGTTACCTGAGCAGAGACGCGCATGTAGCTGAGAGCCGTTCCACAAGTGGGCTTGCGGGCCAAGCTGTATGCCAAGCTGTATGTTGTACCTGATCTCTGCCTCGTCATCAATGGCGAGGAACTGTATCATATAGCGCTTTTCGCCCTCAGTTATGTTTCCCGTCTGGAAGGTCCCGAGGAAAGAAATGCTCAGTTGATCGGCGCCAGACACGGCCACTATGGAATTGATGTTGTCATATCCGATGATCTGGTCGTCGTTGCTATCTTCGTAGTCGTGGGCTACGCAGATCTCGTAAGAATTGCTTGGAATCAGGTCAACGAGTAGCAAACGATGTGGCACGTTTTCGCCGTCGGAATAGCAGCCAGGATCGGGTAGGTTGCCAGCGCAAACGTTGCCATCGGTCCAGTCATCATCATCGGGATCACCGCCGAACAAGAGGCCCTCAAGGTCCGAATCCCCCTGCGGGATTGGAGTTGCAGCGATCACGATCGAACTATTTAAATCAGTGCCTGCACCAGTGAGGGGGATTATGCTCAGGAGCGCGACAAGTAGCCCGCAAGCGACGCCCCAGCCTATCAGCTTGTGCCGTAGCCTATGTGTGGATACCAATAACGGTCTCAATTTCGATCTCTTATCCTTTCTCGCATTCCTCGCGACCGGAGTTCTCTTTCACGTACGAAGAGCCGCTATACTCCCGTAGCGGCGTTAGCTTCATCGTCATCTAGGGAACGAGCAGTTTCCAGGCCAAATGGTGCTCATTTATTGCTCAATTGAGATAGTAATTGAAAATTATAATGCTTCTTATATTGGTGTTCAATATTACAATCGCAGAGTTTTGAAAGACCGTTTGAACGCGCAGCGGCTTTCAAACGTCTTGCTGACTGCTTTCTAACATTCAAAGGGATAGCGCGTTACCGGTGGGTAACGGTTGGTATCGACGCAGTGAACTTACGGTAAAGAAATGGTAAACAAGCGGATAAAAGAAGGAAGCCAGGCGTTTTGGGCCTGGCTTCCTTCTTTTATTACTACGGGAGTTTACCGGCGCTCACCACGACTGGACTGTTTAACCTGTCTCGAAGCGAGACCGGCACCAAGCGTTAGCAGCACACCGCCTGCCGCTAGATAGAACTGAGTCCAAGGAGTCCCTGCGGTGTCGATCGGGCCGCTTCCAGCCGAGGGCACCTGCCCGGGCCGCGGCGTTCGCTGTCCCCCGAGGACTGGTGGCGTCCGACGAGGCCGCGGAGTCTCGCGCTCCTCCAGAGTCGGTGGGGTGGGTGTCGGCGTCACTGTAGAGGTCGCGGTTGGAGTACTGGTCGGTGTTGATGTCGGAGTTGCGGTTGGCGTAGCCGTAGGTGTCGCTGTGGGCGTGCTGGTAGGCGTCGGAGTGACCGTTGGCGTGGCGGTTGGCGTTGGCGTACCGCCACACGGCGGGAAGCTATCAGACCTCTCAGTGTTAAAGCCCCCGGGCTCGTGCGAGGCCGCTACCCGGATGCTGTTGCTATTGGAGGGGATGCCGGCCGTGCTTATGGTGTAAGAATAACTCTCAGTCTCATTAGCACTGAGGTTGAAATTGACGGTTGTAGTATTAGAAGAGGGTGTGAATCCACCTGGCCCCCCTGGCACACTATACTACTCTAGCACCAGGAGGAGGCTACCGATCTGAGTTTCATCGGTCTCGTTCGTCAAGCTGACCATACCCATAACTTGGGTTGAGCCACTGCATGATGCAGTTACACTATTGACGGTCACGGGACCATGCGTAGCTTGAGCATTGCGTTCGTTGCTAGAGAAAGCAGCGATCGCAATTATCGCTAGAAAGCTCAGGACCAAGGCAAGGATCGCCAGCCCCCTACTGCTAGAAGTTACATTGTGTAAAAATTTCATGTGTAAAAATTTCATTCGCCACCTCGTTTTTCATCCATATTAGAAATTATTGTTATATCAATAGGCTCTCAATGATCTAAAAGTATCAGCTATACGGTACCGATGCCGGCCAGGCGGCGACCTTTGATTCGCCGTTTCCGAACCACGACGTCATGCACGGCGCAGGTAAGTTCGGCTTAGCCAGTCTGTGTAATCTCGATCAGCTTCCACCCACTGGCTCGCTGCTTATCGCTGCGCCGCTAAAGATCGTACAGGGCAGCGGTAGCCCGGTGCGGGTGTTGGCTATCGTCTCAGCGTAGCGTACGATCTCTACTGGTTAAACCGGCAGCTTCGGGTTAGCTGCGGGATTTTATCCCGTAGGTTTTCGGTCATGCTCTCCGCGCAGTGAGTCGCGTTCTTAATGGATGAACTCTTTTGACAGAGGGGCCCTCGACAAGTACATCCTGAGCTTGTCGAAGGGTTCGGGTGGGCGGATACCAACTGTAGGGGCGACCTTCAGGTCGCCATATTTTGGCAGACCTAAAGGTCTGCGGCTACGAAGAAGAAGTAGAAGAACCTCGTTTCTGAATCGTTGACACTTGCTTAACTTTTGCTATAAAACAGTAGAGACGGGCAGTTCGCTACGCTGAGGAGGTGGCCCCATGGTGAGCTTCAAAGAGCTGGCAAACGCTAAGAGCGGCCTCATCGACCGCAGCATCTACGTCGACCGCGATATCTACGAACAAGAACTGGAGCAGGTGTTCGCGCGGTCGTGGCTCTACCTCGCCCACGAGTCCCAGATCCCTAACCCCGGCGACTTCGTCGCCGCTTACATGGGTGAAGATCCCGTGCTGGTCGTCCGTGACTCCCGCGGCAAAGTGGGCGCTTTTCTCAATACCTGTCGCCACCGCGGCATGCGCGTCTGCCGGGCCGATGCCGGCAACGCGGCCGCGTTCACCTGCACTTATCACGGCTGGACTTACGGCAACGATGGCAAATTGGTGGGCGTGCCGGGCTACAAAGAGTACTACTACGAAGAGTTAGACATGGAGCATTGGGGGACTCGTCCCGGTGACGAAGCTGGAAGTCTACCACGGCCTTATCTTCGCGACCTTCGATACAGGTGCGCCGCCGCTACAGGACTATCTCGGCGATATGGCGTACTACCTCGACCTGCTGTTCGACAGGCGAGAGGGCGGCACGGAGATCGTGGGCGGCGTCCACAAGTGGCAGATGAATTGCAATTGGAAGTTCGCCGCCGAGAACTTCGCCGGCGATGGCTATCACACGCAGGTTACCCACATATCGGCAAGCAAGGCCGGTTTCGGCGGCACTGCCCGCCGTAACGGCGAAGGCAACCGCCCGATGGGCCCGAACCGCGAGTTACGGGCTGGCGTAGACGCCGGCAACGGCCACGCCGTCACGATCCATCTTGCGCCGGAGCTTCGCGGCTCGACGGCCGAGATCGACGAATACTTGCAGTCGATACTGCCGGAGAAAGAGCAGCGCCTGGGCTCCACCAGGGCTAAACTCTCGACAGGCGCCGCGAACGTCTTTCCGACGTTTTCGATCCTGCACGGCCGCCATACGATCCGTGTGTGGCACCCGCGCGGCCCCGCTCTAACAGAGGTGTGGTCGTGGTGCATCGTCGATAAGGCTGCGCCCGCCGAGATCAAAGAGATGTTGCGGCTCGATTATCTTTCGATGTTCGGCATGGCCGGCAGCTATGAGCAGGACGATGGCGAGAACTGGGACCAGGCAACAGCCTCCAGTACGGGTCGCGTCGCCCGGCATTTGCCTTTCAATTATCAGATGGGCCTCGGCAAGGAGGGCTATCGCGAGGACATCCCGGGCTGGATCGGCCCGAAGATAAACGAGAACCAGCAGCGGGCGTTTCTTCGACGCTGGGGCGAACTAATGGACGCTCGGAGCTGGGGCGAGCTATCGAGTCAGACGGCCGCGTATTAATAAAAGTTTGCTCACCCTGAGCCTGTCGAAGGGCGTGGAATTCCCAATAATATGAAGACCATTAATGAGGTACGCGAAGCAATAATCTCCTGCCGTAAGTGCGACCGGCTCGTGGAGTGGCGGGAGAAGGTTGCCGTAGAGAAGCGGGCCGCCTACAGGGAATGGGACTACTGGGGCCGGCCGGTGCCCGGCTTCGGCGACCCCAACGCTGAAGTGCTGGTGGTCGGCCTGGCGCCGGCTGCCCATGGCGGCAACAGGACGGGACGTGTGTTCACCGGCGACCGCTCCGGCGACGCGCTGTACCAGGCACTACACAGTTCAGGCTATGCCAATATGCCCATCAGTCGACATAGGGACGATGGTCTGGAACTTACAAACGCATACATTACCGCTGCTGTCCACTGCGCTCCGCCTGCGAACAAGCCCTTGCCAGAAGAGCGTGACGCATGTCGCGAATACATACAGACGGAGATCGACCTGTTAACGAACGTTCGCGTCTTCGTCGCCCTCGGCGTGATCGCCTACGATACGCTCTCGAAGCTACTCGGGCTGCGCCCGCGGCCTCTATTTGGCCACGGCGCAATCGCGCCGCTGCCGGATGGTCGTATCATCCTCTGCTCCTATCATCCGAGCCAGCAGAATATGTTCACGGGCAAGCTTACGCAAGAGATGTTAGACGCCATCTTCGTCCGTGCTCGCCAGCTAGCTGAGATGGCAAAACATGAGGACGCCGAGATCAATCTGAAGGAGGCGATGGAGTTATGAAGACAGTCCCTGAACTGATGGAAGCCGCGAAGAAGGCGGAGGAAACGCCGCGACAGCCCGGCCAGGTTGGCACGTCTCGTGTCGATATAGAGCACCTGGAGCAGAAGACCCTCGTCATCCGTTCGAAGCGAGGCGAAAGCGCCTTCGAGTTCCTGGCGGACGAGCCGCCCGAACGCGGCGGGCTCGGTCGCGGGCCGGGGCCTCTGGCCTACTTCGTCTCCGGCGCGGCCTCATGCCTACTGATGAAGTACGCCGACGTCGTCCTCGCAAAAGATTTGCCGGTGGACGACCTCAAAATGATGGCGCGCGCTCACTTCCAGCAAGACCTGCCGCGCCGGATGCAGGACATGGTCGTGGAGATCCACGTCGAAGGCGGCATCTCCGAAGAAGCGTTGCGAGAACTCGCCCACGAGGCGGGAGAGCGCTGCTTCGTCAGCAACACGCTCGACAAGGCGATACCGATCACCAAAGAAGTCTATCTCAACGGCACGAAGGCCCTCACGATAGAGCTTGGCCCCGATAAGCCGGAGGGCGGCCTGATAACCAGCTAATGCTGTATCGCTATTCGGAGTGGGATGGCACCCAGCGGTTCGAGCCGCTCGGTTCGGACGAACTGATGCGCCATCTCGCGGACGAAGTCCTCCAGCGCGGCGACTTCCGTGAGGCGCTACGCCGCATGCTCCAGCGCGGCGCCGAATTTCCCAACGGACAGCGGATGGAAGGTCTGCGCGAACTGCTCGAACGCATGCGCTCAGCACGGGAACGCAACCTCAGCCGGTATAATCTCGGTTCGATCTTCGACGATATAAAGGAACGCCTCGACCGCGTCATCGATACCGAACGCGACGCCGTCCAGCAACGTCTGCAAGACGCCGATGCCTCTGCCGAAGGCGATGAAGGGCTGAACCAGTTGATGCGCGACATCGCCGAAAAGCGCTCGCAACAGCTCGACGCGCTTCCGCCCGACGTCGGCAGTCGTGTCAAAGATCTGCGCGACTACGATTTCCTCGATCCAGACGCTCGGCAGCAGTTCGAAGAGTTATTGCAGGTGCTTCAGCAGCAGATCATGCAAAACTACTTCCAGGGCCTCCAGCAGGGGCTTCAAGCGATGACACCGGAGATGCTCAGCCAGCTATCACAGATGGTGCGCGACCTCAATGAGATGATCGAACAGCGCATGAGCGGCCAGGAGCCGGACTTCGACGGCTTCATGCAGAAGTGGGGCCACTTCTTTCCGGAAGGAATCGAGAACCTCGACGACCTCATCGAGCACATGCAGAAGCGGATCGGCCAGATGCAGGCGCTGCTCGACTCAATGACGCCGGAGACGCGCCGCGAACTCGAGCAGATGATGGAGGACCTGCTACGCGATAACCGCCTTCAGTGGGACCTCTTCCGCCTGGCGACGAACCTTGAGCGCCTCCATCCGATGCGGGACTGGGCGCAAAAGTTCCCCTTCATGGGTGAAGATCCTGTGACGTTGCAGGAGGCGCTCAAGCTCATGGGCGATATGAACAGCCTCGACTCCATGGAGCGCGACCTAATGCAGGCCGTTAAGTCGAACGACGCTTCCCAGCTTGATGCGGGCGAAATCGGCCGCCTGCGCGGTGAGGAGTCGCGCCAGATGGCCGAGCAGCTGCAGGAGATAACCAGGATGCTGGAAGAGGCCGGCCTAATCCGTCGCAAGGGGAACGACTGGGAACTTACGCCCCGCGCTATGCGCCAGATCGGTGAGCGGGCGCTGCAGGAGGTCTTCGCGAAAGTCGACAACAGTGTCCTCGGCGATCATACCCGCGAGAGAGGCGGCATCGGCGTCGAGCGGTTGGACGATACGAAGCCATATGAATTCGGCGATCCGTTCCTTATGGATACGCAGCGAAGCGTTATGAACGCCGTCCTTCGCTCGGGGCCCGGCACGCCAGCACGACTGAAGCCCGACGACTTCGAGGTTTACCACACCCAAGCCGTGACGCAGTGCTCAACGGTAATCATGCTCGACATGAGCTATTCCATGATCATGGGCGGCTACTTCCAGGCCGGGCGGAGGGTGGCCTTGGCACTGGATACGCTCATCCGCTCTAAGTTCCCGAAGGACAATCTGGATGTGGTCGCGTTCTCTTACTTCGCTCTGCCACTCAAGCCGGAGATGCTGCTCGATAGCTACTGGGTCGAGTACGGTGGCGGCACGAACTTCCAGGAAGGGCTCCGTTACGCCCGCACGTTGCTAAGTAAGCATAAGATCGGTACGAAACAGATCGTTCTGCTGACCGACGGCCAGCCGACGACGTATAACAACTGGTCGGACAGCGATGCTCAATGGGGCCGTTATCGCCACTCGCCGGCTGTTGTCGAAGAGACGCTGCGCGAAGTGTCGCGCTGCACCAAAGACGGCATCACGATTAACACTTTTATGATGGAGCGCGACCCTAGTCTCGTGGAGTTCGTTCGGGTCATGGCGAAGATCAATCGCGGCCGGGCGTTCTTCGTCGCGCCACAGCGCCTGGGCGAATATATCTTGCTGGACTACGTCAACGAAAAGCGCAAATTGATGCGTTAGAAGCGCTTTTGTTCTCGTCAATACTACAAAAACTATCCGCTGTAGAGTATGCTTACGGCCCAACAAGCTAGTAGGAGGTATTTTATATATATGGCTATCGCACTAGTTTTCCACGGAGTTGGGGTTACTCAGGCTCAATACGACCAGGTTGTGCAGGAAACTACTCCAGGTAACAAACCGCCTGCGGGCATGCTCTACCACGCTGGTGGGCCGGTCGCGGACGGTTGGCGCGTCGTGGAGGTTTGGGAATCGCAGGAGGCTGCCGACCGCTTCTTCAAGGAGAAGCTTGGAGCGGCACTTCAGAAGGCCGGTATCACAGCCCCGCCAGAGGTTTTTCCTGTTCACAACATCATGCAGGCCTAAAGATAAGCACACTTCGTACCCTTACGAGCGCGAGCCGTTCGCCAATGGTCGACATTGGCGAACGGCTTTTTGATGCCGTATCACTTAACGGATCATCTTGCTCGCCCCTGTTTACAAAAAGCGCGATTTGCCGTGTTAGAGGTGATATACTGGCTAAAACTTACGGCTTCTGGATGACGAATTGAGTTCTGCATACGAAGAGGCGCAAGCTGCTGGATCCAGTGACACCTCTGTCACTGCGCCGGCATCCACCGTCGCGAGGCGTAGGTTCAGTCCGACCGCCGCGCTAAATCTACAGACCTTCAGCTCCCTCCGGCACCGAGACTTTGCCTTGTTGTGGACGGGCGCGGCGATCATGAGCGCCGGCCAGTGGCTTCAGCAGATCACTCTTAGCTGGCTTGTCTTTGAAATGACCGGTTCCGCTTTCTATCTGGGCCTCATTAATGGCTTGCGTACCGTGCCGTACCTTCTAATCGGCCTTTTCTCGGGTACTATAGCGGACCGCATGGACCGCCGGTTGCTCATGATGATAACTCAGACATACTTGGTCGCCACGACAGCGGTTGTAGCCGTTTTGCTGGTCACAGGCACAGCCGAGCTCTGGCATCTATTGGTCTTCTCTCTCGCCTCCGGCGCGGGCTGGGCCTTTGTCTGGCCGGTGCGCCAGGCTGTGATACCGACGATCGTGCCGCGCGAAGAGCTGCTCACTGCCAATGCCCTTATGATGTCCGCCATGAACTTAATGCGAATCATCGGCCCGGCTGTCGGTGGGTTTTTGCTTGTGGCGTTCGGTGGGGGTGGCAACTTCTCCGTTCAGGTGGTGCTGTACGCTTCGGTCATTATCATGATAGCGATGATGAAGGTGCCGCCGGTGCCTGAGCGCAGCGGCCCGCGTCCGAGCGTCATGGCGAGCACTGCGGAAGGTCTTCGGTACGTGAGGAGCAAAGAGATACTGGTGACGCTGCTAATGTTAATGGTCGTTCCGATGACGCTGGCGATGCCATATATGAGCCTTCTGGCTATCTTCGCCGGCGATGTCTATGATATCGGTGCTTTGGGCTTGGGTATTATGCTGTCTTTCGGCGGCATCGGCTCGCTGATAGGGACGCTCGGTCTGGCCAGCGTCGGGGACGTCAAACGCAAGGGGATGACAATGGCGTTCTGTTTGGCGGCGATGGGCATAGCGCTGATCCTGTTCAGTCAGGCCCCCTGGCTGGCCCTGGCTATAGTCTTCCTGATGATCGTAAACATGTTCCAAGTGACGTTCGTCACTCTCAACCAGACGGTCCTCCAAGCTACGATAACCGATGACATGCGCGGGCGCGTCGCTAGTCTGCACATGCTAGAGTACGGCCTGATTCCAGCGGGCGTGTTCGCCGCCGGCGGCGCGGCTGACGTTATAGGAGCGCCCAACACCATCAGCATAATGGGTGGCATCGTTACCCTTATAGCGCTTGTGACTATCTGGCGCGCTCGCACGCTGCGGCGGGCTTAGGATTGTTCTGACCTTCGAGCTAGCTACGGGTTTCAACCCGTAGACAGGACACTCACAATCAACAGGGTCAGACCTGCGTGGCCCTTCGACAAGCTCAGGGTGAGCGGACAAGAACCGCTCGCGGTGAGTTGCATACCGACAATCCGATATTCATCCGTTGACAGAAGGTAGGGGCGCACGGCCGTGCGCCTGCGCGAGGCGGTTTGCAGGGGCACGGCTGCCACTACTGTTATCTGTTATCGCCCTTCCACTCTCGCGTCGCGACGGGGTGAGCGAGAATAGAGGTCTGCCGGTTAAAACCGGCAGCTTCAAGTTAGCTGCGGGGTTTCTCGCCAGAGTCGAGTCTTCGACAACTGCAGAGCGAACGACAAGAATCAATCACTGTTCCCGTTCGTCAACGTTCTAGAAAGGTCCTCGATTACTTGCTCGGTCGGCTGATTAGCCGCTGCCTCTTTGTCTAGCGGCGTTTCGCTGATGCGGCGGTACAGTTCGGCCACGCCCTCGAATATTTTCGGCGTCAGTCCCAGCGATGCGAATGTCGCCGCAATCTCATCCATCTCGCCGACCCAGCGAGACGAATTACGGGGCACCGTCGGGATCTGCGCCATCATTTGCTGTGAGATCACCGTTTGGCGTCCGCCGAGCGAAAACTCTTGCCTAAGCACTTCGTCAAGGCCGAGCGCTTTGGCGGCGATTAGGAACTGCGTCCAGAGGGCTGTCGTGCCCTTCGTCGATGCGGAGTAGACCATTTTCAGCCCGGAGGCCTGGCCGATCTCGGGGCCGGCTACTTTAATTTCAAGAATTTCAAGTCCCTCAGTCGATAGCGATTCCAACGCTTCGATGTCTGGCCCGGAGCAGTAAAGCCGCGTCTTAGCGCCTGGTCGGGGCGGTGGCCCGATGATGCCCGCATCGATGAACGTCGCGTCGGCTGCAGCGATCATTTCGCCTATGCGCTTCGCTGTCTGAGGCGAGACTGCGTTGCAGTCGGCGAATACGGGCTTGGCGCTCGCCCGCGATAGACACTCCGCGACTCGCGTGGCGACTGCCAGCGCCTGATCCGGCGGAACGACCGATAGCAACAGATCGACCCCTTGCACGAGGTCATCTAGCGTCTGGGCGTCTTGGAAGCAGGCTCGCTCGGCGCGTAAGCGACTTGCTTCGCTACGGTCTTCCAGGCAGCCGAAGACTCCGAGGCCGTTTTCGATGAGCAGCCGTCCTATGGCGGCGCCCATCTCGCCGGGGCTAACGATGCCTACGCGCGTGATGTTCACGTCTAAGGTGCCTCGCCAGCGGCCGCCAGACGTCGCTTGGCCTCTTCATAGATATCGGCTGGCAGAGGGCCTCTTTCGGCCGCATCAATATTTTCCTTCAGGTGTTCGGGACTGCGCGTGCCGACTATCGTCGTGTGCAGTCCTGGATGGCTAAGGGTAAAGCGCAGCATGAACGCCATCCGGCTCATATCGCCCAGCAGTTCGTCTAGGTTCGCCTTCTCCCACAGGCTCGACACATCATCGTTGCGGTTGTCCTCAGATACTGCGCCGCGAGCGACGCCGCCACGAATTATGGTGCCGGCGTCTGCTTCAGCGGCGTGCTCTATAGCGACTTCGTGTTCGCGCTGAAGCGCCGAGTACGGTATCTGGAAGGCGTCGAATACGCCCATGGCGATGTGATCTGCAAGGTTCGGAAGGGTTGAGGACATGCCTAAGAAGCGGATCTTGCCCTCACGTTGGAGGTCGAGTAGCGTCTCAACGGCTTCGTTCTCCTCTAGGGTCTCTTTGGATGGCCCGGCGTGAAACTGGACGAGGTCTAGATGATCCGTCTTCATCCGCGCAAGGCTCTGGTTTACGCCGGCGACGATGTTTTCTCGGGTGAAGATATGCGGCAGCGGTCTGGGCGCTGAAGGATCGACCGGCCCGACAGGACAGCCGCATTTACTCGCCAGGTAGTATTCCGACCGCCTGTGCGAGATGTACTTGCCGATAAGCTCTTCGCTGACGCCGTAGTCGATCGACGTGTCGATGAAGTTGATACCGGAGTCCAGGACGGAGTTAAGGACAGCCTCTGCCTGTTCCGGTTTAACGTCGCGTCCTCTGAAGCCGCCTGGGCCGCGCAGTTCCATCGCCCCGTAACCGAGCGTCGTAACTTCGAGTTCCGTGCGTCCAAGCTTTCGTTTAACTAATGTAGCCATCCAGTCACCTCCACCTTTTGTACCCGATTTGGCCCAACAGTAGTAATTAAAGCTGGTGGTGTCAAGCCGCGAAACGTGGGGATGTCATTCTGAGGAGCGAAGTCCTAAGAGACGAAGTGACGAAGAATCCGTACCGTTTTGGTGCTGGGGTGTGATTAGGTCAGATACATATCGGACACTGGGGGTGATGAAGGGCTCAGAATGACAGGGGTAAAAACGCCTGGCAGCAAAGAGCAGCCCCTCTGCAACATTTTTTGTGTAGAACGAAGCTATGAGGACCTGCCCAAATGGCGTTCTTCAGACGTCCCTGTGTTACACTTTCTTGAAACCCCGAGAGGTAGTGCAAATGTTGTCCGAAAAAGAGCTAGCTTTCGTGAAAACGCAGCGCTTGTTGCACATCGCAACCGTGGATCCAGATGGCCAACCTGACGTTGTCCCAGTGGGCTGGGAGTTCGACGGCACTTTCTTCTACGTCGGCGGCCGCGAGAACACGACGACTCGCAAGTATAAAAACACCCAGACAGCCAGTAAAGTGGCTTTAGTATTCGATCACGAGGATGGGCCTAGATCGAACATTCGCGGCGTTAAGGTTTACGGCACCGCGGACATCGTAAGTCGCGAGGGATGCACGGGCGCTGGCGAGTATATCCGTGTACGTCCGGAAGTGCATTGGAGTTGGGGCATCGAAGGCGAAGTCTTCGTCGCTGGTAAGCCGCGGTTCAAGAGGACTTCCTGGGGCACGGCGCGAAATAGCGACGTCGGCTTATTCAGCGTAATCCGCTCCTGGTGAGCCCCTTCGGCAGGCTCAGGATGTATCTGTCGAACCAGGGAGCAGATTTATTCCGGCGTATCTACCAGGATCAGTTCGCTTGTAGTCGATGCCTTGACGCTCAATCTTCCGCCGCGAATTATCTTGGCGGCATCCCCAGTCGTGAGCTGCTCATCGTTTAAGACAACTCCGCCGTCGATAAGATAGAAGTAACAGTTTTTGTTCGCTAACCCGCGGTCGAGGCGAGTGTATCCGATTGGCCTTTGGTGCAAAGCTCAGCCGATTGACAGCGTGACCTTTCATCTGCCAGTATGAAGGTGACACGCAAACTTATGGATATCCCCGCGTCAGAGAGCTATAAGGATGAACGATGAACGATAACGATGTCTACATATACGAGCGGGCAAGAATGGAAGTGCGGCCCGAATGGGGTGGCGACTTCCATAAGTTCGAACTGGTGCCAGACGATTTCGAAAACTACGCCAAGGAAGCGTGGATCTGCCCGAAGTGCAACTCGCAGGGTTCCTTCAACCGCTATTGGTCCGGCGACAGGATGGTAGGCGATTCCGGAACTAAGGTACTGTTCTACCTCCGCTATGTCCCGATTTACCGATGTCCGAACTGCGGCAATGAGCAGCCATCGCACAGCGCTTTAACCGATATAGAAGGTCAAGCGGACGAGATACTGGACTACATGGGGATCGTAAGAGAGTAACGTCAGATTAGGCTATAACGGAAGTTTAGGAGCCCGCATGTTAGACCATGCGGGCTATCTATTTTGAGATGACCTTACCAATTCAAACCTCTAAAAAACTTGTGCAAAGGCTTCTTCGTTATGCCATAATTCCGCTTAGTCAACGCGCATGTCGTACGAAGCCGGAATCGATGCTCGATCGGGGCAGCCGAAATGGCTGCCCTGGCTCATGCTAGGGCTGGCCTGGCTTGTATACGCTTATTTTGGCCTCGTCACCAGCTCCCTTCCGCCGCTGTTGACTCGCATCAAAGCCGACCTTGGAATAAGCCATTCCCAGGCCTGATTTTGGGTGCCTGGCCTTTAGTCTACATGGGGCTCGCTTACCCAGCCGGGTTGCTGAACGACAGGTTCGGGTTGAAGCGAACGCTTCTGCTCGCCATAGCGATCATGAGCTTATCGGCGTTCCTGCGGGCGGGCGCGAACTCGTTCGCTACGCTGTTTTTAGCCGTAGCTCTGTTCGGCGCAGGCGGTCCTCTCGTTTCGAGCGGTTTGTCTAAGCTCATAGCAGATTGGTTCGTAGGCCCAGCGCGAACAAGGGCTGCCGGCATCTACGTCACCGGCGTGGGCGCTGGCGGAGCTGTTGCCTTGGCCGGGACGAACAGCTTTCTGCTGCCGCTCTTGGACTCTTGGCGCGCCGTGTTCATCGTCTACGGCTGTGTCGGGCTGGCCGTCATGGCGTGCTGGTTCGTGTGGGGCCGGAACGGCCCGTCCTATCAACCGCCTGCCGGACGTAGTTCGTCTTCCGCACAACCAGCGTGGGCCGTCCTAAAGCTTCGTGCCGTCTGGATCGTCGTGTTGGTCGGCCTCGCTGGCTTTACGCTCGGCCATGGCTTCCGCAACTGACTGCCAACGATACTGGAAGATAAAGGCTTCAGTTCAACAGAGGCAGGCTACCTTACGACCATTCCGTCTCTCATCAGCATAGTTGGTAGTCTCGCCATATCGAACGTTGCTGCCCATTTTGGGGAGAGACGAGCTTTAGTCTTAGGCATATTAGTGGTGGAAGCGACCACTTTATCTTTGATAATAATCTTCTCCGGCCTCAGTCTGATTCCCATTTTGTTGGTGCAGGGTTTTGTCGCAGGCGCCATGATGCCCCTTCTGCTCAATAGCATGATGGACTTGCCCGAGGTTGGCCCTAAAGCGATGGGGACAGCGGCCGGACTCTACTTTACCGTCGGGGAAGCAGGAGGGGTCGGTGGGCCGGCGCTTGTTGGTATCCTGAGAGATGCTACGGGTTCCTTCACGCCGGAGCTAGTGCTACTGGTGTTCGTGGCCTTGTTGTCCATGGTGCCCGCGTATTTCTTAGGCGAGAAGCGGATCCGCGCAAAATCCGCTCCCGCTACGGCATCTTCGAACCGATAAATCATTCCCAGCCATTAGTGCTTAATTGCACAATGTTACCATTTTTATTGCGATCACCTTAATTACTTATAATATCTTTCTAATACTTGACACTAACTTTTTTAGGCCTTTATATAAAGCCCACCATAAGTTCTAAGGAGGCCGATTATGCGAGAGGATTCATCTACATACTGGCAGCGTTTTTGGCAAACGCGGATGAGCCGCCGGCGCATGTTGCAAGGAACAGCCTTGGGGGGTGCGGGGCTCGCAGCCGCCGCGATTATCGGCTGCGATGAGGAGGAAGGCGACAGCACATCCCAGCAGCCTTCTGGTCAGGGCGGCAACGTTTCGGACCAGCCAACGCGCGGTGGGACTATAAATTGGATCAACGCGGGCACGGAAGCCCTTCCCCACATCGATATCCACTCCAACACCTTTGGTCCACTGCAGGACAACGGGCCGGGGCTAGCTTACAGTCGCGTACTAGGTTTCGACCTGAATAAGTTCCCCGACTCGTTAGAGGTGATTGGCGATCTGTCCGAAAGCTACGAGAATCCTGACCCTACCACCTACGTCTTCCACATGCGCCGTGACGTCAAATGGCAGAACGTCCCGCCGTTGAACGGGCGTGAGTTTAAGGCAAGCGACGTTACGTTTAGCATCAACCGCATCATTGCCGAGAAGTTCAGCGCCTCCCTCTTTGAGGCCATCGAGACAATGGAGACGCCGGACGACTACACGATCCGGATGAAGATGAAGAGGTCTGATTCTGACTTCCTCTTCAATATGGCCAACACCAACGGCAAGATCGCTGCGCCGGAAGCAGTACAGGTTAACGGTAACTTACAAGAAGGCCCGACAATCGGCACTGGCCCTTGGATGTTCGTCGAACGCGTGCCGGAACAGACTTTGACGCTGCGTCGCAATCCTGACTACTTCGGCAAGGGATCGGACGGACAGGCATTGCCCTATGCGGACGAGTATAAGCGGCTGGTTATCGTCGATCCAAACACGCAGCAGGCCGCTTTCAGGACAGGGCAGGTCATGGAACTCGGCACCAATGGTCAGATCACCCGGCTCCTACAGCAGACCGTGCCCGATCTCTATGTAGAACACCGTAAGTTATTCACGAACAACAGCGGTAACCGGCTCTGGGTTTCGGCTGGCAACGATCTTACGAAGGACATCAGGGTGCGGCAAGCCCTCTCGAAGGTTATGGACAGGCAGGCTTTCATCGATAGCGTCCTCTTCGGCAGCGGTTGGCTAAGCGCTCAGATCTTCATCCCGCGAACGGACTGGCTCCTTCCGGATGACGAAACTCAGCGACTTTTAGCGAAGGACGTAACAGGCGCGAAGCAATTGCTATCTGCAGCCGGCGTCGATCTTTCGACCTGGAGGCCGATCGTCGACTACGGTGTGCCAAACAACGAGACCACCCAAGCCGTAGAACTCGCTATCGCTCATCTGCGGGAACTAGGGATCAACGGTACGGCGAACGCCGCCGATAAGGTGGAGTTGACCGAGAGGATATACCAGCGTGGCGATTTCGAGATGTGTGTGGGCAATAACGCACCGACTTCGCCGACTAACAACCACCTATTCACTTTCTACCACACGAAGGGCGCTCAGACCGGCACATGGAAGCAGCTCGGTGACCGGGAGCTTGATACGCTGATAGACCAACAAGCCGCCGAATTGGACATCGAAAAGCGCGGCGCCATCCTCCAGGACATCCAGAGGCGCATCGTCGATCTGGCAGTCGCCATTCCGCTCTACAGCTCCAACGGCGAGGTTGTGGTATCTCCCAGGCTGAGAAATTACAAGAATGCGTCTGGTATCGAAGTTAAGCGCTTTGCGGAATCTTACGTGAGGGCTTAGAATTTAAAGGAGGCCGATTATGCGAGAGGATTCATCTTACTGGCAACGTTTTTGGCAACACGAATGAGCCGCCGGCGAATGCTACAGGGAACAGCCCTAGGAGGCGCTGGGCTGGCGGCCGCGGCCGTTATCGGTTGCGATGAGGAAGAAGGGGGCGGTACCACCTCACAGCAACCATCCGGTCAGACCGGTAACGTTGGAGAACAGCCGGTACGCGGTGGCACCATAAACTGGATCAACGCTGGCACAGAAGCATTACCCCATATTGACATCCATTCCAATACCTTCGGCCCCCTGCAAGACAGCGGGCCAGGACTAGCTTACAACCGCGTTCTGAAAGTCGATCTGGCCCAGTTCCCGGACGCACTTGTCCCGGTCGGCGACCTCGCCGAAAGCTGGGAGAACCCGGATCCGACCACTTACGTCTTCATGATGCGTAAAGACGTAAAATGGCACAACGTCCCTCCGTTGAATGGGCGTGGGTTCAAGGCAAGCGATGTTACGTTTAGCATCAACCGCATCATCGCCGAGAAGTTCAGCGCCTCTCTCTTCGAGGCCATTGAGACAATGGAGACGCCGGACGACTTTACTCTTCGCGTAAAAATGAAGAGGCCGGACTCCGACTTCCTGGTCAATATGGCGAACACCAACGGCAAGATCGCCGCGCCGGAAGCAGTGCAGGTCAACGGTAACCTACAGGAAGGGCCGACAGTTGGCACAGGCCCGTGGATTTTCGTCGAACGCGTGCCTGAGCAGACGTTGACGATGCGGAAGAACCCTGACTACTACGCAAAGGGATCAGATGGGCAAGCGCTGCCGTATGCGGACGAGTACAAGCGCCTAGTGATCGTGGACCCCAACACGCAGCAGGCCGCCTTCAGGACTGGCCAGGTCATGGAGATAGCCACCAATGGTCAGATCACCAGACTCCTACAACAGACGGTGCCCGACCTCTATGTGGAACACCGCAAGCTGTTTACGAACAACGGGGGCAACCGGCTCTGGGTTTCGGCCGGTAGAGATACCACTAAAGACGTTAGGGTAAGGCAAGCATTGTCCAAGGTCTTAGACCGTGACGAGTTTATCAACAGCGTTCTCTTCGGCAGCGCCTGGAAGAGCGCCCAGATATTCATACCGAGGACAGACTGGCTGCTGCCTGAGGACGAGATCAATCGCTTGCTCGCTAAGAACGTCACTGAGGCGAAGCAATTGCTATCCGCAGCTGGGGTCGATCTCTCGACCTGGAGGCCGATCGTTGATTACGGGATACCGAACGCAGAAACAACCGCTGCAGCAGAGTTAGCGATAGCTCACTTTAGGGAATTGGGTATAAACGGAACAGCTAACGCTGCCGACAAGGTGGAGTTGACCGAGAGGATATACCAGCGGGGCGATTTCGAGATGTGTGTTGGTAACAACACACCGACCTCGCCAACTAACGCCCACCTGCTCACGTTCTACCACAGTAACGGCACTCAGGCCGGCACCTGGAAGCAACTTGGCGATAGAGAGCTAGATGATCTAATCACGAGACAAGCTGCGGAGTTGGACGTCGAGCGTCGCGGCGAGATGCTCCAGGAGATACAGCGCCGTGTCATCGATCTGGCTGCCGCGATCCCGCTATACAGCTCTAACGGTGAAGTAGCACTATCGCCCAGGATTAGAAACTTTAAGAACTCTTCGGGAATCGACAACCTTCGCTTCTCAGAAGCCTGGGTAACGGCTTAGGGAGTTGTGTTTGAGTATAGCAAGCGATAGCGAAGTGCCCAATTAAAAGTGCGATATTGACAAGCATTGTGGACATGATATGCTAGCGTGGAAATTTTGGTTCCACGCTAGCATATTTGTTTAGTCGGAGAGTTCCGTATGGTTGACATCCAAGACCTAGTCGATGTGAAACGAGGCTTAGTCAGCCGTGAACTCTTCGTTAATGAAGAGCTTTACGAGCAAGAGTTAGAGAAAATCTTCGCCAAGAGCTGGTGCTTCCTTGCGCACGAATCCCAACTGCCGAACCCCGGCGATTTTGTAGCCGCCTACATCGGCGAAGACCCCGTGCTTGTCGTGCGAGACTCGCGTGGCAAGATAAACGCCTTCCTCAACACCTGCCGCCATCGCGGCATGCGCGTATGTCGGGCCGACGCCGGTAACGCCGCCGCCTTCACCTGCACGTACCACGGCTGGACGTACGGCAACGACGGCAAGCTGGTGGGCGTGCCGGGCTACAAAGAGTACTACTATGAAGAGCTCGACATGGAGCAGTGGGGCCTGGTGTCGGTCGCTCAGGTCGATTCTTATAAAGGGATGATCTTCGGATGCTTCGACCCTAGCGCGCCCGCTCTTCCCGAATATCTGGGCGATATGACCTGGTTCCTCGACTACCTCATGGACCGCTCCGAGGGTGGCGTTGAGGTGGTAGGAGGCGTGTTCAAATGGGAAATGCCGTGCAATTGGAAGTTCGCGGCGGATAACTTCGTTGGCGATAGCTATCACTTTCCTATTACCCACATCTCTGCACTCAAAACCGGATTTAATTCGCAGTCGATAATAAGAAACCCTACGCGCTCGTTGCAGATCAGCCACCCCGGTGGCCACGGCGTCATCTCCCAGCGTGGGCCGCTTAACATCGAGAACAGGTTCCCGGCGGAAGGTTGGCCGGAGATCAACGCCTATTACCAGCAGATGCTTCCGGAGAGAGCCAAGCGGCTCGGCGACAAGGCAGATACGCTAGATTGGACCGTAGGAACGATCTTCCCGAACCTCTCGTTCGAGTCGTTCACGTTTCGCGTCTGGCACCCACGAGGCCCGCAGAAGATCGAGGTCTGGTCCTGGTGCTTCGTCGACAAGGCAGCGCCGCCCGAAGCCAAGCGGGCCATGCACCTCTTCCATCAGCGTCGCTTCAGCTCTTCCGGTACGCTGGAACAGGACGACGGTGAGAACTGGAACATGACCACTTCGTCTAGCAACGGTCGCGTCGCCAGGCGTCACCCGTTCAATTACCAGCTTCAGCTTGGCTACGAACGGTATGATGAGAATGTGCCCGGAGTAATCGCAGATGGCCCCAGCGAGCACAGCGCAAGGGGCTTTTATCGCCGGTGGCTTGAACTAATGAGCGCCGGTGAATCAGCGGATATTAGGAGATAAAGAAAGGAGAGAGCATGTTAAGCAAAAGTGACCTCAAAGGAATGTGCGCAATGGTGCCAACCCCCTGCGTAGAAGGGAAAGAGGGTTGGGACTCTGAGATGTCAATCGATCTCGAAGAGACCGTTCGCATGACCGAAGCGTACATCCAGGCTGGCGTAGGTAGCATTGCCGCTTGTGGCACCACCGGTGAAAACGCTGCCCTTCTTTTCGAAGAGAAGCGTGACTACATCGACGCCATCGTTCAGACGAACCGAGGAAGGGTGCCGATCTTCGCAGGCGCTACCTCTCTTGGCACTAAGGAGACGATCCGTCAGATGCGCGGTCTTAAGGACATCGGCGCGGACGGCGCCTTCGTCGGTTTGCCGCTGTGGCAGACGCCCACCAACCAGAACGCCGGTCGCTGGTTCGCTCATCTGGCCGAAGCCGTGCCCGACATGGCGATCTTGATCTACGCCAACCAGAACTTCTTCAAGTCGGTATTCCCAACGGCTTTCTGGCGGGAGATCGGCAAGAACGGGAAGACCGTTGTGCTGGCGAAGATGAGCTACAGCGTAGTCAACCTGCTTGAGGATAGCAAGGCTGCACCTCAGGTGAACTTTATGCCCGGCGAGGGCGCAGCTTACAAGGCCTGGAGGATGACCCGTGGCACTCCTTACCAGATAACCACCATCTGGTCGTCGGGCTCTATCGGCATGGGCCCTGAGCCGACCATCGCCTTGGCGGACGCTATCCTGAAGGACGATGAAAAGAGCATCGAGGAGATATGGGCGGACTTCGAGGCTCTGCCTCCTTCGTTCCCTTCGCAGCCTCCTGGAACTTTCGCCGAACTAAACCTGCAGGCGAACCGCTATCTGGCTAACAAGGGCGACTTCTTGAAGCCCAGTCCCACCCGCGTGCCGTACTTGTTGGATGACCTTCCTGAACACTGGAAGACAACGATGGACAAGCGCGCAGAGACCTGGCGCGAGCTTCGTAAGAAGTATATGAAGGCGCCGGTTAGTTAATTAACCTTACGGCTTAAGAGAACTGCCTTACAGTCAAAGACTGTAAGGCAGTTCTCTTTTTGTAGAAGCGTAGCTGCAGCCCTAAAGGGTCTGCCCAGAGTGTTTCGCAGGTCTAAAGACTTGCAGGTACGAGGAAAATTTGATTAGTTGACACTTACGTAAGTAGAGGCTAATATATAGCTATGGATGCTGTAATACAAGCTATAGCGGAGCCGCGCCGCCGAGACATCCTTGGCCTTGTCGTCGAGAAAGAACTGTCCGCCAGCGAGATCGCTTCGCACTTCGATGTTACGCGACCCGCCGTTTCCCAGCATCTGTCCGTACTTCTATCGGCGGGTCTGGTGACTTTGCGGCGCGAGGGGACGCATCGCTACTACCGCGCGCGGCCGGAAGGGCTAGCCGAACTCAGAGATTATCTCAACCGGTTCTGGAAAGACCAGCTCAGCTTGCTTAAGGAACTTGCCGAAGCGGAAGAGCAAACGAAAAAGGAGAAGATGGATGCAGGCCGATAGCCAAGAGACTAAACTTGCTGAAATTGAAATACGCATTGAGGCGAGTCCCGAGACGATATTTCCATTCTTCACCGACCCGGAGAAGATGAAGCAGTGGAAGGGCGTGGAGGCGACGCTCGATCCCCGGCCTGGTGGGATATATCGAGTGAACGTTACGGGTGGCGACATCGCCCGTGGCGAGTATGTGGAGATCGTCCCGCATTCAAAGGTCGTATTCACTTGGGGTTGGGAGGGCGGCGGTACGCCTTTGCCGCCAGGCGCAAGCACCGTTGAGATAACGCTAACGCCAGACGGCAGCACGACGATACTTCGTTTGCGCCATATGGGCCTTACCGAAGAGCAAGCCACCGAACACGCTCGTGGCTGGGACCATTACTTGCCCCGTTTGGCGGCAGTTGCGGCGGGCAATGACCCTGGCCCTGACCCGTGGGTGCGGCCCGCTGCGGCTAGTTAAAATTGCGTTTAATTTCCCTAACGGGATGTTAATTCGAAAACGATATAAGCAGCTACGACGAAAGAGAAGGGAGAATCTAAATTGCCAAATCCTGTTACCTGGTGGGAGATTACGGGGAAAGACGGAAAGAAGTTGCAAGATTTCTATTCCCAACTCTTCGATTGGCAAGTCGATGCCAACAATCCGATGAACTACGGCATGGTCAATCCGGAGGGAAAAGACGGTGGTATAGGTGGTGGTATCAGCCCTGACCAGAACGGCATGAACCGCGTCACTATCTACGTACAAGTGGACGACCTTGGCGCCTATCTGAAGAAGGCGGAAAATCTGGGCGCAAAAACCGTAATGCCGCCAACTGAGATCCCTAATATGGTCACGTTCGCTATGTTTAATGACCCTGAGGGGAATATGATCGGACTAGTCAAAGGGCAAAGTTATCTGCAATTCCGTATCGGGCGTGAGCGAATCCTTTACGCTTCTTGGCCCAAGCCGAGTAAGCGACAGTAGCGTTTCGGGCCTAGCAGAACGGTTTACCAGCCAGCGACGTCGCCAGGACGTGGTAATGTCCTGAATGTCAGGAACCAGATGGGTTTCAACTTTTTCATCGAGTCCCATCAGTTGATTGCGTGCTCCGGGGAACAATTCACAACCGTAGACAAGTCTAGGCGTGGAATGCTGAAGGAAGACCGTGCTGCTTAAGCCAAGCGCCTCTAGGCCTTCCCGCACTTGACGTAGTCTCGGGATCGTGCCCTCTCCGAAAAGATTGTTGATTCGGCGGGCGCCGTGTCTTCGCAACGTGAGTTGCCGCAAGGCAGCCACTGTTTCGTGCGAAAGATGTCCCGTTCCAAAGCCTTCGGTTGCTCCCAATTCTTCCCATCGGACGTCATGAGGTAGCTGTTCATTATCAGCGCTTGTCACTTTAAGCCGGCTGTATTGGCTGCTCCCAATACCATATAAACTGGTTGTCGTTAATATCCTTAACTTGGAAGATCTAATTATCGGCCGTCCAGCCATTTGGGAGGCTATCTGGCTGATGCTGTCTTTGTAGCGATCGCGGTATATCGTGTAAACTTCTTTAGAAGCCATCAACAAAGCTACCAGCTTCCCAACTAACAGTTCGTTATACGGAGGCACAGCCCCGCAAACCGTGACATCCATAACAGATGATGATAAAGCGTTTGTTCTGATCTCTCGTAGGGCAGTGGAGATGGTGGATCGTCCTTCCTGAGTGTTCAGCAGCGCTGCAAAACCGTGAGGCGATTCTAACCCGACAGCCTTTTCCAGAGTCAGTTTAGCCTTAAGCAAACGCGCGAGAGCAGTTGCCCTCTTACGTACGAAAAGCGGGCTAAGCGAAGCTGATTCCCAGTCGATGGTTGCATCCGCGTTACGCGGAAGCGACCTTATGTTTAAGCTGGTTGCTGCGCCTAGCCCTTCGGTAACCACTGATCGAAGGCTTGCCAGGCGGCGTTCGGAAGCATTCCTCGATGCAGAATGTAAATGTTCTACAACGTCCGACGTATTCGCATCCTCTAAAAGGTCATCGCTTTTGATGCTAGCGATGGATCGATCGAGCGTGTTAAGTAAGGAGGTGTTGACATCTTCAGTGTTCCATTCTTTTGCGAGAAGCTTTTCCTTTAACACAGTAAGATCCCAACCGATCCACTTATCCCGGGGCCGTAGTGCGGTTGGCCCGTTGGCGGGCATAGCTATCCCCATTACGGGCGCGAGAGGTCGGGCCGCATTTCGGATCAGAAGGCAAAGTCGTCGTCCCGGAAGCGGCCGGTATTCCAATGACCATGTATGTCGAAAATAACGCCAGATATCCTGTAGTCGTAACCCCGTATGTTTGCAAACTGCGCGGCTGTCACAAGCTTGGATAACCGGTTGTATGACTTGCTCTAAACTTTGCTCACGTTCCGAAGCGGAGAGTGTCGTAATAGATTTAAGTTCATGCGCTAACTCGTTGCCGTCATCTATAAGGCTGAGAACGGACACCTGCCGTCCTTCGTAAATCCTGCTGCGCTCCATCTTGATTATGAACTCTTTGACGCTTCTCTCTTGAAGTTGCCTGTTCCGAGCTGCGAGGAGCGCTGTCCTCAGTTCAGCCTTAATTTCTAACGATCGCCTATTTCTATTTCTGGGGTCGTTCCACGTCAGCCACAAGGTTGAATCTTCGATGT
>WHTN01000002.1:0-10210 GCA_009377715.1 Dehalococcoidia bacterium | reverse complement strand
CCATAAGATCCGAGAGCAAGAAAAGACAGGCGCGCAGAGATATGTCCGTCGATGGGGCGATTTGCCTGCCGGCGCGTCTCAGTTCCTTAATAGCGTCCAGTTTCGATACATGTCTTAAGCCGTCTGCTATGCGTACAAGTTGCGCTTCACAGGCTTTGCTATCATTTTGATTGTCGGATAACAACGGCCTGAACGCGACTCTAGACTTCTCTTGCATCTTCATCGAAAAACGAGGGATAGCACAGTACGGTCGGCTGTTATTCTAACCCGCCGCCGCGCTGACGTATATGCTTGGCGGATACCGGATGGATCAGGCAGACTTATCCTACAAAGGCGCTTCCCAGAGCTACTTTGGCTCCTTTGGATGTAGATCGAGCCGCCGCCGGCTGGACCTGCTCCAAGAACCACCCGGGCTACAATAGGCACGCCGCCAGCCGGCAGCTCTAAGGCTAGCCCCGCTCTCAGTTGCCAACGTGTAAGTTATGAGGCGGTAGTATCCTAGAGCTTTGGCTGCTCGCGCGGCCGCAGAATACAGCATCGAAGCGGCGTTCCTAACGCCGCTGGTGCAACAGCGGGTGACTTCCAACGTATTGCCGTCGTCGAGGTGGCGCTATGGGCCGTCCGACGATTATGACGCCAACGATTTCATCGTTGATTCTTACGCTGATACTGAATTTGTGCCCGGTGGGCGGTTTGTGGTGACGGTGGTGTCGGGCGATGAAGTCACAAGCGTCACTAAATTGAATCGACTGTAATATGAGACCCACGTGTTCTGGAATTCCAATTACCTATAGCACTAGAATTTATGTTGGCAGCATTCGCGTAGCCGAGGCGTGAAAAACTTGTGAAAGAAACGTGAAATTGGCGAGGGCGATTGGCCTAATACTATGTAAAAAGTGACGTTGCATCTTGTAAGGCGTTAGCTCTATAGTGCGGATAACAAATTGTAAATCTTCTCGAAAGATGCCGTTTTTATGCGCCAAAAAAGCATAGTTAAGCAGGAAGAGTTGCTCGTTACGGGCCGATCGTCATTGGCAATTGGTGATTGGGGAAGAGCTCGCGAACAGTTCGAGGCATGTCTTACGCAAAACCGCACGGCAGAGGCGCTGGAAGGATTCTCTATGGCGTGCTGGTGGCAGAACGACGCGGATCTGGTATTCAAGGCCCGCGAAGAAGCGTTCCAGCTTTATCGCGAGCGTAATGATCTGCGTGGCGCAGCCAGAATGGCGACATGGATCGCCTCCGACTATGTCGACTTTCGCGGCGAGCTAGCTATAGCGAACGGCTGGCGCCTTCGCGCCTGGCGGCTGCTGCAGGGCCTCGACCCGACACCGGAGCGCGGCTGGCTGGCGCTAATCGAAGGAGATGTCGCCCTGTTGCTGGAGGACAATACAGAGGCGGCGCGCGGTTTCGCCCAACAGGTAGCGCTCTGCTACCTCATCTACGCTTGTGAGCGAGTGCGGGACTACGACCGGGCGGCGCAGTGGTGTCAGAAGATGATGGAATACACCGAGCGATTTCAGTGCCGATTCGCCCAAGGAGTTTGTCAGGCTCACTATGGTGGCGTTCTTATCTGGCGCGGCAAGTGGGATGAGGCCGAGGTTGAGCTTTCCAACGCGACTACTGAACTCGTAGCCACACGGCCGCCCTGGGCAGCAGAAGGGATCGTACGCCTTACAGAACTGCGCCGCCGGCAAGGCAGGACCGAAGAGGCGATGGAATTGTTCAGTCAGGCCTCATGGCATCCGCTCGCACTACAGGGTCTGGCCGAGATAGCCCTGGAGCAGGGTGATCCTATAGAGGCGGAGGACTTGCTTGAAAGGCTACTTCGAAATGTCCCTTCAGAGAACAAGACGCAAAAGGTAGGCGCTCTAGAACTGCTCGTACGTGTCTACGCTATTCAAGGCAACCACTCAAAAGCCTCTGAGATGTTGGCAGTCTTGCAGTCGATATGTAGCGTTGTACCCACCCGTCCAGTCCGGGCCGGCACGAACTTCGCAGCCGGAGTAGTAGCCTGCGCTGCTGGCGACTACGATGAAGCACGACGCCGGTTCGAAGATGCTGCGGACCTTTACGAAAGGGCCGGCGCCCCGTACGAGACCGCCTGTTCCCGGATCGAATTAGCCAGCGTGCTAGCGACCTTGGGCCGACGGAATGCAGCAACCCGCGAAGCAGGCCTTGCCGTTACAGCTTTGAAGAACTCCGGGGCTGCAAACGAATTAAGGCGGGCAGAAGCCGTTATGCGCCATCTCCAGCCGCCATCCCATATCGAGGATGCCCAGCCAAAGGCTCGACTTACCCTCACTCAGCGAGAGATGGATGTGCTCCGCCTTGTCGCCCAGGGCTCTGGTGATAAAGAGATCGCGACAAGCTTAACTGTAAGCGAGCACACGGTGCATCGACATATCGCAAACATTCTAACCAAGCTTGCCGTCCCAACAAGAGCGGCGGCCGTTGCACACGCGGCACGCGCCGGGCTTCTGTAACAGCATTTATTTTCAGAAGCTTCCCTAGTTCGTAGTGGCGACCTTTAGGTCGCCACATTGGCAGCCTAAAGGCTGCCGCTACATTTTGTCGCTCTTTATCTCTGCTTAAAGTGATAGAGCCGTCGTGGCATGGCCTAAATCGGCCATAGAACGACTACGCTAAAAATAGCGCAAACAGGTGACGCAGACTTATTTGCCCTAGTCCATATTTAGCATCAGAGCAGTCCCGGGAAAACCGCTCTCAAGAAACAGGACGTTTAAAAAAAGAAAGGAAAAACACCCAATGTCCACGCAGGAAACTTTCGATAAAGCGGTAGAAGCCATGAATAAGCGTGACCCCAGCGCGTACGCGAGCTTATGCTCGGCCGCGGCGATATGCTACGATCCCTTCTACACAGAACCTTTAAGAGGCCGCGATGCGATCCGGAAAGACCTGGAAGAGTTCTTTACGGCCTTGCCGGACTTCCATATGACTGTCCTGAGCCAGATTACGAACGGGAATAAGATCGCCACCGAGCTTCACGTGCGGGCGACGCATACAGGCCTAATGGCAGGTCCCGAAGGGGAGATCCCTCCGACCAATAAGCCGGTCGAATTCCGGGTCGGCTGGTTCGCGAGCGTCGATGGCCAGGGGCTGATCACAGAAGACAGTCGATACCTCGACGTTGCTGGATTAATGCAACAACTTGGCCTTTAGCGTTATAGGCCGCTGGCTGGCGGAGTGTACTATGCCGTCAGCGGCCTAACTAACTTCAGGAGGGGATCATGGCAGATCGATCATTAGACGAAGCAAAATCCGAGGCGTTTGCAGGACGAATACTTTAGCGCTATTGCGCCGGAACGCTGTGCCATATCTTTGGCGAAATCCAGAAGATTCGCCGTAGACTCTTGAGCTTTTTCTGGCATAAGAAGAAAGCTTACGATGCCTTCTCATCGATCGTAACGGTGTTTATGTGTACGTCAACCGTCGGTACGGAAGGCTCACCCTGGGGACTTAGTGTCACCGGCACGTCGGCGATCTTCTCGACAACATCCATGCCGTCGGTGACCTTGCCGAAGATCGTGTAGTTCTTCGGTAAGCGCGCGCTGAGGTCGGCGAGCGTGATGAAGAACTGGCTGCCGTTGGTATTGGGGCCAGAGTTGGCCATCGCCAGCATTCCCGGCTCGTAGTTGCGCGTAACCGGTTCGTCGCTGAAGCGGTAGCCGGGGCCGCCGGCGCCCGTGCCGGTAGGATCGCCCGTCTGGATGACGAAGCCTTTGACGATGCGGTGAAACTTCACGCCATCGAAATAGCCGTCGCGGGCCAGAAAGACGAAGCTATTGACCGCTATCGGCGCTTCGTTGGTAAGCAGTTCGACGACGATCTGTCCGTAGTTCGTGTCGATTGTAGCCGTGTAGGTAGCTTCGGGATCGATAACCTGCTCAGGACTGCTGTATTGCTTGTTCATAGGGCTTGGCGTCCTTTCTGTCGTAGCGCTTGTGGGGGCAGGGCTGTTCTGCGTACGCGGGGACTGGATCAGTTCTTCGGAATCACCGCCGCCGCAAGCCGCTAATAGCAACAAAGCCGGCAGCGCTAACACAAACAGCCTCGAAGCGCTCCGCATCTATACGAAGGTCGCACGTGATTGGGGTTAGTGTCAACCGCTACAGAAAGGCGAGAGTAATCGTGGCTGACAGGCTATAAATACTGATGTATAGTGAGGCCAAATTCTGTGGTGGAGGGCAGCCCGATGCTCGATAGCAAAGATCTTAAGGGGTTGGTTGACCTCGATCGAGGTCTGGTAAGTCGCAGCATTTACGTCGATCGAGACCTGTACGAACTCGAACTCGAGCGCGTATTCGCGCGCTGCTGGCTATTCTTGGCTCACGAATCGCAGATCCCCAATCCGGGCGACTTCGTCTCCGCCTACATGGGTGAAGATCCGGTGCTTGTCGTGCGCGACTCTCGCGGCAAAATCAACGCCTTCCTGAACACCTGCCGCCACCGTGGCATGCGCGTCTGCCGTGCCGACGCCGGCAACGCGGCGGCCTTTACTTGCACGTACCACGGCTGGACGTACGGCAACGATGGCAAGCTGGTCGGCGTGCCGGGCTACAAGGAGTACTACTACGAAGAACTCGATATGGAGCAGTGGGGCCTCGTGCCCGTAGCGCAAGTCGATTCGTATAAGGGACTGATCTTCGCCACCTTCGACCCCGAAGCGCCGTTGCTGATCGAATACCTTGGCGATATGGCTTTCTACCTCGACGTCACCTTCGACAGAGTCGAAGGTGGCACGGAGCTTATCGGTGGTGTGCACAAGTGGATCATGCCCTGCAACTGGAAGTTCGCTGCCGATAACTTCGCCGGCGATGGCTACCACGTGCCGATCACTCATATCTCTGCCATGAAGACCGGTTTCGGCGGTTCTGGCACCGATCCTCGGGATTTTTCTAAGTATTTCAGCGTCACCACAAAGTGGGGGCACGGCTTCGACGTTTTCTGGTCGAGCTACTCAACCTATAGCGCTCGAGAGGACGTAGTCGGGCAATACGCTCGGGCGGCCGATGAGTCGATAGCGCGTAGGCTCGGAGAAGCCCGTTCGCACATTCGCCCAGGCAACGGCAACGTCTTCCCGCACCTGTCGCTCGCCGTTTTCGGCGAAGGCAACCGCACGATCAGGGTCTGGCACCCCAGAGGGCCGGATAAAGTAGAGACCTGGTCGTGGGTATTCCAGGACAAGAACGCGCCCCAAGAGGTTAAGGACTTCACCCGTCTCGCGACCGAACGCCAGCAGGCTGGGCCGGCCTCGGGGTTCGAGCAGGACGATGGCGAGAACTGGGGCATGTGCACCGAGTCCAGCAAAGGCGTAATCGCTCGGCGCTACCCGATGAACTACACGCTCGGCCTCGGCCGCGAAGGGAAGCGGGAGGAGTATCCCGGATCTGTCGCACTTTACCCGAGTGAGCACAACCAGCGCGGCCTCCACGGGCAGTGGGCGAAACTGATGGCCGCTGACAGCTGGGCCGACGTTCTGCGCTAAACAGCGAAGCGCCGCAATCGATAGACAGGAGGGGCACGGCATGCCGTGCCCCTCCTGCGTACGCTGATCTGGCGCATAGTCGTGCGCTTACGTTAATTCGATTTCCTCATTTTCGTGTGGATGGTTAGAATAACTGAATATGGGTCCTCGTACGGACGATAACGGCCCGCCCGAAGCGCAACGGGCGCTCTACGTCATAAGCGGCGCGCAGATGGTCGCGACGGTAGCTATGAGCTCCGTCCTATCGCTGACCCCACTATATGTCGGCGAATTGGGGGTCGAGGATGGCGGCGATCAAGCCTTTTGGGCCGGCCTGATGGCCTCAGGTATATGGGCTGGCCTGCTCGTGTTCGGGCCGATATGGGGGTCCTTAGCAGACCGAGTGGGACGCCGTCCTATGGTCTTGCGGGCGTTCCTGTGCGGCGCGGTCTTGCTCTTTGCCCAAGCGTTCGTCCAAGAGCCGTACCAGTTGCTCATCTTGCGCACTCTGCAGGGCGTAACGACCGGCACCCTCATCGCAACGCTTGCCCTTGCGGCGTCGATAACGGCTCCAGAGCGGATCGGCTATGCGGTGGGCATGACCCAAATGGGAAGCTTCCTCGGCACAACGTTTGGGCCGCTATTAGGCGGCGTTGTCGGGGACACCGTCGGTTTCCGAGCGACCTACGTAATCGCCAGCGGGCTGACATTTCTAAGCTTCGCGCTCATATGGCTGCTAGTCCACGAGCGTTTCCAGCCCGAACCGGGCCAGCGGGTTCGCTGGCGCGAGGTGATTACTCGTGGCTGGCATATCCCACGCGACCGAGCGTTACTTATAGTGCTTTTTCTCGCCATGCTGACGTTCGGGGTTAGCCACATGGTGAGCCCGGCGATACCGCCGTTCGTCAGCTCGCTCACCGGCGGGGAGCGGTCTGCGACCGCCTCCGGCGTGACGCTGAGCCTCATGGGAGGGAGTGCCGCTTTCGCCTCGGCAATGGCTGGCCGGCTGAGCTTAAGGCTCGAACTGCGCGTCATACTCGTCGTCAGTTGCGTTGGTTCCGCACTGGTATTGGTGCCGCAGGCCCTCAGCCAGAGCCTGGCGCTGACCGTACCGTTGCTGATCGCGCTGGGGTTGTTCAACGGCGCGGCGACCACCAGCCTCAGTTCGCTTGTCGGGCAAAGCGTACCGCCGGACCGGCAGGGCGCTGCGTACGGCGTCTTGCAGAGCGCTCAGTCGTTCGCGTCGATCGCAACTTCGTCCGTCGGCGGCGTCGTCGCAGCGACGTTAGGGTTGAGGTGGGTGTTCGTCGCCGGAGCGGTGGCTTTCTTGCTGGTGGGGCAGAGGGTGCAGAGCCTGGCGCGGCTCGGACCGGCTGCGGAAAAAGAGTCGCCCGCTAAGGAACGAGAACCGATATAAGATTCGGGTAAAACGTCGGTTTTATTAGTGTCAAGTAATTAAGGGACGATGCTGATATAATGCAGGACAGTAGCAGGATACTTATGAATGCATTACCCACCGATCACTCCTTTCATCAGTTCAGCAGCGAGCAGTTTTACACGTCGGTCAACCGTTCGCTGCTAGACCTTCTGTCATTTCGTCCTGGCCAAATCGTCGTCGATCTTGGCTGTGGTGATGGCAAAGTGACTCGGATGCTTTTAGACAAGGCTGATGGGTTCGCGGTAGTCGCGGTGGACCAGTCTGCTGACAGATTGAAGGAGGCCGAAGCGAACGTTGCATCGGCTATATCGCGGGTCACCTTTTCTTGCGGCTCCGCTGAAAACCTTTCGAGTGTTGTTCCTGCGAAAGTTGACGCGGTCGTCTTTTGTAATGCAATCCACATGATCTCCGATAAAGCCAGGGTTATCACCGAAATCTCTAAAGTGCTGAAGCAGGGGGGCCTATTCGCTTTCAACAGCGCGTTCTTTGAGGGGGCTATCCCGCCCTCGTCAATGAATTTCTATAGACGTTTGATGTTGAAGGCAGTGAGGATGCTGAAGAGGGATCACCATATTACTCATCACCGCGGTGTGACCGCAGCTACCAGGGAATTCCTTACGCCGCAAGGCTACGCTGATCTATTAGTGGCAAACGGATTTGCTGTAAGACAGGTCGACGTTATAGAAACCCAGATGCCGTTCAGCTCTGTTGATGCGATCCTTACATTTGAGGATTTCATTACCGGCGCTCTGCCGGGCGTTCCTATAACGACCGCCAGTGACGTTCTAAAACAAGCCGCGAACGAATCGTTTGCCGAGCTGGGGATGCCTAGCTTGCCGCGAAACTGGCTACAAGTTGTGGCTGAGAAGATCTAGTAACTAAATAACTATCGAAACAAGCTTATACACTAGTCATCGCCCGCGAAACAGATCCGGAAGGGAGCCACGTGCAAGTTACAGAAGCGGCAAAGCAGTTTCTCGGCAGTTTGTTGGACGCCCACGAAGCAGACCCACGACCTTTTATACGACTGAGTATGGTCGACGATAGTTATGAGCTAACCCTCGATAGGGCCAAAAAGACCACCGACTTGATCTTCAGCCATCTTGGCCAACCAGTTCTATTTGTCTCGTTAGCAACTGCAGAGGCGTTAAGGAATTTCACTGTTGACTTGGGAGACGATGCGCATCTGATTTTTCGTCGGTCCGCTCCGCATGACGGCGACGCAGCCAATAATCAACGAGTCGACCAAACCACCTGGCAGCACTACGAGCACGCGCGACTTTTAAAGGATGTAACCGATATCACCCAGAACATCGCTCGACTACGCGCCGCGGGGAAGGGTTTCGGTGTCGTGAAAGAACTCCGCTCTCTTGAGATCACAAGGAACGCGAAATGGGATGAGATCCGCGCCCTTTGGGCAGGCGGGAACCAATAGTTTCTGTTGCCGCCATTCTTACAAATCTTTTGCCATCGGACATTGAACAACTAGCCCTTTGGGACGAACTTCAGTGAAACGGAATTGACGCAGTGACGGGTATTTTTGGGGGTGAATCCTTCTCCGACGAAGACATGCCCCAGATGGCCGCCGCACGAAGCACATTCTATCTCTATCCGCTGTCCGTCTGGATCTGGTAGCCTTTTTACCGCTCCATCGATTTCCTGATCGAAACTCGGCCAACCGCATCCAGAGTGGAACTTAGCGTCTGAAATATAAAGCTGCGCTTCACATTGGCGGCAAACATAAGTACCTTCTTCGAAGAAATCATCATACTCGCCACTGAACGGACGTTCTGTGCCCTTGTGGACGATCACCCGCTCTTCTTCGGACGTTAGCCTATTCATAGCATCTCTTCTTCCTACGTCATCCTTGCAGATGTAAGAAATTGGATTAGGAATTGGTGGCAGGGGAGGGATTTGAACCCACGACCAAGGGCTTATGAGTCCCCTCTAATCCTTCCGCGAGAGCCCGTGGCCGTCCATTTCAGGTAGGAAATTCCCCTGTTGCCGCCACTGTAGTCTACTGGCGTTTGCCGTCATCCGCCCGTTTTGCCGTCAAAGATGTCGTCAAGAGTGAACCTCTTTTGTAGCTGTATAGTCTGCGCCATCCGTCGCTTGGTGGAACGCTGACGGACGAAATGCTGCAGCTTACGAAGCACGTAGCGCAGCCGCACGGCGTGTCGACGTCAGCTGCTTCGGTCATGGTGACCCGCCTTCGGAATTCTGCAGACGATAGCGGACGTAGACGACCCCGTTGGAGAAGGTGCGCTGGTCGATGAGCTCCAGCGGCACTCGCACGCCTTCAGGCAGCCCTCGCTTGCCGCCGCCAATGAGCCAGGGCACCAGGATCAAACCGCATTCATCGACGAGGCCTGCCCTGAACGCCGCGGCGGCAAGCTCCGCGCCTGCCACGACGATGTCCTGACTCGCCCGGGCCTTGAGCTCGCGCACGGCTTGCGGGTCGAAGTCACGCTCGAGAGACGTCCGTCCGGTCCAGACCCTTTTCAGCGTCCTGGAGTAAACAACCTTGTCGACTGCCTGCCAGAGGCGAGAGAAGTCGGCCATGAGAGGCGATTGTGCTGGAAGGGACGGATCGGTCTCCCAGACGGCCATGGTCTCGTACATGCGGCGGCCGTAGAGGTGGGTGCCGGCACTGAGGACGAGGTCGTTGACGAAGGCGTGCACCTCCGGGGCAGGCTCTGTCCAGTCGAAGTTGCCGGCCTCGTCCGCTGTGTAGCCGTCGAGGGAGCAGTTGGCGATGTAGATCAGGTTGCCCATGTGTCCTCCTCTAGAACCGCCGCCGGTCTGGCTGAACGGTTCGCCCTTCCTGAGCATCCGTCCGGGCGGGTCGTGAGTCGCATCGAGTGAACGGCTTGCTCAGCTCACTTCGGTACGGAACAGCGCCGCGAACCGGCGCGCGCTGCGCACGGCCTTGTCCTTTGATCGAATCCATTGTACATCGCGATGATCTCCTTTAACAGGCTCAAAGGCGGAACTCAGCCCCCCTTAGCGTATCGCCGTTAATCTCCTCGTCGATCTCCCAGCGGAAGGGATACGTCTGTGGCTCTTCCTCCTCAGGCGGGGCCAGCGTAGGAATTTCCGGAGAGTGCCTCAGTGATGATTGAAACAACGCCCGCGCTACCGGCCATAAGTGGTTACCTCCGCAGGGTACTACGGCACGTCCTCATCAGGATGCAGCACCATCGTTATGCCGACCCCTCCGCGATGCTCGACGACCTGCCCTGGCCGGCCGTCCAGGTGCTCAGTGATAAAGCTACTCGCCTGCA
>WHTN01000001.1:25091-82220 GCA_009377715.1 Dehalococcoidia bacterium | reverse complement strand
CAAACGCTCGTCATTTTGGATGAACCAACGGAAGTCCGGTCACATCTCGACCAGATCGCCGAGCAGGCCATAGACGTTCACGACGATCTGGTGAAGCTCGGAGAGCTGCCCAAGGGCATGCCGTTGCCCCACATACCACCGGAGGAGCTTTGGGACACGATCGAAGGTTTTGAGCAGCGGCTAGAGTTGAGCCGCTGGGCGGCTGGCCCAGAAGACAGCGGAATGCCGTTTACCACACCGTCGGCGTTCGGAGGAAGATTACGCACACTGGCCACCGACGTCGCTGGACTAGTAAGGGAGGGGCAGCGCGTCGTGATGGTCTCGCAGCAGGCCGAGAGACTGGCAGCGTTGGCCAAAGAGCAGGGCGTTACGACAGACCGACGAGATTCGATAACCGATGGCATTTCGCCCGCAAGCGTACATATTATCCGTGGCTCGCTGCCCGCCGGCTGGCATCTTAACGCCGGTGACTCTTCCCTGACCGTATTGAGCGATGCGGAGATCTTCGGCTTCACCAAACAGCGACGGACGCCACCGCGCCAGCGTTTCAACCGTGAATCGTTCCTGGCGGAGCTTTCGACAGGCGATTATGTCGTACACATCGATCACGGCATCGCACGTTTCGCCGGGCTAGTGCAGAAGAGTTTCGAGGAACGCGAGACCGAATACCTCGAGCTTCACTATGCTGAAGGCGACAAGCTTTTCGTGCCCATGGAGCAACTCGACCGCATCTCACGCTACGCCGGCCCCGCCGATCATGCGCCTTCGCTGACACGGCTCAGCAGCCAGGAGTGGGCACGGACGAAAGAGCACGTGCGGAGGGCAACGGCAGAACTGGCGCGCGAACTGCTCAACCTATACGCGGCGCGCGAGATGCTACACGGGCATGCGTACAATCCTGATACCCCATGGCAACAAGAGTTGGAGGCGGCCTTCCCATACGTGGAAACGCCCGATCAGTTAACCGCTTTACGAGATATCAAGGCGGACATGGAGCGGGAGCGGCCAATGGACCGGCTAGTCTGCGGCGATGTCGGCTACGGAAAAACGGAGATAGCGATTAGGGCCGCTTTTAAGGCGGTAATGGACGCTCAGCAAGTGGCGATACTGGTACCAACTACCGTGCTCGCCCAGCAGCACGGGCGCACGTTTAGCGAACGTCTCGCCGGCTTTCCGATCCGAGTCGAAGTGCTATCGCGCTTCCGCTCCGAGCAGGAGCAGCGGGAGGTGATCGCCGGACTCACGAATGGAGGCGTCGATATTATCATCGGCACCCACCGCCTGCTCCAAAAGGACGTTCAGTTCAAAAACCTGGGTCTGCTGATCATCGACGAAGAGCAACGGTTCGGGGTCACTCATAAGGAGTATCTTAAGAAGATGCGCCAAGACATCGACGTGTTGACGCTTTCAGCCACGCCGATACCGCGTACGCTCTACATGGCGCTAGGCAGCATACGCGACGTCTCGACGATGGAGACGCCGCCTGAGGAGCGCCTGCCGATCAAGACGTACGTTGCGGAGAACGACGACCGGCTGGTCCGTGAAGCGATCCTGAGGGAGATGGAGCGAGGGGGCCAGGTCTACTTTGTACACAACCGCGTCCAGAGCATCGAGCAGGTCGCCCAGCGGCTACGCCGAATATTACCGGAGGCGAGCTTTACCATCGCTCACGGGAAGATGCCCGAACACCAGCTTGAGGCCGCGATGCTTGAGTTTTCCGAAGGTAAGACCGATGTGCTCATCTGCACAACGATCATCGAATCGGGGCTGGATATCCCAAACGTTAACACGATCATCATCAACCAGGCGAACCGCCTAGGACTGGCGCAGCTCTATCAGCTACGCGGGCGCGTCGGACGGGGGGCTGAGCGCGCGTACGCTTACCTCATATACGATCGCAACGCTCGTTTAACCGAAGCCGCACAAAAGCGCCTGCAAACGATCTTCGAAGCGACGGAGCTTGGGGCCGGTTTTCAGATAGCGATGCGGGACCTGGAGATCCGCGGAGCAGGAAACCTGCTTGGCCCGGAGCAGAGCGGCAATATGGCAGCGGTCGGCCTCGACCTTTATACGCGGTTGCTGAGTGAACAGGTCGAGCGGATGCGGGCGCTGCGGCGAGGGGAGATGCCGAAACCGAGCGCGGCCGTGTCGGCTAGCGTCACGCTACCCATAGCCGCGTACATCCCGGATGAGTACGTTGCAGACCTCAACCAGCGTTTGGCAATCTATCAGAGGCTCGCTAACTTGACCACCGTCGAGCAGGTGAACGAGATCGAGAAGGAGTTGCGCGATAGATTCGGTGACCCACCGCAGCTCGTCTTAAGCCTGCTTTACGTCGCCGCTTTACGCGTTCTCGGTCAGGAGGCCGGCGTCGAATCCATCGGTCTGGAAGGCGAGCAGATCGTGGTGAGGGTGAGCGAAAGCAAATTCTTACCGCGAGAGACCTTGCGCCGAGAGCTTGCGGGCAAAGCGGCTGTGGGTAGGACTCAGCTTAGGGTGGACTACCGGCCGAACGATTACGCCTGGCAGGGGCGCTTGCTCGAAGTGCTGCAGCGGCTGGCGATGTCAGGCAAAGCGGCAGTGTAAGTTGGCGATCAGGGCTCGGTGCGTGTGATCCTTGGGATGCGATCGAAACCTGTATCGTAGCTGATGATGTCGCTTAGATTCTCGCGTTCTACGTGAGCGATGCCGAGTGCGTCTTCGAAATCCAGAAACGAATGCGATCCATAAAGGTCTAGCGCCCTACTATAAAGCTCTTTTTCGAGGATCCGTAGGCCATTTAAAGTGAGAAGAGGACGGAGAAGATCGCTAATTTCTGTCTGCGCAAGGCCATAATGAGCGCGAGAGCGCAGGACGTACGTCACCTCGGCGATAACGGCTTCGGATGTAGTAACTATCTCCTCCCCCGCTTCTATTCTCTTAAAAAGTGCGTAACATGCCTGTGCTTTGGCGGGATCGCCAGGGACCAGATAACGCAGAAATATGTTAGTGTCTACAAATCTCACGAGCGGTACAGTTCGGCGTCTCTATCAACCTTTTCTTCCTTAGCATCTTTGATAGCTTTGTTCAAATCCTTGGTCGAGGTAGGGGGCTTAACCGCACCAAACGCTGACTCCAGCGTATATTTAAGCGGGACGAGGCGAACTTGGTTGTCTACGATTTCGAAGGCCACCTTACCCCTAGGCTCTACGCCAAGAATTTTCCGGACTTCGGCTGGGATGGTAACTTGTCCTCGTTGAGTGATGCTTCCAACTATAGTTTTCATGCCATTCCTTTAGCGAAAATGCAATGTGCCGGATAGATTGCATTGTATCCTACTTGACGATATTTGACTATTCCATATGCAAAAGACATACTAGGCCAGTATGTCCCGATCAGAGCTTCTTTCCAATCCGCGTCTAAACATCCTGTCAGTCGTAATCGGCCTAGGCATGGCGTTCTATCTAGCCATCGAGCCGACGCCTCAGTGGTTACTACTTGTGCTGGTCGCCATAGCCGGCTTCGGTCTGGATTTCGTGCTGCGGCAATACATCGTAGACGAACCGGGCGATGTGACCGAGACTGCGGTCTATCTGATCATGCCGATCCTAACGGTGATCGCCACGGGAATTTCGCTGGAGCACATACTCGATGGCTTCTGGGCGCTACCAGTCGCTATATCGGTCACTCCCGCCGTAGGAGCGATTTTTTATATGCTATGCGTATCGCTTGACAACCCTTCGCCCATCACTCAGACGGCCCGTATAGTATTGAACGCGGCTGTCTACCTGGTCGCCTTCGCCTTCTACTCGCTGACGTACGAGTTCGACCTTGGCGTCATCGAGTCTGGCTTCGTAGTCGGGCTGGCTAGCGCTCTACTTACGCCCGAGATACTCAGGGAAAGCGAAGACAACATCTATCGCCTAGCAACATACGGCGCAGTTGTGGGATACGTCATGGCCCAAGCGCGCTGGGCTCTGGACTTCACCCCGCTGGACGGCCTTCTGGGAGCAGCGTTCCTGCTCACATCGTTCTACGTGGTTACAGGGCTGCTCCAGCACTACTTCGCCCGACGCCTGAACTGGCAATCGACGAGCGAGTTTGCGACGACGGCTCTAGTGGCGCTATTCGTGATCCTCGTAGCACGCGTTATCGCTTAGCGTACCGTGTACCTGGGCATCGACCTAACAGGCAGCGCGAGGCGGCCTACCGCGTGCGCGACGCTAGACGAGGTCGGTCATCTCAGCGATCTCCGGCTTCTGCGCGACGATAATGCAATCCTGGACTGGATCGACTCCATGCAGCCAGGCGTTGCGGTATCGATGCACCGTTGAGTTTGCCACTCGGTCTATGATGCCTGGAAGAGGACTGCCCTTGTCAGCCTCTGGCAGCGGACCGGTTAAAAGCGGCCGAAAGAGAAATTTTGCGACTGGGCATCAGCCTCTACGTTACCGGCAAACGCTCAATCATAAAATCAATGGCGTACAGAGGCATCAGTCTACGAAGAGCCATCGAGGCGCGCGGCATCGATGTGATCGAGGTGTATCCTTTCGCGGCGAAGGTGATGTTATTCGGACGGCCGGTACCGAAGAAGCAGACGCCGGTCGGACGCGCCTGGCTATACGAGAGGCTGCAGCTTTTGGTAAATGGCCTGCCAGACCCCGAACGTCCGATTAGCCATGACGAGGGCGACGCCATTATCGCGGCGTATACGGCCTATCAGTACGATACTGGCATGGCCGCTGCCCTAGGAGTCCCTGAAGAGGGGCTTATCTATCTGCCGACGCGAACCGCTATCACTTAGTCTGGTGTAACACGACGCTATTTTGCCCGTCGTATTAGCAAAAGTAGTGTTGACGCTCCAGAACCTATTACCACCAGACAGTAACCTGGCCGCGATAATCAGGTCACTCATCATCGTAGAGGCCGTCACGGTCTTCATCGCGGCCATAATCGGCTTTGCGACCGGAGATACGTTGCATCTCTTCGGGGAGTGCATGTACTGCTTCGTCACTCTGTTGTCGTCGGTTCAACTTCTGACCATCTCCGGGCTGCTTTTGAGCGCCGCCTTATGGGATAAATCACAGTCGCCGGGCGGAATGTGGGGTTCATCTTCCCTTATCCTCGCCCTCATCGGGTTCGGGTTCCTATTCTTAGCGATCGACGAACAATGGATGATCCATGAAAGATTAGACATGGCCATCCACAATGTATTTAACCTGGAAGAGAACAGCCTTACGGACAGAATCGATGACACTATACTTGCAATCTACGCTGTGCTCGCTATCGCGACGATCATCGCTTTCAGAGACACGCTCGCGCGATATAAAGCCGGTCTACCGTTGCTCATTGCGGCACTCGTCATCTCTTTCGCCAGCATCGTTGCTGACGTAGTTACGAACCGCGAAGACATATTATCCACGGTTTTAGGTGACTCCTCCCCCCTATTCAATGCCGTAGGCACTATGCTGGCGATCGCCGAAGAGGGCTTGAAACTTATAGCCGAAGGGCTGCTCATTACCCTCGCCTATTATGTTTTTACCTTGAATTCCGGCACGAGTTGGTCGGAGATTAGCCTTTTCCAAGGACGTGCTGCAGACCTGGAGCAAAGTCCCGAAGTCCTTGACGAGCAGTGAATCCACTGGTAGGCTTACGCTGACAATTTAATAGCGACGGCGAAGGTGTCCGCTACAGCGGACTAAGAGCGAAGCCGGTGAGAAGCCGGCACTGTCCCGCAACTGTATCTTCACCAACTTAACCGCTCATACTTCGACAAGCTCAGCATGAGCGGCGGAGAAAGTGAAGGAGTCAGGTCGCCTGCCTTCGTCGATAAGACAGCCTTCGAGGTAAAGGCATGGGCAGACTCGACGAGAAAAGTAAAACCCTTGTCCTTCTCTGGGCAAGGGTTTTTGGTTTCAAGCCTTGTTGCCGCGCCTCACAATAGGGTTCGCGATAGGGAGGTTTATGTTCACAACTGCTCTTAATAAGCTATGTCCACTAATAACGGCTATGTTTGTGTTGCTCGTCGTAGCCTGCGGCGGCAACGATGATGAAACATCGCCTTCCCTAACAGCCGGCGGCCCCTTCCCAGTGACTATCGATAGAAGCGACGGCGAGCAACTAACGATCGAGGCACAACCGCAACGCATTGCGTCGCTTTCGCCCGCGGCGACGGAGATACTGTACGCTATCGGCGCCGGCCCGCAGATCGCAGCGGTCGATAACTTCTCGAACTATCCACCCGAGGCGACGTCGAAGCCGAAGCTGGACTCGTTCCAGCCGAGCGTGGAGGCGATAGTGGCTGCTCAGCCCGATCTGGTCTTCATCTTCTTCGATTCCGCTGGCATTGTGGGCAAGCTGGACGACCTGGGCACACCGGTGTTATATCTAACAGCGCCTAACTCAGTCGACGGTATCCTCCAGCAGATCCATACGCTCGGTGAAGCCACGGGCCACGAAGCCGAGGCCGAGGCGCTGGTTAGACAGATGCAGGGCCGGATCGATAGCATCGAGAGTAAGCTTAGCGGCATTAGCCAAAGGCCGCGCGTGTTTCACGAGCTAGACCCCACACTATTTACGGTTACGCCACGCGACTTTGTGGGCGACCTGTACGAAACGTTGAGGGCCCAAAACATCGGCGCCGACGCTGCTATAGCTGCGCCCCAACTATCCGCTGAGGCGGTTATCGAGCGTAACCCGCAGGTGATCGTCCTGGCAGATGAGGCTGCGGGCGTAACTGCGGAATCGGTAAAGTCACGGCCAGGCTGGAGCCAGATCGAGGCGGTACAAACGAACCGCATCCATGCCGTGGACCCGGCCATCGTGAGCCGTCCAGGGCCTCGCATAGTCGACGCGATGGAGACGCTGGCTGAGCTTCTCTATCCGGAGCTGTTCCCGTGAGGCTCTTCGTCAATCGCTTCATCGCCGATGAGGCGGCGGCCTTACGCCCCTTATTGTGGCCGCGACTGCTGGTAAGCGCGGCAGCGTTGATAGTTGCCGTAGTTGTGGCGACCGCTTATGGGGCAGCAAACATCCCGCCGGATGCAGTTATACAGATCATCCTTTCGAAGCTGCCCGGCCTTTTGCTAGAGCACGACTGGTCTGCCAGTTGGGAAACCATCGTATGGGACGTAAGGCTGCCACGAGTGGTAATGGCCGGCTTGGTAGGAGCGACGCTAGCCTTTACAGGCAGCACTTACCAGGCGGTACTTCGCAATCCCCTGGCAGACCCGTATCTTATCGGCGTGGCGGCAGGGGCCGGTCTCGGAGCGGCCATCGCCACAGTGGCAGACGTTCCGTACACTTTTTCGGGCTTTAGCGTCCTGCCCCTGATGGCGTTCGTGGGCGCGCTCATTGCCGTGACTCTGTCGTACGGCCTTGCCCGCACCGGGCCATCGATGCCTGCCGCCAGCCTGGTGCTTGCAGGGATCGCCGTTTCTTCCATAGGGACGTCGATAACGGCGCTTATAATGCTCCTCGACACTGAGCGGACGCTAACGATACTCTTCTGGCTGCTAGGCGGTTTGGGGTCGAGCGATTGGGAGCGAGTCGGCTATGTCCTTCCGTACATAGCAATCTCGCTGGCGATAGCGCTGGCTCACGCCCGTATCCTGAACGTTTTTCAATTAGGTGAAGAGCAGGCCCGCCAACTGGGTGTAAACGTGGAACGCACCACGATCCTTCTTCTCTTATCAGCATCGCTGGCAGCAGCGGCAGTGGTTTCGCTTACAGGGATCATCGGTTTCGTGGGACTAATCGTCCCGCACATGATCCGACTGCTCTGGGGCCCGGACTACCGGCATCTCATACCACTATCCGCGCTTCTGGGGGCCGCTTTCCTGATCCTGTGCGACCTCATCGCCCGCAGTGTTATCGCGCCGGCGGAACTTCCGATAGGGATTATCACAGCCCTTAGCGGCGGACCGTTCTTCTTGTACTTGCTACGCCGACATAGCCAGCGGATAGTGATCTAATGACGAGCGCAATAAAGGTCCAGGATATATCCGTAAATTATGACCCTAGAGTAGCGCTGAGCAGCGTTAGCCTGCTGATCGGTGCCGGCGAAATCGTCGGCCTAGTCGGGCCGAACGGCTGCGGCAAGTCCACGCTCATCCGCGCGATCACCCGCGTTGTACCGCTTAGCAGCGGCAAGATTACTCTCTTAGGCGAAGACGTCTCAGACCTTTCACAGCGGCAACTGGCCCGCTTGGTGGCGGTGGTACCCCAAAACCCGAACGTTCCGGACAACTTTCGATCGTTCGATCTTGTGATGTTAGGACGCACGCCGCATCTCGGTCTGCTACAATCCGAAAGCGAACGCGACTTGCAGGCGGTACACAACGCGATGATAGCGACGGACACCTGGCACCTCGCGGACCGGCTGCTCGGCGAGATCTCAGGGGGCGAGCGCCAGCGGGTCGTTATCTCCCGTGCGCTGGCGCAGGAGACGCCGGTGTTGCTTCTCGACGAGCCGACCGCGCATCTCGACATCGGCCAGCAAGCGGCGACGATGGAGCTCTTAGAGAGCGCATCGAGCGAACGCTCACTAACGGTGCTAGTCGCTATGCACGACTTGACATTAGCGGCTCGTTACTGTCAGCGTCTCGTAATGTTGAGCCAGGGGCGTTTAATAGCCGAAGGTAGGCCGGAGGAAGTTCTGCGGGAGGAGCTGCTGGCTGACGTATACACCTCACGTATCGATGTGTTTTCGCATCCCTATAACGGCTTACCGGTGGTGACGTCGAGCGGCAGGACGGAAGGGAGGCAGTATGGCAACGCGCAGGACCCAGCCGAAACCGCAAGAAAAGCAGACCAAGGTCAAGATCTACACCCGCACCGGCGATAAGGGCGAGACGGCCCTCTTCGGCGGCCAGCGCGTGCCAAAAGACCACCCGCGCATCGCAGCTTGCGGCAATATCGACGAACTTAACGCCGCGCTGGGTGTGGCTATAACTGCCGTGAGCCAGCGTGCGCTCTCGAAGCTGTTGCAGGGTATCCAGAACGACCTTTTCGATATAGGCGCCGAGCTTTCCAGCCCGAAGCCGGTGAGACGTGACGCTAAGACCAATTTCGTCCTGCCTACCGACAAGATCGTGCAGATCGAAGAAGCCATCAATAGCTATGACTCCCGACTGCCCGCACTCCATACTTTCATCTTGCCGTCAGGGAACCAGGCCGGAGTGCTGCTTCACCTGGCACGTACGGTATGCCGTCGAGCGGAACGGTCTGTGATCACGCTAGGCCGCTCTGAGCGCGTCAACGCGAACATCGTGATGTATCTCAATCGCCTCTCGGACCTGCTCTTCGTTCTTGCGCGTTATGTAAATAAGGCGGCCAAGAATGAGGAGCGGCTCTGGAAGAAATAATGTCATTGCGAGGCCGCTGAAAAGCGGCCGTGGCAATCCCTCAACGATAACGACAGCTAAAGTGCAATTAAGCGAATGTAACTGAACGGGCGGAGATTGAGCGCCACGGCGCTTCGCAATGACGGGCAATACCCCTCGACAGGCTCGGGGTGAGCGGAGAAGACCATCGTAGTTGCAGGTCTTAAGACCTGCCTAGTTAAGCAGACCTGAAGGTCTGCAGCTACTCTCTACCTAGCAGGAATTAAACCTTTAGGCGACGTTGCAATAGCATAACATCCTAATCCTACTCTCAGGTGCGCCGCTTACCCCGTGCTACAATTTATTTCAGGAGGCGATCCCCATTGATTCCAGTCGGCGATAGCGTACGCACTCGCACTTTCTCGTTCGTCAATTACGGACTTATCGTAGCGAACGTAATCGTCTTCTTTTACGAGCTCCCCCTCGGGTCGGGGCAAGAGCTAAACGTCTTTTTCTTCGATTGGGGCGCTATCCCGGTTGAACTGAGCAACTTCGTCGAAAACCCCTCCAGTGAAGGGACAGAAGTCCTTGTCACCTCCTTCACGGCGATGTTCCTACACGGCGGCTGGCTGCATCTCATAAGCAATATGTTGTACCTGTGGGTATTCGGCGACAACGTTGAGGACACGATGGGCCATATCCGCTACTTAGCGTTTTATCTACTGGCCGGCCTTGGCGGCACTGCGTTGCAGGTCTTCTTCGATAGCGACAGCCGCGTGCCAATGGTCGGAGCGAGCGGCACGATTGCGGGCGTCTTGGGCGCGTACCTAGTGCTTTATCCGAGAGCTATGGTTAGCGTCTTTATCCCTTTGCTTCTCTTCTTCACGGTCGCCGTACCGGCGGCGTTACTTATTGGCTTGTGGTTCTTAATGCAGCTCCTGAGCGGTGCCGCCACTATCGGTGTTGCGGTTGGCGCCGAAGGAGGCGTCGCCTGGTGGGCACACGTCGGCGGTTTCGCGAGCGGTTTCCTGATGGTATGGGTCTTTCGTAGGCGCGAGCGAGCGACTATGCAGTATCGGCAGTAGTGAGGGAGGTCGTAGGGTTAGGAAGGGATGACATGAGAAAAAGAAAGGGGCCTGGGAGATTGTATTACTTATTGCTTTCGTTCCTGACAGCGCCCTTCGACAAGCTCAGGGTGAACGGGTACTTACGTCATTGTGAGTGTCGCGTAGGCGACCGAAGCGATCTCTCAATAACCCATAAGTTCAGCCACATATTTCAGCGTAGTGGAACGGGCAGAGATTGCTTCGCTTCGCTCGCAATGACAATATTGCTAGTTCTGGCAAGCGTAATCGCTGTAACGAGTATCGCCTGTGGCGAAGACAACGACGCCTCTTCGTCGGGCAACGCGAACTCCACCTCCAGTTCGCAGACGTCATCTAATAACAACAATAACGATAGTCTCAGCATACCGGACATCGTCGAGAAGCTGCGGCCATCCGTGGTGCAGGTGCAGACGGAGGGGGCGACGGCCGACATCTTCGGGCAACCGGTGCCACAGAGCGGCGTCGGCACTGGCTTCATCCTCGATGAGGAAGGCCGGATCATCACTAACGATCACGTCTTGCGTCTCAATGGCGGACGTATGGGACAGCGCATAACCGTCACGCTTTTCGATAACCAAACGTTCACCGCGAACGTGATCGGCACGGATCAGCTAACCGATCTGGCGGTGATTAAGATCGAGGCCGGAGACCTAGCGCCCGTCGCCCTTGGGAGTTCTTCAGAATTGCGCGTCGGCGAGACGGTGGTAGCCATCGGTCACGCGCTGGCGTTAGAGGGAAGCCCTACGGTAAGCACAGGCGTAGTTAGTGCCAAAGACCGCAGCCTCCAGGAGAGCGAGCGGGTGACGCTGACGGGGCTGCTCCAGACCGATACGGCGATCAACCCAGGCAACAGCGGCGGCCCGCTGGTCAATGTTAGAGGAGAGGTCATAGGCATAAACACGGCGCGTATCCCGGGGGCAACCGTGGAGGGCATCGGCTTCGCCATCGCTATAGATAACGCCAAGCCGATAGTGGATGAGCTTCTAGCTGGCGGTAGGATAGAACGCGGCTTCCTGGGAGTGACCCCAGTAAACATTACGCCCGGCGTTGCCGCAGCAAATAATCTGGCGGTCAGCAGCGGCATAGGCCTCACAACCGTATCTGCAAACTCGCCAGCAGCGCGGGCTGGGCTGCAACCCGGCGATATCATAATTAAGATCGGCGACTTGGAGATCGGGAACAGCGGCGACCTAGTTCAGGCCCTAACGCAATACCGCTCAGGCGATCAGATCGATGTTGAATACTACCGCGGACAAGAGAAACGAACAGCAAGCGTAATTATAGGGAGCGCGGGTTAGAATTTTATGCTAGCGTGTCCCAGGCTAGCAGATTTCTCTTCTGTGATGGGGCGATTCTTTTCTGTTGCAGTACGTAGCTGCAGACCTAAAGGTCTGCTAAATGTTTCGCAGGTCTAAAGACCTGCAACTACGGAAGCTATTCTAGACGGTTCGTCGCCAGGGACGCGATTCGGTACCGTAGCTGCAAACCTTTAGGCTGCTGAAGCGTTTGCAGGTCTAAAGACCTGCAACTACGAGAGACATTCTAGACGGTTCGTCGCCAGGGAAACGCGTTCCATCCGTACAGACGCCCGCGGAAGTACATCCAGGTAACAAACGTTACCGTAAAGCAGGCGGCCAAGAGGCTCAGCACCATGATTACGGTGCCCTCCTGGAGCGCATCTATGTGGGCTCTCTCCTGGTTGAGGATGATGTGCCAGAAGAGGAAGCCTGTAATGAAGGACATCGCCACCCAAATCGGCATGCTCCATTGCTGAAGTTTTTCCCATCCATGAAGGTGAGGGGTATCATATTGAAGAACAAGCCCTCTATCGCACCCACGAAGATAGCAACCGCTGCCCCTTCCAACGTGGTAATCCACCAGCTATCTCCGTTTTCGGCGGCGTCTCGCAGAGGGATAACGAGGACCCAGGCGATCAGCGACACGGCTAACAAGGCCAAAGCGGGGAAAAAGACGACGTGCCCGTTCTGTCTGCGATCGAAATCTGTGGCTACTACGACCGCGTAAGCAGCCACGAACCCGTAGACGAGGCCCGGCTGGAAATCGACGACGCGCGATAGGATCACCGAAACGAGGGCGATCGCCAGCGCCACGGGATAGACTCTGACGACTGCCGGCACTCCGAAGTTCCGGTTGGTCAGCATAGCCTGGCCACCGCCATAAGTGTACGTAACTACACCGATGCCAAGTATGAGGCTTAAGCAAAGCGCTAAGCCGTCTTTGTTGGTATAAGAAACGGGCTAGGCTTTGGCTCCTTGGGCATCGGCTTCGGTGTTCTGGTCGGTGTCGAGACTGAGGCCATGTCTATAGGCGCAGCGCCCGTAGGAGAGGCAACCACGTCTGCGGGTAGATCATTGGCAAAACCGCGTGCGGTCTTCGACATTGGAGACCTGCGGCTCCTTTATGGTGCCATCTGTAAGACCTGTGACGATCCACTGCAAGGCCTTGGCCACAGGCTCCTCATCTCCCAATATCTTGAGTCGTCGGTCTTCGAGAGCTAAGCCGATCTTCTCTCGCACTCCGGGGGTGTCAAGTAGTCGTCGGAGGGTCGTTGCCGGAACGTTTGCTCGCTCGACATTCGTAATATCTCCTCGCCTTTCTAAGAAGTCGAGAGCCTGTGTGTCTGTCGGCCCAGTTCCACCTCTCGCCTTGAATCTGGACGCAGCATCACTCCCCCAGCGAACAATCCCTGCGCCACCGGCCTGCCCAGTGTGCCGTAACTCGATCCAATGCTCAGCCTCATCCCTGCTTGCAAATAGCACGCAATTTATATTCTCAATTTGTGATCGTGCGTAGGACTGTGCTAGGCGGCGGAGGGAACTTAACACGTTGGTGCTAACAGCCCCTTCGAATATACTGGGGTTCTCCAGTGCTCGCAAAGCTGCGAGGCGACGATTGCCTTCAAGCACGATGAAGCGCTGAGGTGTGCCGTTGGCCAGTTCTATGACGTAGAACGGATCGCCAGGATTGAGACCGTATTCAGCGATGTCCTTCGCCAGGACTACCAGTTTACGCTTTTGCTCTTGGGCAAGTGCGCGCAGTGTCTCACGTTGCCCTTGGCTGCTTTGCGCGAGGCGTGGATTCCCGACATCTACGAGAAGGTCTGCTGCTGGAATCAATAGAGGTTGTGCCATGCAAGCACCTCCGATTAAGATCAGGAGACGCCGACATTATAAACCTGTTGGTACGGCAAATATATAATTACCATAATTTTTAGTGCTGTGCCGGTACTCATATTTTGTTCAAAAAATGCTCCCTTTATACTTAATGTTAGCTATGATCTCCGCAACGGTTCTAACGTATCTTACGTCCGATTAGTTAACCTTACGTAGCTATGGAGCGTTAAGATGGATGCGAACACGGCGGATGGGTGGAGAGATTTATTTACGTTTGCTATGGGCATGTATTTAGAGCACAAGAGGAACGGTGTTGACCTGTCAACGCGGATGCTCCGGCGCCGGATAAACGGCATCACCGAGGCGCAGGCGGAGTTCCTCGTAGCAATGTGTGGCATCATCGGCCGCAATCAGATTAAAGGCGCCGATGATGTGCTGTCGGTGGAAGAAGATGACAACATACTGCCTTCGCCTAATCGAAGGCGGCTTGCATAGACGATATCCACATGATCGTCGATGAGAATTAGTAATTCTATATGAGGGCATGGGCAAGCAAGCACAGAATCATAACGGGCTTCGGGGTCTTCTTTCTGATTGTCGTCGTAAGCACGTTGACCCTTGGAGAATACGGGTTCAGCCCTTTGGCACTTAGTCTCGCGATAGTTGCTGCTGTCGTCCTTGCTAAAAATATATGAGAAGGCCGTGTTCGGGAAGGGTGGCTAGACTGTGACTAAATGGTTGGGGAGGAATAGCAATTGAAGAAGGTCACTCTTGGCTCTCTTGTCGCATTAGGGTTCCTCGTCATGTTTGGTATTAGTTTCGTTCTGAACTTCACTAGGGATGATGACTTTAGTAACCGTGATCGTATGCAAGAGGCGAATGGCCGTTGAACTGCCCGCTGGCACCGTGCCCCTGACCAATCAATTCCCACACGGCATCGCCACCCCAGTCCCAGATCACTTCCACCGGCATGTCGGAACCCTCGTCTACCTGCACGTTGCTGAGGTGAACAGTAAACGGCGAACCGGCTAAGTCTGAATCGGGATCGAGCGTGGCAGCTGCAACGTTATCGTCTAGAGGTCTGCTCTTCGACGGTAAAGTCGCGCTGTAAGTATGTATAGCCATCCTGATTGCTGAACCGGCAGAGGACTACGGTGTGGGTACCAGGATCCGCGTCTTCCGGCACAAAAGCGTCTACGCTAACGGCAGTGGTGCCGGCCGGGACTGAGCCAACGCCGATTACCTCCGGCTCTGAGAAAAAGTCCCAGTTCCAGAACACTTCAACCGGCTGGTCCTCGACCTCATCCACCGGGACGTCGACGAGGTGTACCGTGAACAGCGAGTTGGCTGCTCCTGAGGAGGGGTCGAGCGAAGCTGAAGATACGTCGTCCGGAAAAGGCGTAAAGCATATGTCCTGGGCGCGGACGATGTAAACCGACTTCGAACCCGAATCAAGGTACGTACCAAGTCCCACTACCGTCACGATAGCGACAAGCACAAGAACGGCCAGCAGTATTCGCGAATCCTTCATGATGGAATTATTGGAATATAAGTTCCTGTTGATTATAGCGTCCGCGGCGGTAATAGCAATATTGAGGGAATATTAAGGTTACGTTAAAAGTTAGAGCCACACGGGCAAAATAGACAGTAATCGCTTTAAACTGTTGTTGTCTAGAACTATAATAGAACGTGTGTTCTGAGGGAATTAAAATGGCTGAACGTACCGCTATTGAATGGACGCAATCGACATGGAACCCCGTCACGGGCTGCACGAAGGTCAGCCCTGGATGTGCATATTGTTATGCAGAGAGAATTACTCGGCGGTATGGCGGCAAGCCATTTACGCCAAATCAAACAGAGATCAAAACACATCCAGAACGCCTGCAGTGGCCGATGAAATGGAAGCGTCCGCGTATGATTTTTACGTGCTCAATGGCAGATTTGTTCCATGAGGCTGTTCCTGTGTCGTTTATAGCAGAGGTCATATCTGTTATGGAGCGGACCCCTCAGCATGTATACCAAGTGCTGACCAAAAGGCCAGATCGAATGGCAGCTTTTTTTGACGACTGGGGTGCACCACCACCAAACGTTTGGATTGGCGTCTCCGCCGAGAACCAATGGTGGGCAGATAGCAGAATACCCGTGATTTTAAGAATTCCTGCGAAGGTACACTTTGTATCCTGTGAACCATTGCTTGGGCCAATGAATTTAGCAAAATGGCTTGGACCAGACACTTTAAATTGGGTAATCGTAGGCGGCGAGAGTGGTGGCCCAGCCAAACGGAGACTGGTCGAGACTTGTAGTGTAGCCAGATGGAAGCCTAAAGCGAGCGCATTAGATTGGGCTCGACAGTTAAGAGAACAATGCTTTACCGCTGGCGTGGCTTTCTTCTTCAAACAATGGGGAGGGCCGAGGCCGACGAGCGCAGGGCGAGTGCTTGAAGGCGATACATGGGACGGATGGCCGGAGGTTTAAGTATGGAGTCGCGCGGTGTACCGGAATGGTCACAAAATAAACTCAAAATGCTGAAAGATTACCTCCTGCCGTACGCAAGGATCATGAACGGACAGAAGAAGAGATGGCTTAGGGCATTTCATTATATCGATGGATTTGCTGGACCGGGCTTGCTATCTGCACGGGAAGCCGATGGAATCCAGGAAAAACAAGAGATTCAAGCTTATCTTGAAGGGTCACCTTTATTGGCTCTCGACTGCAAACCACCGTTCGATCACCTCTGGTTCATAGAACAAGACCAGAGTCGCGTCTCTAGGCTCAACAGCATTATCGAAGAACGCGCGGAAGAAGCAAGGACAGATGTACGCCGAGCAGACGCAAACGAAGTTATTAATGAAATAATCTCTCAGCTTGGCAGACAGGAACGCGGGTTAGTTTTTCTAGATCCGTACGGGCTTGAGCTCGATTGGCAAACGGTAGAGAGGCTTGGCAGAGCCGGAATTTTTGACGTCTTTATAAACTTTTCACTAATGGGAATCTTCCGTAACTTAAGCCGACAGGGCGAACCTACTCAAGCCAATCGGCAGATGCTGACAAGAGTCATGGGGCGTGATGATTGGGTCGATAGCCTATATTCAACGCAGGGAGCTTTATTTGGCACACCAAGAGTTACAAGAGAAGGGATTGACCCAGATAAGCTGGCAAGAGTCTATGCCGAGCAATTACAAACCGTATTCAAGCACGTCAGCGATCACGTTATCATGAGGAATTCTAAGGGCGGCCCAATCTATGCGTTAATGCTAGCCAGCCAAAATCAAACCGCCAAGAAAATAATGGACGACATCATCCGAAATTACACAATACGAAGGAGTTACGGTTAAAACCAGCGTCGCTGCTACAGGAAGTACTTCACACGCTCTTTTTTGTACTCCTTGGTGCTGTAGAGGATCGCGTATTCAGTAACGCCGATCTCGCCTGACATCTGCACCGCTAGCTCTTCGCACTTATCGCGGGAGAGGGCGTGTACCATCGAGAAGACGTTGTAAGGCCAGTCGGCGAAGATGGGACGCTGGTAGCAGTGGCTGACCTGAGGATATTCGGCGAGGCGGCAGCCTAGCTCCTCGACCCTATTCTCTGGGATGCGCCAGCAGATCATGCCGTTCGCCAAGAAGCCAGCGCGCTGGTGGCGCAGGACCGCGGCGAAGCGACGCATAATGCCGATCTGCTCAAATTCTTTCGCTTTCGCGAAGAGTTCGTCTTCCGAAACGCCGAGGCTTACCGCCCACTCCTGGAACGGGAACGGTTTTAGCGGTAGGTCTTGCTGCAAGACCAAGATGAAACGCTTATCATCTTCGCTGATCTTGGGGCGAGTAGCGTAGGGTCGGGTCTGTTCGTAGACGCCCTCGCGGGCGGCGTTAGTGCCGGATTCGAGGTCAAGCTCGACGCCGATCTTGAAAAGTCGCAGCGCGGGCATTACGCGGACGCGCCTGGCACTACCGTGTGCGCCGAGCGCTTCGGCTTCGTCGGCCACGTTCGCTCCGGGCTGTAACGTGAGAGTGAACCAGAGGTTAAAACCGTGGTCGCGCTTATAGTTATGGCTAACGCCGGGATGTTCGGAGATGATCATCGCCGATCCTTCAAGGAGATCATCAGGGATGTCCATAGCGACGAGCGTGCTGCTGTAACCGAGGCGACGGCTATCGAAGATAGCGCTGATCTGGCGGATGATATCCGCTTCCTTGAGGCGGCGACACCGTTCGAGGACTTCGTCCTCGGAGATGCCAAGCCGCTCGCCGATGAGAGCGTACGGCCGGGGGTCCAGCGGGAAGTCCATCTGGATCTGGTTCAGCAGCTTACGGTCTATTGCCTCGATTTGTACTGTGGTCATTTCTATTCCCTTACATGTTCGGACAGGGCTAAAGCCCTGTCCCTACGAGTGTTTGTTAGTTCGCCCTTCGACAAGCTCAGGGTGAGCGGAAAACGAGCGTCGATACAGGTAAGATTGCTTTGCGGAGTTTATCCTGAGCCAAGGTAGATTCTTCGCTGCGCTCAGAATGACATGCTAGAGAGCTCGCAAGACGGTTTTTAAGAATATCGTTCCTCTTTCCACGGATCGCCACGTATGTGATAACCGTACATCTCCCAAAAGCCGGGCTTGTCCTCCAATATGAACTCTAGGCCTCGCACCCACTTCGCGCTCTTCCAGAAGTAGAGCTTCGGCACAACGAGGCGCATCGGGCCACCGTGTTCGCGCGCCAGGTCTTTACCGTTGTGTCTGTAGGCGAACATTGCGTCGTCGTCCATAAGGTCGGCGAGCGGGACGTTCGTCGTATAGCCACCATAGGAGTGCACCATGACGTATTGGGCGCCCGGCTTTGGGCGTATGTGCTCCATGACGGCACGGAAAGGTATGCCCTCCCACTCGTTGTCGAATTTGCTCCAGGCGGTCACGCAGTGGATGTCGGAAGTAACTTCTGTGCTGGGGAGAGCGAGGAACTCGTCCCAAGTCCAACTTAGGTCCTCCTCTACCTCGCCCCAGACGCTGAATTCCCACTTATCGAGGTCGATGCGTGGGGTGCTGCCGTAATTCAGGACGGGCCAGCCGTCCGTGAGCTTCTGGCCAGGAGGCAAACGGTCGCCGTAGGTCTCGCGGTCTTGTTTGCGGCGGCCAAATATGTCGAACATGTCAATCAGCGATGAAGGCGTCTTTGTGAATTATCATACCAAGAAACCGCGTGGCGGTGAAGTTGCATTTTCACCCCAAACCCCTCAAGGGGTTCAAGGTAGTCCTTCGGACTAAAAATTAGGGTTAAAGGGGACACCCCTTTAAAACCCCGCCAGAGGGATGCCCTCTGGACGCCCTAATATTAAGGTAGAATCAGCGCGAGGATCGACTGGAGAGAAGTTCGGTGACGACGGCGTTGATCTGGCGGCCGTCGGCTTTGCCGCTGAGCTTAGGAATAAGGGCCTGCATCACTTTACCTTTATCGGCGGGGCCGATCGCGCCGACGACGGCGATAACTTCACGCGCGGCCTGCTCGATCTCGGCCTGTGAGATCGGCTCAGGAAGGTACGCCTTAAGGAAAGCTAACTCGGCTTCTTCTTTGGCGACCAGGTCAGACCGGTTGCCCTTACGGAATTCTTCGATGCTCTCTTGGTGCTGGCGGGCCTGTTTGCTCAGGACAGCTACGATACCTGCATCATCAAGTGTAGCCCTGGCGGCTACTTCGGCGTTGTGGATGGCGGCCTTTGCCATACGAAGCGCTATTTTACGTCGCTCATCACGGCTTCTTAGCGCCTCTCGCAGATCTTCATCGAGCCGTTCTGCCAGAGACATACAAAAAGTTTTAACCTCGCATCGAGGTCCTGAGGCTCTTGCGTCGCTTGGCAGCTTCCTTCTTCTTGCGCTTAACGCTCGGCTTCTCGTAATGCTCGCGGCGCCGTGCCTCTACCAGGATGCCCTCTTGCTGCACCTTCTTGGTGAAGCGCCGCAGCGCCGCCTCAAAAGTTTCGTGTTCCCCTACTACTACGTCGGACAAATAGACTACCTCCTACGGTAATTAAGTTAGAAGCCTGTCGCCAATTTTAGGTAGGCTACTAGGGAGTGTCAAGTTTTTTGGCGTCTAACCCAGAATAAAAAGGTTAGAGCAGAAAACTGGCGTTTGCTTTCCCAAAAGCGGCTATGCTACACTTTTTCTGTCACCACTAGATCACGAGGAGGATGCCTATGGCTTCCGTTAAAGACAGCGTAGTAACCCCCGAACGCTTCGCCTCAGGTCTTACGTATAGCGACTACATAGCTCAGATAGAGCGCAACAAAGAGAAGTTCGCGGCAAATTACGACGATACCCACATATCCAGCGAGAACGTAGAAGCGTTGCGCGCTCTGGTCACGCGTCTCGACGGCCCGGCGAAGATGCTGGTAATAGGCGAGGACTGGTGTCCGGACGTCTACCGCGGGATGCCAGTGATGGCGCGTATCGCCGAAGCGGCCGGAATGGAGATGCGGGTCTTCCCACGTGACCAACACATGGACATCATGAGCGAGTTTCTCAATCGAGGCGAGTATCAATCTATCCCAACCGCAGTCTTCTACACACGCGATCACAAGTATCTCGCCCACTGGATCGAACGACCGGCGCTGGCTAACGAGCAAATGTCGATGTACAACGTATTACGAGAGGGCAAAACGCCGGAAGAAGCCAAACCGGAGGTAGACAAGTTTCAGCAAGGCGAAGTCTGGGCCGGATGGCGCAATGCCGAGGTCCAAGAGATCATAGAGCTTTTAACTAGCCTCTATGAAAAGTAATCCTATCTAGTCTTGCACGACCAATATCGATGTGATACCGTGAAAGTGCATAGCTGCCTAATCCTTAACGAAGGTCTTTATATGCAACGCGTGTCTTTATGACAGACCATTCGAGTTTACGAGAGGCGTGCGGCGTCTTCGGGATTTATGCGCCTGGTGAAGACGTAGCACGCCTTACTTTTTACGGTATTTACGCCCTTCAACACCGGGGCCAGGAAAGCGCCGGCATAGCGACCTCAGATGGCAAGAACATACACCTCCGTACAGGCATGGGCCTGGTAGCCCAAGTCTTTGACGAATCGGACCTGCCCCATCTCTCAGGCCATATGGCGATAGGCCACACGCGTTACTCCACTACCGGCTCCAGCCATATCGTCAACGCGCAGCCTCTACAGGTAAACGGCGCTTGCGGACCGATGGCCCTTGGCCATAACGGGAACCTGGTAAACAGCGAGGCCCTGCGACGCCAGCTTGAAGAGCAAGGCGTAGTCTTCCAGACCAGCACCGATAGCGAGATAATCGCCCATCTGCTGGCCGGCGCCCCCGGCAATACATGGGAGGAGCGCCTCCGCCATACGATGCGCAGGCTTGAAGGGGCGTATTGCCTAGTGATCCTTACGCCGGACGCTATCATAGCCATTCGCGATCCTTTAGGCGTGCGACCTCTAAGTCTCGGCCTTTTGAACGGCAACTGGGTCGTCGCTTCCGAGACTTGTGCTCTCGACCATCTAGGCGCGGAGTTCGTGAGAGAGGTCGAGCCGGGCGAGGCTGTTTATATCGATGAGAACGGCCTTACCTCTATAAAAACGATGGAAGAGACGAGACACGCCCTTTGCCTCTTCGAGTTCATTTACTTTTCGCGACCGGACAGCCTGCTCAAAGGCAAACTTATCCACCCAGTACGTATGGCTATGGGGGCGCAATTAGCGCGAGAGCACCCGATAGACGCTGACATCGTGACGGGCGTACCAGACTCGGCAACGGCAGCGGCCATCGGTTATGCGAATGAGTCGGGGATACCGTACGTCGAGGCGTTGGTGAAGAACCGCTACGTCGGCCGGACTTTCATTCAGCCCGACCAGCGTATCCGCGAGCTCGGCGTTCATCTCAAGTTCAATCCGCTTCGAGAAGTCCTCGAAGGCAAGCGCGTGGTGGTAGTAGACGACTCCATAGTGCGCGGCACCACAACGCCGCGGATTATCGAACTATTGCGGCGCGCCGGCGCTCGCGAGGTACATATGCGGATCTGCGCTCCGCCGATCCGCCACCCGTGCCACTTTGGCATCGATATGGCGACGCAGTGGGAGCTTATCGCCGCGCAGAAGAGCGTGCCGGAGATACGCGAACATATAGCCGCGGACACCTTAGGCTACCTAAGTCTAGAGGGTCTCGCGAAGGCGATCGGCCTGCCCCAAGAAGAATTCTGCAACGCCTGTTTCACCGGCAAATACCCCATTCCCGTCCAGCTACAGATGGACAAGCTGGTCTTCGAGCACAACGACTCCTCAGAGTCGCTTATCCCGGCCGGCGAAGGTTGGGACGTCGATCGGCGCCGTTAGTCAAAGCCAATGACGTCTGAACAGCAACCGCAGGCTATGACCTACGCCGATGTCGGCGTTGACGTAGCTGCCCGCGAAGGTTTCGTAGACCAGATCAAGCGTCTAGTTGCGACCGCGCGACGTCCCGAAGTGTTAGCAGACATTGGCCCATTCGCCGGGCTTTTCAAGCTCGGAGGCGGGTATACCGACCCGGTGCTCGTAGCGAGCGCCGACGGCGTCGGCACGAAGGTGAAGATCGCCTCGCTGATGGGTCGGTACGACACGGTAGGCATCGACCTCGTAAACCACTGCGTCAACGACATTCTTACGACTGGCGCCCATCCGCTTTTCTTCCTCGACTACATCGCGAGCAGTTCGCTGACGAACGAGCAGAAAGCAGCCCTCTTGCAGGGCATCATATCTGCTTGTAAGGACGCCGGCTGCGCAGTGCTGGGCGGCGAAACGGCTGATATGCCGGACGTTTACGCGCCCGGCGACTTCGATCTCGTCGGCTTTATCGTCGGCATCGTGGAGCGGTCGGGTGTGATCGATGGCAGTGCAATTCGCGAAGGCGATGTCCTCCTAGCTTTGCCATCGAACGGCCTCCACACCAACGGCTATTCGCTAGCGCGGCACGTCTTCGGCATAGGAGTTGGCGGCGACCTTGAGCACGAACGGGCGGCCCTCGATAAACATTACGATGAGCTCGGGACGACGCTGGGCGAGGCGCTGCTCACGCCACATCGCTGCTATTACGGCGACCTCAAGCCGCTGCTGGCGGCGCGGGCGGCTCACGAGCCGCCTCTACCGAAGGGGATCGCTCATATCACGGGCGGCGGCTTGCCCGGGAACGTGCCGCGCATCCTGCCGGAGGGCCTAGCCGCCCGCTTCGAGCGTGATTCGTGGAAAGTGCCAGCTGTCTTCTCGCTGATCCAGCAGCGCGGCGGCATAAGCGACGAAGAGATGTACCGTACGTTTAATATGGGCATAGGCATCGTGCTAGCCTGCGCGCCTGAAAACGCCGGCGAAGTAATGCGTCACCTGCCGGAGGCGATTGCGGTGGGTGAGGTTGTAAAAGGCAAGGGTGTTATCTGGAGTTAACGATGGGACACGTCAGGGTGAATCTAAAACTGTCCAACCCAGAAAGAATCGACGGGACAATTGAAATCCTTGATGCCTTAGTGGATACCGGCGCCACGTGGACGACTTTGCCGAGGCCTTTAGCTCAGCAGCTTGGATTAAACATAGTGGGTCAAATTAGAGTCCGAACGGCTTCGGGCGTTCAAGTCCTCGATCAGTCATACGCCCATATATTGCTCCAAGGCAAAAGTATGGTAGAGTCGGTTCTTATAATCGACACCTTAGAAACAGTTCTTGTGGGCGTGCGAACTTTAGAGGGAATGGGCTGGGCGGTAGACCCTTCTACAGGCGAACTTAAGGAATCGGACATCCTTCTGCTAAATATGCAAAGAACCCGAAAGGCTTAATTGAGTGAGAGCCATTATCTCCGTATACGACAAAACGAACCTCTTGGAATTCGCGCGAGGGCTGGCCGATCTCGGCGTCGAGCTATTTAGCACCGGAGGCACGCAGCGTGCGATCGCTGAAGCCGGCGTTCCGGTCAAGAGCGTGTCGGACATCACGGGCTTTCCAGAGATAATGGGCGGACGAGTGAAGACGCTACATCCCGCCGTGCACGCGGGCATTCTGGCGCGGCGCGACGAACCTGAGCATATGCAGGAGCTATCGAAGCAAGGTTTCGAGACCATCGATCTGGTGATGGTCAACCTCTATCCGTTCGTCGAGACCGTTAGCAAGCTTGACGTAGGCCTAGACGAGGCGTTGGAGAATATCGACATCGGCGGCCCGACGATGATCCGCGCGGCGGCGAAGAATTTCCCGAACGTACTCGTAGTCGTCGATCCTAACGATTACGAAATATGCTTATCGATGCTTCAAAAAGGCGACGTGCCGCAAGAAGAGCGGAGGAGGCTTGCGCAGAAGGCGTTTCAGCATTTGGCGATGTACGATACGGCCGTCTCCCAGTACTTGCGACGCGGCGAAGAGTCGCTACCTTCGGAGATGACGATCGCGCTAAGTAAATTGGAGGACCTACGCTACGGCGAGAACCCGCATCAAGTTGCAGCGCTATATCGTGAGGAGACGACGCTCGGCTCGACTGATGCAGGCGTGATGGGAGCGCAGCAGCTACACGGCAAGGCGTTATCTTATAACAATTATCTGGACGCCGATGCAGCCTGGAAGGCGGTGCAAGACTTCGCCGCGCCAACGGTTGCCATTATCAAGCACACAAACCCCTGCGGCCTCGCCTCTTACGACGATCTCGTCGAAGCTTACCAACGCGCGCTGGCAGGCGATCCCGTCTCGGCGTTCGGCGGCATCGTCGCGATTAACCACCCGCTCGACGGCGCGACCGCACAGGAGATCGCGAAGACCTTTTACGAAATAATCATCGCCCCGAGTTTCGACGAGGCGGCCCTCGAAGTGCTGCGCCGCAAGCGCGACTTGCGCCTCCTATCGGTAGACAATGCCGGTAAAGGCGACGCGCCGTCGGAGTTTCGCCGTGTAGGCGGCGGCTTTCTGGTGCAAACGCCAGACGCTCACGCCGATACGGAACTAGAGCTGCTGACCGTAACGAGCCGGGAGCCGACCGAGGAAGAGATGCGCGACCTCCGCTTCGCCTGGAAGGTAGCCAAGCATATCAAGTCGAACGCTATCGTAGTCGCGAAAGACAATATGCTTCTGGGCATGGGCGCGGGCCAGCCAAACCGCGTGAACAGCGTCTTCCTAGCTTTGCGGGCCGCGGGAGAGCAGTCGCAGGGAGCGGCGCTGGCTTCGGACGCGTTCTTCCCCTTTCCGGACAGCATCGAGCAGGCAGCGGAAGGCGGGATCTCGTCGATCGTGCAGCCGGGCGGCTCGATCCGTGACGACGAAGTGATAAAGGCCGCCGACGAACGCGGCATCGCGATGGTCTTTACCGGCATCCGCCACTTCCGGCACTGATCTTGTTTTTTCTAAGATCCTCAGCTTAGCATGGACGCGGGCTGGCCCAAGTAAAAATGGCAACTGTCGACGTCGTTATCCCCGTCTATAACGAAGAGCATGTATTGCCGAGCAGCATCGAGAAGCTGCACGGCTTCCTCTCGGCGAACCTGCCTCACGAGTGGCGTATCCTCATCGCCGATAACGCCTCCATCGATTCGACCCTAGCCGTCGCCCAGCGCCTGACCGAAGATTTTACTCAGACCGCTGTCTTGCACATCCCGCAAAAAGGTCGCGGACGGGCGTTGCGGGCAGCGTGGCTCGGCAGCAATGCAGACATCGTGAGCTACATGGACGTAGACCTCTCGACCGAACTGGCCGCGTTCCCGAAGCTGATCGCGGCGATCGCGGAGGAGGGCTACGACGTTGCGACGGGCACGAGGCTGACACGCGGCGCCGATATTGAGCGCTCGATCAAGCGGGAGATTTTGTCTCGGGGGTACAACTTTCTGATCAAGGGGATGTTTCGCACCCGCTTTAGCGATGCGCAGTGCGGCTTCAAGGCCGCGAGCCAGCGCGCCGTCCAAGAACTGGTGCCACTTATCGAGAACGACGAATGGTTTTTCGATACGGAGTTGCTGATCCTGGCGGAGAAGCGCGGCTATCGCGTCAAGGACATCCCTGTGCGCTGGATCGAGGATTCGGACACGCGCGTCAACATCCGGCGGACGGTGTCGGAGGATGTGCAGGGGCTGCTGCGACTGCGGCGCACGCGGCCGTGGTAGTTGGCTATGGATAAGCGGTATTACGTCTATATTATGACGAGCAGGCTTGGCACTGTGCTTTATACTAGAGTTACAAACGAACTTAAAGAGACGGATATACGAGCATCAGGAGAAACCGCATGACGGATTTACGCTACGCTATAACGTTCGTAAGCTTGTTTACTTCGAGATATTCGGCGATCCTGAAATTACGATATTTCGAGAGAAACAAATCAAATTTGGTTCAAGGAAAGGGAAAACTGGAACTGATTGAGGCGGTTAATCCAACTTGGCGTGACTTATACGATGAGTTCTAACCGTATTGCGAGGTCGCTGAAGGCGACCGTGGTAATCTCTGAATTGCGATAACGACAGCCAATCTGATCGGGCTTAAAGCCCAACGTAGTAGAACGGGCTGAGATTGCTTCGCTGCGCTCGCATTGACGAGAGTAACGATATGCCCGAGTCAGTGATCATCGTGCCGTACAATCCGCTTTGGCCACGCCTTTACGACGAGGAGAGCCGACGCATACTCGAAGCTACCCCTGACGCAATAGTTGCCATTGAGCACATTGGTAGTACGTCCGTACCGGGGCTGGGCGCGAAGCCGATCGTCGATATCATGGCCGGCGTAGGAAGCCTTAGCGATGCGACAAGGTGCGTCGAACCACTCAGTCGCCTCGATTATGTCTACAAGCCTGAGCACGAGGTAGCCCTACCGGATCGGCGTTACTTCAGCAAGCCTGGATATCATCTACACATGGTGGATCTAGGCAGCGAGTTTTGGATCCGGCATCTCGTGTTTCGCAACGCGCTGCGGGATAATGCGTTGATAGCGGACGAATATTACAAGCTCAAAGTCGCAATGGCCGAAAAGTTCCGCACCGACCGCGAGGGCTATACGGAGAGCAAGACGGACTTTATACGGTCGGTTGTGGCACGGTTCTCTTCCGAAGGTAGTTCGTGCTAAGGCAGGTGCTCACTCGCACGGGAAGGCCGCCCCTATGATAGAGACATTGCCCCTCGACAAGTACATCCTGAGCTTGCCGAAGGGCTCGGGGTGAGCGGAGAACAGTCACACAAAGGGCTCGCAATGACAGACAAGAATTCCGCCTCAACATAGTTTTAAAAGTATCGCCTAAAGGCCGTTGACACAGGCATACCATGATACTAGACTAGGCTTGCAATAGACTTCACAATGTCAGTTGACATTAAGGAACGGCGACATTAAAATCGCTAGCTGGAATCGGAGACCCGCACAGCGGTAACGATAAGGACAGAGCTATGTTCGGACACGTTCACGAGGGCTTCGAGTTTCTAGCAGTCCTGCTGACCATAGCAGGCTCTATGGCGATCATGGTGGCTTTCGGCTATTGGTGGTCCCGCTAGGAGGACGTTAGTTATGGCAGTCGAACAGCCCGGACGACCCAGAAATACGCGAGAGCGGTTTCAGATACTGGGCGATCTTATCTACGATAAGATGTTCCACAATTTCGTCTGGCAGTCCATCTTCCGTTCCGGCTACCCCAATACCCCCCGGAATCAGATGCTGGCGGTAGCGACCAACGTCTTCCTCCATCTCCACCCCACGCGAATACACCGCACGCACGTCAAAATAACGCACACCTACTGCCTCGGCGGGCTAACGTTCTTCATGTTCCTGATGCTCACAGTCACAGGCGTGCTTCTCATGTTCTACTACGTGCCCTCGGTTGACCGCGCGTATAACGATATTCAAGCGATACAGACGGACGTGCGCTTCGGCCAGTTAATGCGCAACGTCCACCGCTGGACAGCGCACGGTATGGTCATCTTCGTGTTCTTACATATGTTCCGCGTCTTCTATACCGGCGCGTATAAGGCGCCTAGAGAATTCAACTGGGTGGTGGGCGTTATCCTGCTCGTACTCACCCTGCTCCTTAGCTTCACCGGCTACCTGCTGCCCTGGGACCAGCTAGCCCTCTGGGCTATCACCGTCGGCCACGGTATCGGCGGTTCGGCACCTTACCTCGGCGACGAGACGCAGTTGGTGCTGTTCGGAGGCTTCGAAATCGGGCAGAACGCGCTCATACGCTTCTACACGCTGCACGTTTTGGCGCTACCGCTGGCGGCCGCGATATTCATGGCCGTCCACTTCTGGCGCATCAGACGTGACGGCGGGATGGCTAGACCTCTCTAAGGGCAGAGAAGAAAATAGCGAAGCGATGGCGATAGAACAGACGGCGCGACCCGCAGCCCAGCGACCAGCCAGGCCAAGGCAGCGCCGGGAAAGAGAAGAGGAGCTTCTGGTATGGCCAGACTTGCTCTTCCCCGAATTTATCTGCGCCGTTCTTTTTACTATCACCTTTATCCTGCTATCGGTCTTCATCGACGCGCCGCTGCTAAACCGGGCTAACCCGGACATTACGCCTAACCCCTCCAAGGCGCCGTGGTACTTCCTGAATCTCCAGGAGTTGCTGCTGCACATGGACAAGGCTTGGGCAGGCGTGATCTTGCCGACGATCGCCATTATAGGTCTGATAATGGTCCCCTACCTCGACCGCGATACCGAAGGCCGGGGCGTCTGGTTCGGCACGAAAAACGCGGTAAAGATCTTCGGCTTCGGAGCGATCTACGCCTCTGCCATAAACATCCTGTTAATCCTGTTCGATGCTGGCAAATTCGAAGCGATCACCCGCTGGGTGCCGGGCCTTCAGCCTATTCGAGAGACCCAGCTGGATGGCAGCGAAGTCCTTGTGAACAAAGGGCTTCTTAGCGTAAAGGACTTCGAGGGACGCTTTGCGTGGCCGGAGGACCTAAGAAACATACCTGTGCCATTCAACCAACAAGTCTGTGACATCTATTTCAAGGATCTGCACCTATGGTGCAACTTCCACCTTAACCTCCCGGGCATCATGTCGGGGCAGGTCATTCCGCTCAGTCTTATCTTCGGCTTTACGGTCGCTATGATATACACGGTCTTCATGCTCGGCTGGCTGCGGACGCGCCGGGACTTGATGCTCGTGCTGTTTACTGGCTTTTTCTTCACCTTCTTAGTCCTAACGGTTACCGGCAGCTTCTTTCGCGGCCCAGGTCAGGAACTGGTGCCACCTTGGGGCATCGTGGTGGACGAGGGGTAAATATGGCGCAAGGGTATACTCAATCGCAGGCCCAACACGATCAGTCAGGCATATGGCGAATCGCGGCCGGTCCGGCACAGCAACTGCTAGCTAATACGCGCGTCGCGACAACGGCAGCAACGCTACAAGCGGCGACGCCTGTAGCGATAGCAACGCCGGGCGGCTCACCTATTTCCCGCCGGAGCTTTCTGTTAGGAACTTCCTGGACAGGCTTAGGGCTGGCGGTGGCTACGACTCTGAGCGGGCTAGATTTTCTTTTCCCTCGTAAGATTGTGGGTTTTGGCGGGCCGATCGCTGTGCCGGCCGAACAGATTCCAGCAGCGGGGAGCGCTCCCGTGCGTTTCATTAAGGGGAAGTTCTGGCTAGCAAATCTGCAAGCGAACGAGGGCATATACGGCGACCTTGGGGAGGCCGGCAAATGGAGGTCTCGTCGCCCTGTGGCAGAAGTGCCCACACCTCGGCTGCACAGTGCCTTGGCAGGAAAATGAGGTATACAGCGGCACAACCGGCTGGTTCCTTTGCCCGTGCCACGGGTCGACCTACACTAAGGCGGGCATCCGCATAGATGGGCCCGCGCCTCATCCCATGGATACGATGTCGGTCTCCAAGCTGGCCGACGGAAGCATTATCGTCGATACGGGCGATATCACGCAGGGTGGTAACGATAATCCAAAGAGGACGATACCATACCCCTAGATAGAACAGGCGCTAGGACAGTGAGGACTAATGGCGGACGCTAATAACGAGCAGAGGAACGAAGGCGCAGACACTAGCGATATTCGCTCTCTTTCATCCGACGAACGGGTACGACGGGCGCGCGAACTCTCCGCGGAGTTGAGACGTCAACGCGCCGCAGAGCGAGGCGAGACGCCTCCAGCCGAACGACAGGCGGCCGTTCCAAGCCAGGCCGAACCAGCCCAACCCCAACAACCGGTCGAAGCGTCGGCTACTACGCCGGAGCCGGCGCAGCCACAACCCGGCGAACCCGCAGCCCCACCGACCCCAGCCCAGGCTGAGGAGCCTCGAACGGAGCCGATCGCCGCCTCAACCGCTGCTCAAGAGGAGCCGGCAGCGCCACCAACGTTTACGCCGGCGCGCCCGGCCGCGCGGCCACCAGTGACGCCGTTTAGCTGGCGTATGGCGAGTGGACACGCTGAAAGGCTGTTGTCTGCCATTCGAGCAGAGTCAGCGGCAGCCCGGGCACGCACACCCGTTGCTGACACTACACGGCAGAAGAGGGGGATCTCGCGTCGCATGCTTCTGCTGGGCGGTTTCTGGACCGCCTTTGGGCTAACGATGGCCACGGCCCTGACAAGCTTAGACTTTCTTTACCCGCGCAAGGTGGTGGGTTTCGGTGGCCCCATAGGTGTGCCGGCAGAGCAGGTCCCTGAGCCAGGCGGCCCTCCCCTTCAGGTTGTCAGGGGCAAGTTCTGGCTCGTGAATCTCCAGCCGGGCGAGGGTGTTTCCGGCGAACTTGGCGAAGCAAGCGATGGCGGCCTGTTGGCGCTATGGCAAAAATGCCCACACTTGGGTTGCACGGTGCCGTGGAGGGAAGATTTCGTGTTCGGTGGCAACACAGGCTGGTTCCGCTGCCCGTGCCACGGCTCGACGTATACGAAGGGCGGCGTACGAGTGTTCGGCCCGGCGCCACGCCCGATGGATACGATGTTGATCGAAAAGCAAGCCGATGGCAGCGTAATCGTCCAGACCGGGGATATAACCCAGGGCGGCAACGACAATCCTAGGCGGGCTACTCCTTATCCTTAAGGTTGATTTATGAACACTAGCAAGCAGGTCAACACTATGATAGGCCTGCTCTTTCTCCTTGTTATATCGGTGACGCTGTACTGGCTCTGGGACCCGATTCGCGCCGACGACAGGATAGAAGAGCAGGAGCACAAAACCGTGGAGCGCGGCGCGAACCTGTTCGCTACTTTCTGCCGAACGTGCCATGGCAACCAGGGCCTGGGCGTGTTGGAGCGCAGCGACCTCCCCGGACTACCGTTGAACCTGCCCGAGAACAGGCCGGACATCGCACTAGAGCTAGAGCAGCTACAGGCGCGGATCAGGGACACAATCGTGTGTGGAAGGGTCGGCACGATCATGCCGGCGTGGAGCCTTGACCAGGGAGGCCCACTAAACGACGAACAGATAAAGCAGCTGGTGACGCTTATAACCAGCAGCCAAGGTGGATTTGAGGATCCTGAGCTAGGCCAGGAAACGACCCAAGGATGGGAAGAGGCGCTTGAGATAGCGAACCACGGGCACGGCGCGAGCACCGGCGACGAGACCGGCAAGACGGTCGCGAGCGCCGTTACCGCAGACGCTACGACGATCCCATTAAGCGATGCCAGCGGCCTTCCTCGGGAGGCCAGCGAAGGTCTGCTACGCATAGAGAACGAGATCGTGCGCATCACGCGCGTCGAGGGCAATAACCTCATCGTAGAGCGCGGCCAGCTCGGCACCGAGGCTGTCGATCACGCCGCCGGCACGGACGTATACGAGCCGCCGCAAGAGCCCCCAACGGGACCGATGAACGAGACCTCATGCGGCCAGATAGCGCGCACTCAGCCATCGCCGGGGACTGGCGGCGAAACGGTCGCCGTGGGCCCAACCGGCATGATAGCCGTTGAGATGCAGGACGACCGGTTTGTGCAGAACAGGATCGAGGCCGAGGTAGCGCAAGCGGTAACCGTCAACCTCACGAACGCCGGCAACAACATCCACAATATGCACATCACGGGCGTCGACACCCAATACGAGACAAGCGACGATGTCGTCTCGAACCCGGACCCTGTCAGAGGCGAGGAGACGGCCACGCTAAGCTTCAACTTCGCTCAGGCCGGCACCTACGAATTTCGCTGCGATTTCCACCCTACCAATATGATCGGCAGCATAATCGTCGGCCCGTAGATAGCTGACGAAGAATCCAATCTCCTCCGTCTAGCGTAGATCGGGGAAATGTGAAAGCGTTTTGCTTTCACATTCAGATCTAGCTTGGAGGAGTGAACTTGAGCATTATTGCATCGTCAAGAATTAAAGGCTTCTTCGCGCTGAGCGTCCTGGCACTGGTGGCTCTGCTTATTCTAGCCTGCGGAGGGGACGAGGAAGACGCGGCCAGCGCAACTATTGCACCAACCGCAACGGTTACACAAACTGCTACCGCCACGCCAGCCGCGAACGCGGCAGGGCCGGGCGCCTGCGACGTCAATACGGGTCAGTGTACACCCGACGCTCAAGGAGATGTCAGCTTCCCGATAGGCGACAACTGGTACGTCCACCGGAAGTTTACGGGCCTACCCGGCGTGACTATCAACGCTAAAGTCGGCCAACAGGTGACGGTTAACGTCAACCACACGGCACAAGTGGGCCACAACCTTCATGTAGCTGGCCCGGACAATAGGTACGAGGCTAACCTCTGTACAACCGACGGCCCCGAACCTTGCACAAACCCGGATACCATACGAGGTGGCGGGACAGGAGTCATCACCTTTCAATTCGATCAGGCCGGCAGTTTCGAATTCCGTTGCGACTTCCACCCTACGTCGATGAAGGGTATCATTCAAGTAACGCAGTAAAGATGGTGGCCCTGCCGATAAAATGTCCATCTTTAAGCGACCCTTCGATAAACTCTCGCCTCAGCGAGTCGCCTTCGGAGGCAGGTGAGCGAAGAAAATCATGTCATTCTGAGGAGGGAAGCGACGAAGAATCCGCTAGCAAATTTCGGTTCAAGGCTAGGGCACGGATTCTTCACTTCGGTCAGAATGACATGAAGCGAAGGCCTCAGAGTGACAAATTGGATTTCTGCGGGATTGGCAACTTAAGCGTCTTATCCGATCACTAGCTATGGCTAACCAAGCGGGCAAACGGTATACGTGCAGCAAATGCGGCTGCGAAATAATCGTCACGCGCAGCGGCGAGGGCGAACTCGCGTGCTGCGACCAGCCGATGCAACTGAAGGGATAACTTAGCGTGCCGAATCAGCTTGGCAAACGCTATAAGTGCGAGACGTGTGGCACGGAGGCGCTTTGCATCAAGGGCAGCGAGGGCGAAGTGCACTGCTGTGGCAAGCCGATGACGCTCCTTCAGCCGAAGGTGCTTCCTTCTGCCGACTAATAAAATACGCTTGGCTAGGGCGCATCGTAAGACAATCGATGTAGGGGGCACGGCAGGCCGTGCCCCCTACTGTCCTGCTGCGCGGGAATGACCCTACGGGATAGAGATATCTTGGCTGTCGTCGGGCTGGCGTGGTTTCAGAGAAGGAAAGACTCGGGCGAGAGCGCCACGAGCTTCATGGATAAAGCGACGGCGTATCTTGCCAACGGGTTGATAGAGGGCCGAGCGTATATTGCTGTAATGGCCGAAGTTGCGGAATCTTTTGTATCGAAGGGCCAAAAGCCTGCGTATAGGTTGGGGCTGTAATTCGGCTAAATGCCGCAAGATCGCGCCTTTAAGAAGCCGCGCGGCTTCTGGGTGATCGGTGTGGGCGCCACCGCTGGGCTCGTAGACTATTTCGTCTATCAAACCCAACTCCCTACAATCGTTCGCCCCTAAATAGACCTCACTCCTGCTCTGATCGATCTCCAGGCCATCGTTGGGCAAAGCTGGCGAGTAGATAGCGTTCTCGAGCATGAGAGTCCGGTCCGCCATACCAAAGGCGAGAAAACCCTCGCCGTTAGCCTCACCGATGATGCCTGCTATCGCCGGCGTGGGCAGGTCGGACATCGTAGCAACGCATTGGGCGACAGCGTAGCCTATGCCTCGCTGCTCAGCGTCGAGGGAGAGGGAAGCGCCATGCGAGTCGATGAGAGAGATCATGGGAAGATGGAACTTGGCCGCCATTAGCATTGCGCGCCGAGCCTTACGGAAACCCTCGGGTGCTATCCAAGCACCGTGGCGCGGTTCTTGCTCGCTCTGTTGGGGCCGCTGCTGGCTTATGATCATAACCGCTTCGCCACCCAGGTCCGCTAGGCCGCAGATCACATTGGTCGCATCCCGATTAATACGATCGCCATGCAACTCAACGAAAGTCGATGTCATATGACTTATATAATCTACACTGGTGGGACGTTGCTCGTGATGGGCGAGCTGTAAGGTCTGCAAGACCGGCAACGACGGTGTCTCGTATAGTTGACGCCGCCAGCGCCCCGCCAGCGTCAAGCGGTAGCGCCATCCGAGCAGGTCTACGATAACCGAGAGCAGTTCTCGCTGTTCTAGACGGTCGACCACCTGATCGATGGCGCCGCGCTCCAGATACGCCTCCGCGGTATCGAAGTTCTGAGGCATAGGACCGCCGGTGATGGTCCCTCTCGGTGCGAAGCCGACTATTGCGCCAAGTTCCGACAATATAACGTCTGCGACGTTGTTAAAAGCCGCGTATATACCGCCCGTAGTAGGGCTGGTCAATATCGAGATATGAGGCACGCGCTCCGCGCTGAGCCTTCTCACGGCGGCGAGCATTTTGCCTGCCTGCATGATCGTCGAAGGCCCTTCGGGCGTTCGCGCCCCGCTGCTACTTATCACCGTAACGATCGGCAGCTTTCGCCGGGCCGCGAGCTCAAAGGCGCGCGTAATCTTCTCGGCCACTACGCTGCCTACAGTGCCACCTAAGAAGCCGAAGTCGATGATAGCTAGAACGACTTCTCGGCCAACGATATTACATTCGCCGGTGACCACGGCTTCCGAAAGTCCGGTGCGCCGGCGAGCCTCCCTAAGCTGGCTGCGATAGCGGCTCCGGCTGGCCGCCTGAACGGCGTCCTGCGTGGTAAGGTGACGATTAGACTCTTTAAAGCTTTCGGGGTCCGCCAGGATCTCGATTCGCTTGCGAGCAGGCATGGTGTAGTGGTAATGGCATTCCGGGCAGACGTAATAGCGAGCAAATTGCGGCGACGACTTGAGGTTCGCGCCGCAATTTAAACACGGCTCTCCAGCTAGCTGTGCGTCAGGGTCTTGTTCAAACGCTTGACGGCGGCCGGAAGGGGCTAACGCCCTAAACCAATCTCTCATGACATCAAGGTGGCTAATTAGTAGTCGTTATTATCTTCGTCATTAGCGTTCAAGACGCGCCTGGACTGGCCTCCGCCTTCCGAAGGGCCGACGATCTCTTCCTTTTCGAGCTGCTCCATAAGCCTTGCAGCTCTAGGATAGCCGATTCGAAGTCGTCGTTGTAGCAGTGACGTTGAGATACGGGAGTGTTCCGTGGCCAAAGCACGCGCCTGCTTCATAAGCCGGTCATCTTCACCTTGTTCCTGAGTCGCCACTTTCGCCTCTTCGAGCAGATGATCGGCCACTTCGGGGCGCATGCCATCGAAGCGGTCCCCAGTCCAGAACTCCACAACCTGTTCGATCTCTTCGTCGGAGACATATACTCCCTGCAAACGCCGCGGCTTGGCCGCGTCCGTGGGCATGAACAGCATATCGCCCCGTCCCAACAGCTTCTCGGCGCCGCCACCGTCGATGATCGTCCGGGAGTCTACCTGTGAGGTCACAGCGAAAGCGATCCGGGTAGGGAAGTTCGCTTTAATAAGGCCAGTGATAACATCCACCGAAGGCCGCTGGGTCGCTACGATCAGGTGTATACCGGTAGCTCGAGCCAGTTGGGCAAGGCGGCAGAGTTGCCTTTCGACTTGATAAGGCGCCGCCATCATGAGGTCGGCGAGCTCATCGATGATAACGACCCAGTAGGGCAATTTGCGGCCGGCTTTAGGACTGCGATTATACCCTTCGATGTTGCGAACGCCCGTAGAGGCGAACTTGCGGTAACGTTCCTCCATCTCGTGGATGACAGCCTGAAGGGCGCCGACCACCTCTTCAGGATCGATGATGATCGAGGAGAAAGCGAGATGGGGTATACTGGCGAACTGCGCCAATTCCACGCGCTTGGGGTCGACCATGACGAAGCGGACTTCTTCCGGCGTGTTGTGCATCAAGAGGCAGGTGATTATCGAGTTGATGCACACGCTTTTACCGGAGCCTGTTGCCCCTGCTATAAGCAGGTGCGGCATCTTCGTGAGGTCGGCTGCCACCGGTTCGCCCGAGACGCCCTTGCCCAGCGTTAGTGCGAGCTTCGTGCGACCCAGCAGCTTCTGGAATGAGTTGCTCTACACAACGGCCCGCAGCGTTACAACCGATGGAGAACTGTTCGGGACTTCGATACCAATTATGGGCTTTCCTGGCACCGGCGCCTCGATGCGGATCGAAGGGGCAGCGAGGGACAACGCGAGGTCGTTAGCGAGAGCGGTGATCTGATTGACGCGAACTCGCGTGCGAGACACGACTTCAGTCTTCGACTTTGGGCTGCCGTCCTTGTCGTAGACAATACGTCCGTTAACATCGCGCTCGGCCACCGTGCGCGTCTTGATCTCCCAGCCCGGTTCGATCCCAAACTGGGTTACGGTTGGCCCTTGGTTTATCTGGACGACCTTGGCATCGACACCAAAGCTACGTAACGTATCCATGATAAGCTGTGCGCGAACGTTGTTGTCCGTTGTCTTAGTGCCGTTCTCCACGGTTGCCTTCAAAATATCGATAGCCGGCGTCTCCCAGGCGGAATGCAGCGGATGCATGGCAGCAAATCCATCGCCGTTTGCGCCGGGCGCAAGGCTCTTGGTCTGCGCCTTCGCCAGTCGCTTCGGAGATCCTTCATCTTCATCGTCGGCAAGATTGCCTTCGATGACTTCAAACGATTCTTCGTCGAGTAAGGCATAGTCGCTTACGTTGGTTGGCGGCAGAACGCCGGGGAGTTGAGTGCTATCGGGCTTCGGTTCGTAAGACTTCGGAACGAAGGCGACCAAGGCTCTGCCTAACAATCGCCCCACTCGCTGCGGGATCTGTAACTCAAGCAGATGTTTGCCGAACCACATAGTACTGCCACCGGCAAAAACTAGGCTGCGCGGCCAGGCCAGACCAAGACCTGCGACAAGAAGGACAATAAGCGCCAAGGCGCCCGCGGCGCTATCTGTAAAGATGCTCCCTATGCGCCCGCCAGCCGTTGCTTCCTCGATCGATACGCCGCCAATTTGCCAGACAGGCCTGTAAAGGGACGTGATGCCGTTAAAAGCTACAATTAGCAACGCTATTCCAAGTGCGGAGCGCAACGCATCCTGAGAGGCAGGCAAGGGTCTGCCAGCGGCAAGCCAGAGAGACAAAGCCATCAATATTGAGACCGGCAATAGCCCGATGCCGAAGACTTCGATCATGCCCCGGCTAACGAAGCTAATCACATCGAAAAGCGCCGGGATCAGCCAGGGGAGCGCCAAAATTCCCGCGACAGCCGCTAGGCCGGCTAATACCTTAGGAGGTATGGCGAAAGAGGGTATGCTCAGGTCAAAGCTGGCCGCACGATTACTCACAACCCGCTTGCGGCGACGTTTCGTCGGGGGGCTGCTGGCAGGCCGCTTAACGGGTTGCACCCTAGCTTTAGCCATCTACCCTACACCTCCAGGGTCATCGGCAAAATCATCGGCCGACGTCGTATTTTATCGTAAAGATGCTGGGCAACAGCGTCTTTTACCTTCGTGTTGGTATCGCTCCACTCGGCGACATGGGCGGCGCCGCTTAAAGCGTTTACAGCGACGTCCCTCGTGCTTTCGAGGACATCCTCCACCCCTTCTACCTCGGGGAAGCCCCGTGTGACAATATCCGGACGACCTATAACCTGGCCGGTCTGCTTATCAACGGCCATGATCACCACTACGATGCCGTCCGTGGAGAGATGCCGCCGGTCGCGTAGGACAACTTGGTCGACGCCCACGGCCAAGCCGTCCACGTAGACGTGGCTCGCCGGCACACGTTCGACGATGGAGCCATCAGCGCCGTCGAGTTCAAGGACATCGCCATCCTCCATTACGAAAATATTGTCATCCTGAACATTCATAATCTGGGCCAATTTGGCATGGGCAAGCATATGGCGATATTCGCCATGCACCGGCACGAAGAACCTCGGCTTTACGAGGTCCAGGATGAGTTTCAGCTCTTCCGAGGCGGCGTGGCCGCGCACGTGAACATCGGCGATACGGCCGTGCAACACGTTCGCACCGAGCCGGCAGAGATTATCGATCGTCCTGTTGACAAGCATCTCGTTTCCAGGAATAGGCGTGGAGGAGAGGATAACGGTGTCGCCTTCCACAATGTTGATATTACGATGGTCGTTGTTCGCCATACGCACCAGGGCAGAAGTAGGTTCGCCCTGGGAGCCTGTGCTCACAACAACCGTCTTTTCATCAGGTGTGCGGCGCAAGTCATCGAGAGTGCCGAGCACCCCTTCAGGGGCCTTCAGATAACCGTGCTCAAGGGCCATCTGAACGTTGTCCACCATGCTACGGCCGATCACAAAGACACGCCTGTCATAGCGGGCCGCGGCGTCTATAACCTGCTGAATGCGGGAGATGAGGGAAGCGAACGTCGCGATAATGACCCTGCCGGGAGCTTTCGCGATGATCCTATCTAGCGCGTCGCCTACAGCCTGCTCCGATTGCGTATAACCACTGATCTCCGCATAAGTCGAATCGGAGAGCAGCAAAAGCACACCTTCGTTACCCAGACGGGCAAGTCTCGCTAGGTCGGTGGCTTGCCCCATGACTGGCGTGTAGTCGAGTTTAAAATCGCCGGTGTGTATCACCGTGCCCACCGGCGTACTTATGGCTAAAGCGAAGCTGTCCGGAATGCTATGCGCAACCTGGATGAACTCCACCTGGAACTCTCCGAACCTGACCCGCTCGCCTGCGCCTACGGTCCGAACCTCTGCTTGGCCCGCGAGCTTATGCTCCTTAAGCTTGACTTCGATAAGGCCGCGTGCCAAGCGGGAGCAGTATACCGGCGCTTTTATCTGCTTGAGTACGTATGGCAAAGCGCCTGTATGGTCTTCATGACCATGAGTGATGATAAAAGAGCGCAACTTATGGCTTCTATCGAGGATATAACTTATGTCCGGTATGACGAGGTCGATGCCGAGCATGTCTTCTTCCGGAAACATCACACCGGCATCGACAACGATCATGTCGTTGTCCAACTCAAGAACCATCATGTTCTTGCCGATCTCACCTAGTCCACCGAGGGGAATAACTCGCAGTATATTTGAGGCCATATGCTCCTATTCTCTACAGTAATCGCATCTGGTGTGGTTCTTCTTCGGCCGGTTTTTCGCCGGAGGCAGGCGGCTTATTCGACTCTTCCAAGACGGTGCGTAACTTACGGAAGTCATCCTCGATCATGTGGCGAAAGCGTTCTTGGTGCAATGCCGCCGCTGGATGGTACATCGGGATGATGAGTAGATCGTCGCGTTTTCGCTGCTGCCCGTGTATTTTGCTGATGGTTTCGCCGGGAAAGAAGTAGGCCATAGAATAACGCCCAAGCGTTACCACAATTTTTGGCTTGATAGTGTCCAACTGCTGTTGCAGCCACGCGCGGCAAGTGTCTATCTCGTTCGGCAAGGGATCACGGTTGTTCGGGGGACGGCACTTAACTATGTTTGTGATATAGACTTGTTCACGATCGAGGCCAGCCAGAGCGAGTAGCTGGTCCAGAAACTTGCCCGCCGCCCCAACAAAGGGTTTGCCCTGCTGGTCTTCATAGTAGCCAGGCGCCTCACCGATAAACATAATTTCGGCGTTTTCCGAGCCATAGCCGGGAACGGCGTGTACGCGACCTTTGTGAAGATCGCAGTTAACGCAGTTCCTTATCGAATTAGCGATCTCATCAAGCTGTAACATAGGAAAACTTAGCCGGCGCTGATCAGCCGCCGACCTCGATCATCATATACAGGCATATCTGTTTACGTCAACGACGATACTTTTACTCCGCGCTCTTATGTCACGTTGCATTGAGGCGCGCTGTATCAGGCTTACCTCGCTTATATTAGGAACGCTTTTATCCTAGCTAGGGTTACTTCTTATATGCTAGGATGTTAGCTGGTCGGGGCGTAGCGCAGCCCGGTAGCGCACTTGAATGGGGTTCAAGAGGTCGGAGGTTCAAATCCTCTCGCCCCGACCAGCTTCAAAGCTCAGATATAATTCTCTCCGCAAGACCACCAGATTCGTCTGACTCAAGTCCCTCTAACGTCCAGCCAGCGCACTTGATTGACATCCTCCTTGAGGATGCCATAGATGACTTTTTACTGTCAAAGCGGGCAGAGAATCTGAGCGATGATTCCATCAGCTTCTATGAAGGCATGCTGGGCCGAATCGAGCGCCTGGTAGGGAACACAGCTTTAGCTAATGTCACTTCGGCGGATATTAGACAAATACTGTCCTACGTGCGGCATGAGAGCGTCAGATGGGGTGGAACCAGCGTTTCATCACGGCGTCCAGCCAAGCCGATAACGGTAGATGCTTACTGGCGCACCTTGTCGGCGTTCTTCACTTGGGCCGAACGGGAAGCGTTAGTTGCCCCGTCGCCAATGCGGGCTATCCCCAGACCTAAGGTTCCCAAGCTCGCCATGACCATCTTCACTCCTGAAGACATCCAGAGGCTTCTTTCATTGTGTCCAGCAAATACTTACCTTGGCCTTCGGAATGCTGCCATAGTTCGCTTCCTTCTGGATACTGGCGCACGGTTAGAAGAGGTTACAACCATCCAAGTCCATGATATTGATCTAAAACGGGGCACGGTAAAGCTATGGGGCAAGGGAAGTAAGGAACGGCTGGTCAGGATGGGCTACCGCTGCCAGCGGAGTATTCGGCGGTATCTGGCTGTGCGGGATTCCGCCCGACCGGAGCTATTCTTGACTGCCCAGATGGAGCCTCTGCAACCGCAAGGGCTTCGATACATGATAAGGCGACTTGCAACGAGGGCAGGCATAAGTGGCGTGAGATCATCGCCGCATACCTTCAGGCACACCTTTGCCGTCTATTACCTACGGAGCGGTGGGGACGTGAAGACGTTACAGATGCTGCTCGGGCATGATGATATTCGGATGACGCTTAGGTATTTGACGGCAGTTGAGCATGAGGACGCTTTACGTGCGCACGAACGGCATTCACCTGTGGATAGGCTCCGATTGTAGACGACGTATGCCCCTATGGTTGAGGATGACTTGCGGGACACCGCCAAGCGGCATAGTCTGTTGGACAACAATCTAAGGTGACAATGATGACGAATCTCGCTTCTATCTTACGTGCTTCTCTACTGCTAGTTATCGAAGTTTCGTTCTTCGTGCTCGCTTGCAATCAGAGATCGGAACTCTGCACTTACTCAGACTCGGCTCTTCGCATCTTTAACAGGATGGAGGAGACCCAGCGTAACTTGCCGTTAGTTACAGGCAGGACGGACTTCGCAGGGATCGAGCAATACGTAGTGGCCTCGGCGGAGTCGATCAATGACTATCTAGAAGAATGGCGTGATCTTCGGCCCCCATCGGAAGCAGGGCTGTGGCATGAGAGCGTAGATATGATTCTGGCTGAGTTGGCTGTGCATTTCCAGGTTATGTCCCTTGCCGCCAGGGAGAGGAATGAGGGAGTGATCAGCGATTTGGCGGGTGTATTACTGGTCGTTGGCACCGAGGCTGGTCAACTCGAAACGCAGGCGCAGCGATTGTTCGAATCGTGCGAATAGTGATTTGCCCTAGAAGTTCGTCTTTTGGGCATTTATCATGGTGGAGACGTGCCCATATACGAGACGTTTTCCAAGCGGCATCGGAGGCTTGCTCGTGGCGACGAAGTGGAGCCACTTATTTATGATCCTCTCCCCATCGAGTTCCGCAGGCAGGTTGTGCATATCTGGAATTCTGCCATTGGGCCTTACCTTGTCGGTGGCGGTATCTACGGCGGCCCCCACACTGAATATGTGAGCAACCTAGCTTGGAAAGCCATTCATATAACCCTCTGCCGAGAACTTGGCGTCTTCGCACTGGGCAGCGAAAACCATAATGAGTTCGGTCAATGCCAGGAGTTCATTCTTGATGGAACGACCGATAACGCCCTAGACATCATTGAGGTCTCGTTTAAGGTGATCGATAGCGAAATCAGGCATAAGTATGCCAGCAGCAGGCAGGAAAGCCAGATTACGCAGGATGCTGATGATGCTATACAGGAACTAAACCACCGTTTCCTTGAATATGGGTTAGGCTATCAGTTTGTTGATGGCTCTTTGATGAGAATGGATTCGCAGTATCTTCACAATGAGGCCATCGTTCCAGCGATATCACTACTGCATCGTAAGCGCTTCGAGGGGAGCGTCCGAGGAGTCATGTCCGCTCACACGCATTACCGTAACGGAAGGTATAAAGAGGCTATCGCCGACGCTCTGAAAGCGTTCGAGAGCACTATGAAGACGATCTGCGATTTGAAGGGATGGGGATACCCAGAAAATGCCACTGCGCAGCCTCTGATCAAGATCATGTTCGAGAATGAACTGGTGCCAGCTTCTCTCCAAAGTCAATTCGGAGCGGTTCGTTCGCTCCTTGAGTCGGGAATCCCAACCTTGCGGAATAGAACTAGTGGGCATGGTCAGGGGCAGGAGCGGATTGAAGTGCCAGAACACATCGCCGCTTTTGCCTTGCACGTTACAGCCTCGAACATAGTGCTGCTTGTCGAGGCTAGTGAACGGAAGTAAGCGATTCGTATATCGTCCGCTGAAGGTCATCCAGCGGCCCACCGTCCAGGCTAATAAACGGAGTCTCCTGCTGGTAGTTCTTAACCCTGATCGGGTCTAGGCCGAACATGCCTCGGCTCTCGTTGAACTCGTCCAGATGCACAGTCATAAAGTCTCTCTGGGCCTGCGCACCGGCGTCGCTGAGCTAGTAATATTCATCCCATAGCTGGTCGAGCTTAACTTTCGCTATCCGCTGTTCGACCGTGTTCATCGGCAGCGGGTCTTCGCCGTAATACTTCTCTAGCAAGGGGTGTGACTTCCAGAAGGCGGACGCTATGGCCCGCTCCTGGTTTGATTCAGTCGGCCCCATGCTCTCTTTCAAGGCCATGTATTCGCTGATCTCAGCTGAGGCGATGCGGTATTCCTGATACTGCGGCGTCGGCGGCGTCTGGTTTCGAGTGCGGTGTCGCTCGAACTCGTCACGGGTCACGTATTTGGCATACTGAGCGGCTATGTCGTCCAGCTTCTTATTGCGCTCCTCGATCAGGCGGGATGCAGTGCCAACCTCGGAGTTGGAGTTGTATGTCTCGGTCAGCCGCTTGCTGTAGTTGAGCCGAATAAGCTCGGCTTGCACGTCCAGCCGCAGGCGGGCCACCATAGTATCCTGTGTGTCCGCTGCGGGGAGGGCTTGTAAGAAGCGCTGCCGTGCAGCCTGATATTCCACTGGCGTGTTGAATTCGTCTGGCTTGAGGGTATAGAAGACGTCCACCAGGGTCATCAGCGCCCGCTCGCCTGCCGTGTGGGTGTAAGACGGCGGGTTCTGCAAGGCCAGCGGGTATCGCTTCTCTAGGGCCTCGAAGTCACGGGTGCGCAGGGCAAGTAGGTAATCGTAGTCGTTGTCCAACATCTCTCGCTGGGTGCGGCCTTCACGCTTGGTCATTGCACCGCTTTTCTCTAGAGCTTCCTTCTGTGCGGCTATCTCCCTCAAGTCAGTTTCATAGCGCTTCTCTACCATCTCACGGTCTACGAAGTAGAGCGTCTGGTCTATCTTAGTCATGGCGTCGCTGGTGCCCTCGGCTAGGTCACGGCCTATCGCCGAGCCAATCTCCTTCATTCGGTATTCGGGGAATAGCTCGTAGAACTGGCCTATGTCCTCCGGCATACCTCTGGCGTAGGCGTCCTTGATCCAGGCACGGAACACATCGTCTAGCCCCTGCTCGATCTCATTGCCGCCTTCGTAGTTGCGACGGATCATGTCCTCGCCTTTGGCGTAGAGGGTCACGGGCACGCCGATAGTCCAGCTTGTCACGGCACGCAGACCAAACTCTGTCTGGGCGGCGTCTACCGCCTCGTCCCACAGCGGGCCTTGACTAGCTCGTAGCTGCCGGATGGCGTCGGTCACGAAGGAATCCTTATCGGCGGGCGACATGTCTTTAGACTTCTGGACTACCAGCGCCATCATCATGCGGGAGGCACGGTAGGCGTCGAACTTGTCGCCTGGTGGAAGACCGGCGACGTGGCGGAGGAAGTCGCTGGTGGGCGAGCGTGCCAGATAGAAGTCACGGCGTATGTCTTCAGCGAACAGGCCCTCTGGGTCTTGGCCCATGTGGGTCAGGGCGTAGATGCCACGCTGTGTTTTGTTGCCTGGCAGACCGAAGGGGAGGGAGGCGACTTGGTTATTCACCCAGCTATCCCATTCCGCCGTGTATGCCCTTGAAGGCGAAGGGGCCTGAGACCCAGGGAGCGAACCCTGGGCCTATTTTAGAAGCGAACTCGACCATATTGCCGAGGTAGCCGACTGAGTCGTTATCGAAGTCCTCCTGCGCCCGCTGCTGGGCCAGTGGGAACATAATGGCTATCGGGGTCGGCGAATACGCCGTCGTCAGCCCAGGGAACCATGCTAGAGAGTCCGGGGATTGGGACACGCCACTTGTTCTTAAGCCGGTCGGCCAGACCCTCGGTTAGCGCCTCCTGCCCTTCGTAGAGGCGAGCTATGGCGGCGATATAGCCTGGGCGGGCAGTTGTCCTGCGCATCCAGTGGGCCATAAGTCCTAGTGGGCCAGAAGTGGTAAGGGTAGATAGCCATTGCCAGCGAGTCGATGCCGTAGCCTCGTTGATAGTTGATTATCGAGAAGTCATACATCAACTGGCTGGACTTCACCGAGGCGGCGTAAGTGTCCGAGAGGATGGGCCGTAGCTCATCAATGTAATTAAGCATCGCCTGCTGGGTCTCTGGCGTAAGTGATAGGGGCGTCCTCTGCGCCACCAGATCGATGTTCTCGATCATGTCGTCTATCAGCCTGACGTAGGCATGGTTGGTCAGAGACACTACATCGCCCACCATTGGGTATTCACCTGCTAAGGCGTATTTGCCCTTGCCTGCCTCGAAACCCAGCCGCTGCATCCAGGTATTCCGTGCCTGCGCATATTGTGCTTCCGAGAAGCGGAAGTGCGCCTCGAATAAGTTGTGAACCGGGTCTTGGCGGGAGGCGAAGATGATCGTGTCGGTCGGCTGGCTGCCAGCGGTCTTGAGGGTGTTACGCAAGTTCTCGTCTACCCGCTGCTGTGTCAGTTTAAGCTCGTCGAACAGAGAATTTATGCGTGTGGCTAGCTTAGGGTTACGCTGGGCGATCTTGTCATGGATACCCTTCCGCATGCCCTCGAAAGCCTCGTTGCGCATGGGGTAGTAGGCTTCCCAGTCGGAGTAGACTTCTTGGTCTAGCCGCCGCCCTGGGGCGTATATGCGATTCCAAGTATCGTTGCGGACTGAGCCAAGATGGGAATAGGTGTCATCCATGAGACGGAACACGTCTTGCACTTCCTCGTTGGAGAAGCCGTGTGCCCGTAGGAGTCTTTGTATTGTCTCCGCCTGGGCGTTCTCCCACTGGCGGGTTAGGGCGTCGGCGTCTACCCCGTAGCGGCCTACTAGCGTTTCACGGGCCAGCGGGCTGAGGTGGTCGTAGTCACGCATGGTATGGACTTCTCGCAATAGGTCGTCCTGGGTGTGGCGCAGTTCAGAGGCGAGCGTAGGCAAGTCGTCCTGATTCTTTGTGAGAATGCCGTCTACGTGGTCTAGGAAGGAATCGCCGAACTTTGATACTTCCTCTGTTATCCTGCCTTCATCCCAGCCTTCCTGAGCCGCCTTACGCATGATGAAGGACATGGCAGTGGGCGAGGCCACGTTATTCTTAACAGCAGCCTCGAAGCCATCCCACGATTCGGGTGTTGGGTTGAGGCGTAGTATCTGGCCCTTGAAGCGGGCGGTGGCGTCTGCGCCGAGGCCGTTTACTAAGTCATCGGTGAGATCGGGGACTATGCCACCCTGTCTCTCGAAGCGCCAGTTCCAGCGGTATGCCTTTTCAAGTGACAGGGACATCGCTCTCAGCCCCATGCGCTTGTCCACGTGAGTCGCCATAGCCACGAACGGTGATAAGATGCGGAACTTGCCGGTGCCTGCGCCCACGTTGGTGGCGATGGCTTGCTCTGGGGCCTTCGCTAGGGATTTGGTCATAGCAGGCGAGAAGCCCAGCTTGGAGGCTTCGTTCAAGGCCCAATCGGTCGATCTAAGCGCCCTGGGGCCAAAGTCGTAGCCTGCTAGGGTGAATAGGTGGTTGGCGACATTGGTAACGACGAATCGGGGTGTGTTCAATGTAAACATCGAGAGCCAGGGCTTTACTGAATTCACCCAGTTGCCGACGGCCAGCATCCAGCCAGGCTGTTCGGCGTCCAGGCCGTGATAGTCGTTAAGCTTCCGCAGCCAGCCGGTCTGCTCGTCCATGATCTCATTCATCACGGCGGCGTTACGGATCTCGTAGGTGGGATACATACCCCGTCTTATCTCGGGTGGCGCTGCCTGCCATGCCTTCATGTCGTTGAGCACAGGCTTCTTGAGGCTGGCTAAACCTTCAAAGTCTAGTCCGGCGGCGTTCATTCGCTGGCCCATTGTACGGGCCATCGGCTTATGGAATAGATTGCCGTAGACGGTAGGTATGTCGTCGATGCGGCCTGACTTTAAGGCAGTGCCAATCAGGGATAGTTCAAGGCTAGTTATTGATGTGTGCTGTTGTAGCAGGCTTGAGACAGCGACGGCGATGTCGTTGACATCTTGGGAAGCTTTGGCCTTCGGGGTCAGCCGGAATAGGCCATAGAGCCGTCTGGTTTGGCCTACCTCACCGGTGGACTTGAAAGCTAAATCGCCTTCGATGACTGCCTTGCGGCCAGCGAGTAGCAGTTCTTCGTCTACCGGGGTTCCTATGCCAGCCGCTGCTTTACGCAGCGGGCCTGGCAGCTTCTCTAGGATTGGGCTTAATTTGCTCGTCGCCTCCGCCAGCCTGCCACCCCTGCTTGCTATAGTGGCTGCCTTGACGGGGCCAACTAGCCAGAGGGGGTCGAGGGCTATCTTGAAGGCAGTGTCTAGGAAGACCGCCGAGGCGGATGTGCCGTATTCCTGCATTAGCACATCTATCGATTCACCCTCTTGCAACCTCGTCTCTCACGGCAGCGTGGTGGTGCCAGAGCTGGCGCCTGCATTAGCACATCTATCGATTCACCCTCTTGCAACCTGCGGATGATGTCTTCCTTCTTGCCGTATTGGAATAGCGTCTCGGCGTAGAGCCTGCCCGCTTCCCAGAGGGTGCCTGGGGCGGTGAGTAGAATCTGGATGCGTGGCTGCAAGCTCGGTGAAGCCGATGGCATTCTCTAGCCTGTCACCGCCCCAGTTAAGAGCGTCGAAGGCTTTATTAATCGGCTTGGAGTCCAGCACGTCTAACGCCTTCTTGCCGACGCCGCCGAAGAATCCTTTGACGCCCCCGAGCCAGCTTGTGCCTGGGTCGAGGACTTCCGCTTCATCAGGCTGTGGGGCTAAGTCTCTGTTGGGTGCTGCCCAGCCTTCACCGAGTAGTTGCCCGACGACGGTTGCATAACGCCAGCGCTGATCGTCGTTCATCTGGTTGACGGCCTCGTGGATCGCTGGGTCGAATATGTCGGTGCCGAGGGGGATAGTGTCTGGTAGGCCACCCTGACTTTTGACCGTCTCGGTGAATAGATCGGGAGCGTGGTAGAGTATGTCTTTAGGAGACTGTGCGTTGCTAAGAGTCTCCGTCCAATGTCTGACCCGCTCAGAAGTCTGCGGGATCATACTAGGGTCAAATACCATCGGGGTTCCTCGGTTCGTGGGTTAGTTGTCTAAATTGCTGCGATCTAGCTCTGCGTCGCCTCGTGGCAGCCAGCCAGCGGTGTCTATCGGTGCAGTAAGTGCGGCGACCGTAGCCTGTTACTTCGAGGCCGCATTCGGGCAGGGGGCAGATTACCTGCTTGGGGACTAAGTTGCGAGCGGGGACAATTGCTTCAACGGTGGTGGTTGTCATAGAGGTCGCCTCCGTTCACTATAGCATACTTATATAGTGTTCGTCAATAGGTATAGGCGGCTGCTATAGTCAGCGGCGATTTAACGACCGAGGCCCGGCCGTTATGACCGAGCCTCGGTTGCTGTGTGCAGTGGGTAGGAGTTGTTTGGTTCAGGACGGTAGATGTTGATCACGGGGCCAGTCTAGCCTAGCATCACCTCGACCAGCGGGCAGTCCTCATCGTCATCGTCGGTAAGGCCGTCTAGTATTTCGCTTAATGCCTTCTCGCTACCGACTTCCTGCTCGGCCTTGTCTAACAGGGCCTTAGCGCCCTCGTCGCCCTGGGTGGCTAGTTCAGTGAGCATCTTGTATAGCGACGGCGTGATCCTGACGTAGCCATACCTGATCTCGCTGTAGTCCTCTATCGCAGGTTCGATGGCGTCAAAGAGCTTATCGCTGACGGTGTGGCAGTCCATTAGGGGGACTAACATTAGGCTTAGTGACATGCTTAAATTTCCTTCCCGTGTGTGTTTGGTTCATTGGGCGGGGCCTCTCACCCCCGCTTGTCCTCGCTGTTTGCTGCGTCGCTAGTTGCCCTATGGGTTGACTAGTCCGGCTAGCTCTTGCCTCCATTGGGGGAGATTAGCGTCCGTGAGCATACCAGAGAGTGCGGCGGCGAAGCCGTCCATAAATGCCTGTCGATACATATCCTGCAAAGCGCATGACAGGCCCGGTGCCGCTTCTAGTGCTAGTTCGATGATCTTCATTTCGTCAACACTGCCAGCGTTGATGCCGCCAGCGGAGTGAATCAAGCTGTTTGCGGATGTGACCGAAGCCCAGATATAAAGGTGCCCATCATCATCATAAAACTCGTTGATCTTCTGGTGATCAACCGATGCTCGCAGCGCACTTAGCTCTTCCCAGGCAGCAGGCACCTTACGGCGGTCTTCATCCCCACCGTATAGAAATTCGTCTAACAGAGCATTGTCCCACTGTTTGTTTGTTGGCATCTCTCTTCTCCTTCTAGGGGGCAGCCGTTAGGCTACCCCTTCATACAAGTCTTGTAGTCTTAGCTTCCGTGTGGGCTTGGGGTATTCCACCCGCTCGCCCTTTGCCAGCCGGACGGCCAGCAGGTGCTTGCACTGCCGCAGAACGGGGTCGCCCAGTCGCTGCACCATGTCTGGGCAATTACAGGCCATACGGTCGCCGTCTATTACGTAGGCAATCCCGCCGCCGTTCGTTACGATCCAGCACCAATCTTCGTAGCCGTGCGCCTTGTATACGCTGCCCTCCTCTAACAGCCGATGCGCACGGTCTAGTCTGGTCTCTTGGACTTCGACCTCTACCTGGACTGCGCTGCTTCCATTCGTCATTTCCCTTCTCCTTTCCTGTTTGCTGGCTGGTTTGAAAGGCATCCTCATTTACCTTTCTTTACCTATCTTAGCGGGTCTTATCTTACTTGTCAATACCCTATTTGGCCTTTTTTTACCTTTCTTGACAAATATTCTCTCATTTGGTATATTTATGCCAGCATGGCAATACTTTGAGGCAAGATAATTAGGCACGATGTCCGTGTGGAGGAAACAAGAGCACTTTGAGCATTAATGAAAAGCATCTGCTGCTTCATGAGGCGGCGGAACATTTAGGAGTATCGAGGGTTAAGTTTTCACAACTGGCTAAAGAGGGCTTGATCCCCTACGTAACCTCGCCGTTAGATCGGCGTGTGAAGTTATTCAGTCAAGCGGACTTGGATGAGTTCTTGAGAAAGAATGTTCGAGTAGAGAAGAAAGCCGCTGGAAGCCGAAGCCCCCAGCGGTGAGGATGCCCCCTGCCCCAGCCAGAGCAGGATAGGCACCCAATAATATATCATCACTGTTTCGCAGGGAGGGGAGTCTCAGCCTGAGTATGGGTCTGCTTTATCGTGTTGCCGATGATGAGACCTGTCACGATCACTTCTTCGACAGGCGAGATTTCTTAGTCATAGTTTATCTTCTTATTCTGCTGGCCTCAGTGCTTCTAGTTGGGGCATGGTTGCAACGTAGTCGAGACAAGTCCTGATCATGAGTGGTCCCCCTCGCTCCGCTCGGGGCGGGGTCAATTAACACAAGTTTATATGTGGCTCGGTGGGCAGTGGTGCTGCCTAGAATGGCTGGACTACTGTCGCCGTAGGGACACGCACATATAAACTTGCTGGTTGTCGGACGTAACAACGGGATCAGCGACGGTTTTTAGCGGTGTGGATTATGCGGCGAGAGAATAATAGTCTGCGCCCGGATCACGGGGCCAACAGCGCGAGTAATGCCTTGAGTGAACAAACGATTGTCCGTCTCCGTCATTTTCATCTGGTTCCGTTTCGGCCACCAGCTTATTAATGGTCGCCCTTAAACGCCTGATCGTGAGCGGCGGCCCGAGCAGAGTCACGCCAGGAACCCTCTGTATATCAGGTATCGGCCCTGTTGGGGGCGGAATATTGGCCGAAAGCACAACGATGGGGGTCTTCGCGGTTGCCGAATCCGACCTTAGGGACTTGGCCAGTTTCCGGTTGGCGTCTATTGCGTCCGGATGCGCATCCATCATGACGATGTCCGGACACGCGTCCTTTATGGTCTCAAGGATGCTCTCAGTCCAGTGAATCGGGATTACCTGATAGTGTGGTTTCAGCATCAATTCAGCCAATCGCATGATTGTCGGTTCGGTGTTGACTGTAGCTATTCTTACATCGGTATCTTGCATTAGGCACCTCCGGCCTGTAGGGCGTTATCCGTCCAGCGCAGCAATCAGCCTTCACCTCCTCCCTCTTCAAGGCGGCTGGGCAGCGGTCAATGGAAATACAGATGACAGATGCACGACCACCTTCGTATCATCGCGTCGGGCGTGTGCATGCTTCCTGACTTAGGCCCGTCGCTTCGCTCCGGGGAGCCTGTGGGCAGCGGCAGCAGCTTGTTGAAGCAAGTCGCAAGTGAGTCATGGTGGCTGCTGACTAGGCCAATATCGCTGCTCAGGACAATCGTTCACTAGCCCTCTTGGCCCTTCCTTTCGTCGGAAGTTGACCGGTGTAGTTGAGCGATGTTGATCACGGAGGTATACGTTCCCAGCGTGACCGAGCGAAGCGAAGTGGATGCGGAGTGGGGTGGAATGGAACTGAGCCAGAGTGAGGTGACGCATGGTCTAACGCCGGGCCATTCTACCTCTACGCAAGCCGAGGCATGACCCTTCCAGGGTGATGCTGAGGCATAGACGCTAACGCCTCTGCGCTGCACATTTGGTCGCTTCGCTGGTCTACGCTTTGCCTTCTCCTCTCGCCACTGCTGCGCCTTACGTTCCCTCTGCTTCTCTGCTTCTCTATCTTCTTCATCCTTTCATCTGTCTTCTTCTCTCCTTCTCTCCTTCTCTCCTTCTCTCCTCTCCCCCCCGTTCTCTATCTTATTCACTCCCTTCGTATGCCCCACTTCCTCTTTCCTATCCCCCTCCCTCTCTAACATCATTAGGTCAACATCTCTAACATATAAAAAATACAAATTCAGATAATGTGATCTTGTGGGTCTGGGTGACATTGAATATTCGGAATTTGGTTGATCACGGGGAGATTAGCAAGTGGCCCACAATCCACGTTCTGCATCTCTGGCCTCTCGTTGCGCTTCGAGGAATCGGTCTACATACTTCACGTCCGGCGGGTAGGTGGTGACCTGGGCGTAGCCTTCTCGCAGCAGGATTTCGTTAACCATCTGGTCGCCTATCCAGACGTATCGAAGTAGCCGACCGTACTGGTCTGTGTCGGATATGTCGCTCTCTAGCCTGATCTGCTGATCTTCGAGTAGTTCCCTGTTTCGGGCTGAGGCTTCTTGGCCGAAGCAGCCGACGGGTCGGTTGGGGTCAACTGTCTCTGGGGTATCGATGCCAATGTAGCGGACTGGCATATCTTGGCCGTCGATGTTCACTCGTATGGTATCGCCGTCCACGACACGGATGACTTCAACTGTATCGCCTACGTCGTCCGATGTTGATCTTGGGGTGGCGTCCGAGTCCTCTTGCAGTCGTGGTATGACCCAGACAGCCAGGCCAACGAGCACGACCAGAAGAACCGAGCTAAGGAAGCTCGCCGCTGTTCGGGATCTTCGTCGTCTCATTAGCGTGAAATTATCATCTATAGTTCAGATTGGCGCAATAGCGTAGTGTCGCTTGACAAGCGTTCGGGAAAGTCTGTATAAGATCAGGCAGTTTATGTAGGGTATAGTGATGTTTAGAACAAGTTGGCTCTGGTATAGAAGTCTTCGCTCGTGGTGGCAGGTTGCCATACCAGTAGTCGTCTTACTCATAGTCATAGGTGCGGCGAGCGGTTGCGAGGGAGATGGTGATGGGCCGACGCCGACACCCACTCCAACTGTAACTGGGACTCCCACGTTGAGACCTGACAATACAGCGACGCCCACTGCCACGCCTACATCAGTCCCACGCCTACGGCCAGCCCGACGCCATGCCCCCATCCCTCATACCCTGATCCCGACCCCTATGGCGATTGTGTCCTGCCTGGCAGAGGGGACTATGATTGCGCAGGTGGAACGGGGAATGGCCCGAACTACATACGCGGGCCTGTCAGGGTAATCGGTTCAGACCCGTATGATTTGGATAGGAACAATGATGGGGTTGGATGTGAATAAAATAGCAGGTGGCCTCTCGCCCCCCTACGAAAAACGAAATTGCGTGCCTACATGCCCCGTGATCAACATCTATAATGTTAGATCATCTGTCCAGCGGGCAATAACCTGCGCTAATAGTCGTTAATAGCTGCCGTTTGGTCAGAAGGGGCCAGATAGCATCATCACGGGGCATCCTTCGGGTAAAGTTAGGCTTTTCAGGGTTAGTTTTCATTTTGTCGGGCGGGGTAAATGGGGGTTTCGGGGGCCGATCTGCATTTCTGTAATCGGTCGGTGGTCGCTTGGTAGGGTTAGAGAGGGATTACGTCTGGGAATGCGGTGATCCACCCTCTCTCCCCTTCGGAAATTAGAATTTTACTACAGTATCCGATTGTCCCCAGGCCCGGAATTGTTCTATCGACAATCGAGAGAGTCGCCTGCGTTCCAAAGGGTTCTTAAAGAACACTTTAAATGGGACGATACGCTTTAAATTAGGGTTGTCATAGGTCAGAAGTTCCCAATTTCTAAGGCTAGTCAGTAAGTTCCCATGACCGTCCCAGAAGCTCTCCCACTGCTCACGCTCGCTGTCAATCAACTTCAGATCAGGGTGGTTGAGCCAGAAGCAGGTCTCATCGTCAGCACTCTCAATCGTAAACATAGTTGAATAGCAGATCGGGCACCTGTGTTTGGCACAGCGGGATTTGACGTGGTAGCCGTCGGTGAGGTTCCAGAGTATATAGGCCCATGTATCAGGATCGAGCTTTGGCAGCGGCGGCGTCTTGAGTGTAATAACTCCGTCGAAGGAAGCACAGCGGGGGTCTACCCCTCGACGTTGGCTCACTTCGTCATCCAGCTTCCGACCGCAAAGGTAGCAGCGTCCTGATCGCCGTGCATAGAGCCTGCCATAGCTTTCTGGCGTTTTGGACTCAAGTAGCTTGGCAAGGGCCATACGTTGCCGAGTGCCTGATCGCTGAGAGTTGAGCGGTGTAAGGTCGTCAACGAGAGCGAACGGGTGCCAGTCGGTATCATCGTTACTATCACTTGGCCCCACGAGGAACTGGGCTACCTGTAACTCAGGCTTCCCGTCCTGATGTGTCAGGTGGATTGTTACCCAGTCGCCTTCTAGCTTGCCATCTAGGGGTATACAATATCTCCCGTCGGTGACGCCACTTCTAGGTCGTGCAATTTGGTAATCCTTTGTTGTTGCCTCTATCACGATTAAATCCTTCTCCCCTTCTCCCACCAGGTCGTTGGACTTGGCTCTATGACTCTTATTTCTTGGTTGCCGTTTGCCGTTTGCGGTAAGTGCGGTAAAGCGGCATTGAATCTCTATTCTTCTCTCTATCTTACCCTACCCCCTATATTCTTTCCTTCTGTGCACAGAAGAATAAAAAAGGGGAAGGGTAGTAGTAGTAATAGAAAGAATAGGAAATAGAAGCCGCTTTACCGCACTTACCGCCGATTAGATACTTCCAGCGCCGAGAGCCACCCCCTGCTGCTCGGTGCTCGATCTAAAGCTTGCTGGCTCGTTTACGGTGGGCTTGGCCCACTTGATCGTGTAGATTAACTGGTTCAGGTGCGGATCGTCGGCCCAGCTTATATCTAGGTTCATAAGCTTGGCGTTGTCCTGCATCCGTCGGAGGTGCCCACCCAGCTTCTTGGCCGTCCGTGCCTCAGGCGGCGCTTCGTTGAATGGGGCGACAAGCATATCCCGAAGCTGGCCTGCGCTGCCCGTCAAAACACCTCGCTCACGGGCTAGGGCCGCCAAACGCTCCATGACCGCATCATCCCGAAGGGTGATACGTGACTGGGCTTTGACGAGGGCCGATAGTATGCGCTCGGCTTGTGGTTCATCCCAGACGAGGGAGCCAACGGCGGCATAGTCGGCCATTCGGAAGTTGTAGCCAATCACCGCCGAGGGCCTGTCCCGCTCTAGCTGGATTATGTGATTTAGGTCATGTAGCTTGGCCTGCCAGATAGCGTGCCGCTGGTCTCTCATGCGAGCCTCAATTACGTCCTCGGATAGGAAACCGCCGACACGCCTCTGCTCGAAGACGATGCTGCGATCTATTACGTCCTGCCTGTTGAATGGCACGTCTATCGAGGTGATGATGAGGCCGCTGCGGATGTCAAAGCTTACAGTCTCGCCGTCGCTGTAAAGCTTCCTAGCTTCCCACTGTGCGCCTGTCGCTATCGCCGTCACCATGTCGGGCAGCCAGCCCCGTGTTTCAACGTTGTCCAGGGCGATGACCCGATGCTTATTGGCGGTGACCGCTAGGTCGTGCGGACTCTTGGGGAGTATGCTAACATCCCGCTCCAAGCCTTCCATCTGCTTGACCAGCGACCTAGCGGTGCCTGTCTTGAGGCTACCTTGCTGCCCCGTGATGATTAGGATCGGCTTGCCCCGCTTGTCGAGAGTCACGACGTAGTCCCAGACGGCCAGGACTGACCTAACCTCGGCTGGGGTCAGACCCAGGCTTACGTTGGTGCACGGGATTAGTGGCTCGTATGCGTCGGGGAGTTTGAAGTGTGGTCGTCCGTCAGCACATTCGGGGCCACAGATGCAATGGGGTATGCTTATGCCGGGGCAGCCACCACCGATAACCATGACTCGACCGTAGCCTGCTGGGACTAAGTTAATGTCATCGCCTGTAAGTAGCAGGCTCCATAGGCCATCTTCGAAGACATCGTGGTGTAGGCCGATAATCAAGCCATCTGGGATTCGATAGCTGTAGCGAGCAACAGTGAGAGGCTGGGCGCTATCCCTCAGCAGCTTAAGCAGATCGTCGTCAATCGTGATCCCAAAGGTGGACTCTATCTGCTGCCGGTCTTTGTCGAACCTGAGTGGCTGGGCATTTGGGGATTCGCCGCCCCAGAGGTAGATCAGTCTGCCTGACCCGTAGAGGATATTGCCATTCTGTTTGAGGCGATTTAGGGCAGCTAGGCGCTTCTCGTGCGTCTGCTGGGGTTGACTGCGACGCTGTGGCTGCGGCTGTTGTTGCTGTTGTTCCTGTTGTTCTTGATTTGTGGTATACTGATCCCTAGGCAAACTAGTGTCCTTTCACTTGGCTCAGGTGTGACTGACCTGAGCTTTTCTTTTTCTATGCCTTTCGGCCCGTCAATGGTGTGCGCCCTACTTGGTTTACTTGTCCGTCTGACCTGCCCTCCTTCTCTTTCCTCGCCGACTGCTCCTAAGCAATAAACAAAGCCGAACAGTTTCAGGGGAAAGGGGTAGAATTGCTTCTACCCCTTTCCGAAAATCCCCTTCTCCCGTTCGGCTTAGAGCCTACGTGACCAGTATTCAGTTGTCGGACTAAGTTACTAGGCCACTTGCTATCATGCTAGTCCGTTCGATGGAGCTAGCCCTCATGCGGTTGCGGGCAGCCTATGAAACCTATCTGGTTATCATGCGCTCTGCTGCTGCCTGTGCAACGCTGTCACGGTCAAGCAGCCAGCCCAACGGCGTGCGAACGCCGGTGACCTTGCCGGTCTCGGCTAGGTGTCGCACCCATTGGGTGCTTATGCCTAATTGTCGGGCGGCCTGCGAAGCTGATAACCAGCCTGCCGACGTTTCGATTACCTCTAACACTCTTATTCACCTCGTTACGTGTTGGCTATTTGTAATTGCTGTCCACCCTGATATTACCACAAACGAATAGAGTATGTCAATAGATAACGTCACCCCTATCGATAGCGCCAATACAACACGACTCCCCCAAAAGTGCCAATTGTTCATTGACAGCCATCATTGGGCTGGTAAACAATAGCCTGCGCCAGAGGATAATCAGGTGCTCGTGAGCGAGTGGACAAGCGTTAAATTGCCAGATGTTTCGCTCTCGCCCGGATGGGGAATCAGCGCACTTGATTGCCTTTAAGAAAGGGATTCGATGAACGCAAAACAGATACAACAGCGGGGCGTAGCGCAGCCCGGTAGCGCACTTGAATGGGGTTCAAGAGGTCGGAGGTTCAAATCCTCTCGCCCCGACCAGCTTCGAATGTGCCGGTTAACACGCCGAGATGGTTATCTATTTATGCCGGCAACTCGCACACTTATCTATCCGGTCATCTCTTGAGCGACCCCCTTCGATACAACTCTCGCCCAGCGAGTCGCCCTCGGAGATAGGATAAACTCCGGGAGTGAATCCGTACTATTTCGGTGCTCGGATTCTTCACTTCGTTCAGAATGACATAGGCCCAAGGTCTTGCAACAAAGATTAGCTCTCTTAGCCACTTTTCGTGCAAACCGTATCTCTTGCCGCATTTGGGTAAGTTGAGGTAAATTTGAGGGAGAATCGGAACGGGAGGCGAAATCTATGCTTGACACTGCAGACGTCCGGAATCTTGTCGATCTCGATCGCGGCCTCATTAGCCGCAGACTTTTCGTCGATCGAGAGCTATACGAGATGGAACTCGAACGCGTCTTCGCTCGCTGCTGGCTATACCTCGCCCACGAGTCGCAGATCCCCAATCCAGGCGACTTCGTCTCTGCGTATATGGGCGAAGACCCGGTCCTAATAGTGCGAGACTCGCGCGGGAAGGTCGGGGCGTTCTTAAATACCTGCCGCCACCGCGGCATGCGCGTCTGTCGCGCCGACGAAGGCAACGCCGCCGCCTTTACGTGCACCTATCACGGCTGGACGTACGGCAACGACGGTAAGCTAGTGGGCGTGCCGGGTTACAAAGAGTACTATTACGAAGAACTCGACATGGAGCAGTGGGGGCTGGTGCCGGTGGCCCAGGTCGCTTCGTATAAGGGCCTTATCTTCGGCACGTTCGACCCCGAAGCGCCGTCGCTAACCGAGTACCTCGGCGACTTTGCGTGGTACCTCGACGTAGCCTTCGATCGAGTGGAAGTCGGCACGGAGATCATCGGGGGCGTGCACAAGTGGATCAT